>JBGQMY010000036.1:0-2413 GCA_041500865.1 Candidatus Micrarchaeia archaeon | reverse complement strand
GAGCGCGGTCTTGAACTTTCAGAGGAAAAGACCGTCATCAGCCATATCAAAGACGCATTTACGTTTCTGGGGCAAACCTTCCGCAGACATGGCAGCACACTACATATTACGCCGTCAAAAGAGGGAGTCCTCGCCCTTGTGAGGAAGATAGGAAACATAATACGTCAACACAGAAGTTCTCCGCTGGAAGGGCTCATCAAGAAGCTCAATCAGTTGCTTCGGGGCTGGGCCAATTACCACCGTCATGTGGTATCCTCGGAGGTATTCAGCCGTATCGATAATTATGTCTATGAGCAACTGTGGCGCATGCTTCGACGGAGACATAAAGACAAGTCCAAGGAATGGTTGCACAGGCAATACTGGTCAGCCAGTGGGCGGAAACACGTGTTCTCCGTAATCCTGAAATACAAGGGGAAGAAACATCTTCTTCAAGTAGTCCGGATATGTTCCATAGGAATCAGAAGACATATTAAAATCAAGGCTGACGCTAATCCTTACATGACGGAATATGCCGGATACTTTTGGCGTAGACGGAACAATAAGGAAGCGCGTTTGCTGGAAGCGTTATCAGCACGGGCGTATCGTGCTATGATAGCGCAATGAGGTATAACAGCCGGGTTGTCCAACAAGGACAGCCTTTGAAATGCTTGAGCCGTATGATGGGAAACTATCACGTACGGTTCTTAGGGGGGAAGAGGGGCGCAAACCCCTTGCCCTACCCGGTTCGCGACACGAAGTCGCATAATCGAATGTACAGGAAGGAGACACAAACAACTTCACTGTACCTGATGTATTCCCATCAGTACCTTAGAGAGGCATGCTGCCGTTGCGCTGAATGACGGGGTATGAAGCCCTCTCGACAATGTACCGAAAGGGGCGGAGGCCGTGAGGCGGAAACCCGGTCCCGAATCTCGCGGGAATAAGGGCTAAGGTCAGAACAATATGGCGAGGATAGACAAAGAGTCGTGGACGCGTCGTCAACTAAAGCAATAGACCTACCGGGATTAATAGGTCAAGGATGTGCATCCCAGCGTTTGCACATGCAGGCAGGATACTGGTCGTTAACGTGCCCGTACGGAATCGCAGGACTGCCGGCTTTCAGGCTTCGCCTAAGTTGTTCGCAATGGTCGATTATGTGGAACGTGGAAAAGCCGTTACTCCGCCATGTGCAAAGCATGGCAGGCAAAACCGCAAGGCAGGCTGATGGAGGGACGGAATTGAGAAGTCGGAAAAAGCAAAAGCCCCGAGGTAGTATCGGGGACAGGGCATGAAACATGGCCCGACTCGAAAAGACCGGGAATCTACTTCCGTGTTTCAAAGAGTGCCCACGTCCGACAGGTGTTTCTTTGCGAGAGAATCTGAAGAATCCTCGAAGGGAAGAACGCAAATGACGGTTCAACGAACTGGTGCCCTTTCCGGCGACGCTGAGAAAAAGTGGAAAGCCATCGACTGGCAGGAAGCGCAGCGTTGTGTCAGAAGACTACAGATGCGTATCGCAAAGGCTGTTAAGGAAGTAAAGTCAGGCAGGATAAAAGCTCTGCAATGGCTACTGACCCACTCTCTCCACGCCAAGCTCATGGCTGTAAAGCGAGTGACCTCGAACAAGGGGAAGAAAACCCCAGGTGTAGACGGCATCCTGTGGAAAGGCCCCCGTGCCAAGATACAGGCTGCATACAGTTTACAACGACACGGATACAAGGCACAACCTCTGCGAAGGATTTATATTCCCAAGGAAAACGGCAAGAAGCGACCGTTGAGTATTCCAACAATGTACGACAGGGCGATGCAGGCTTTATACAAGCTTGCGCTTGCGCCTGTAGCTGAAACTACAGCTGACCGTAACTCCTACGGGTTCAGAGAAGGCAGAAGATGTGCGGACGCAGTAGCCGCCGCCTTCAATGCCCTATCAAAGCCAAATTCGGCAACGCACATTCTGGAAGGGGACATAAAGGGCTGCTTTGACAACATCAGCAAGGAATGGATGCTTCAAAACATTCCGACGGACAAGGCAGTCCTTCGCAAATGGCTTGATGCAGGGTATGTAGAAAATGGTATTACATACCCATCACACAAAGGAACGCCCCAAGGAGGGATTATTAGTCCTACCTTTTCGAACATGGTTCTGGACGGCATGGAACAGGTAGTTAAAAGTGTAGTGCCGCGCCGCAACAGGATCAACTTCGTAAGATATGCAGATGACTTTATTGTAACCGGTAAATCAAAAACGATTCTGGAGACAAAGGTCAGACCTGCAATCGAGACGTTTCTGACTGAGCGCGGTCTTGAACTTTCAGAGGAAAAGACCGTCATCAGCCATATCAAAGACGCATTTACGTTTCTGGGGCAAACCTTCCGCAGACATGGCAGCACACTACATATTACGCCGTCAAAAGAGGGAGTCCTCGCCCTTGTG
>JBGQMY010000035.1:0-2629 GCA_041500865.1 Candidatus Micrarchaeia archaeon | reverse complement strand
ACCTCAACCAGGTCAACAAGGAGATATACGACAGCATACTGTCCAACATCAGGAACATAGTCGCGTTCAAGCTCAACAAGCAGGACGCTGCCTCAATGAGCTCAGTCATGGAGATAAAGGTCGAGGAATACTTCAAGAAGCACCGCTCCCAGGGCGAGATAGAGGAGGCAAAGAAGGAGATGTTCGCGAGGCTGCAGCAAAGGGAGTGCATAGCTCGCCTTTTCACAGGCAAATCATACCTCCTTCCGATGAAGCTCAAGGTCGTTGACATGGCTGAGTGGGCAGAGCCTGGCGCGGTCTTTGACGAGGCCATTGCCGACACCAACAGGCAGGCGGCCGATAAGGCGTCAGAGGCAGAAAAGGAATCCGATGCCCAGAAGGAGGCAGAATCCCAAAAGGGGCTTGAGGCGCAGAAAGGGATGGAAGCCCAGCAGAAGGCCGAAGCCCAAATGGAGCCTGAACCCAGGAAAGAGGCAGAGCCCCCGGAGAAGCCCATGGCCACAAAGGAAGCAGAGCCCCTGCATGAACTAGAGCCTCCGGACCAGCCTGAAGCCAAGATAGGGGCAGAGCCAAAGGAGGAGCCGCAGGCCGAGGAGGCTATAGAGCCTGCCCCGCAGGAGCCAGAGCCTGAAAAGAAGGCGCCAAAGGGCCGGAACGTGCTGGTCGTTGGCTACGGCAGCAGCAGGTCTTCGGAAGGGGAATCTGCATTGAGGCCCAAGAGGCAGTCGGAGTCAGAGGCGCAGGAGGAAACCGACGCAAAGATAAGCAAGATAAAGAAGATGGCAGAGGCGCTGAAGAAAAAGCTCAGCTCAAGGAAGAAAAAGAAGTGACGGTTACCTCGCGCACCCGATGTTGTAGATATCCAATCTTAGTCCCTTGTTCCTGATTATCTCGTCGCCCATCTGGCCCACAAGCGAGTCCCTGATTTTCCTGTATTGCTCGACTGGAAGGGAATAGTTCCCGATTGCGTGCCTCTTTCCCTTGACGTTGAAGCAGAACATGGATTCCATGAGCCCTTCGCAGTTGTGGCAGAACATCGAGTCGGTGCACTTCGTGCATGCGTCCAGCTCAAAGCACCGGTTCAGCGTGAACGAGTGGTAGCAGTCTATGCAAAACGTCGAATCGACAAGCCTGTTGCTGCCGAAGACGTATTTGGAGTCCAGCAGGGTCCCGCACATGCCGCCGTTCTCCGAATACCCGGTGTCGTTTACCTTGTACATGTTCACGCCGTGGTACGCCAACGGGCAGTCTATCGTGTTTCTGTCCTGCTCCCAAAGCCTTCCTACGAAAAAGCCTATCTTTCCAAGGCCTTTCCTTATGCTTTCGATGCTGCCCAGTTGCGGCTCGTCCATATGGATGTTGGCCAGCCCCATCTCGGCCGACTCGTCCTGCGATATTATCCTGTTTTCAGGGAAGCGCCAGAATTCGTCTATGGAGTCGCTCCTGTACACCTTCGAGCCGAACGGCGACTTCAGCTCGGGCGCCTTCATGATGTGCCTCAGCAGCCATTGCTCGTATTCCAGCATGTCGCCGGGCTCTTTCTTGAATAGGACATTGAACGTGGTCGAGAACGCCTTCCTCATGGGCCCGATGTCGCCCTTCTCGTCCCTGGGCCTTGGCGTTATGCCCATTTCCGGCTTTTCGTCAGGCACCATGCTGTATATGGACGGGAAGCTTTTCGACTTTTTCATCTCCTGCACGACCTCGTCAAGCAGCTTGCGCTTGAGCCCTGCGTATTTCTCCTTGTCCAGCGGCAGGTTCCCTATCGCATGCCTCCTGTTCCGCTGGAAAAAGCAGAACATTATCTCGCTGCACCCGATGTTGAAGAAGCTGAAGTACGCGTCGCTGCAGTTCTCGGCCCAGTTGTTGTCGAACGTCCTTTTCACGTTTTTGCCCTGGCCCTTTATCAGGAACTCGCCGTTCACCACCCAATTGCAGCCGAACACGTATTTGGAGCCATCGTTCGCGAAATATGAGGAATAGACATGGGACGACTTGCGGATGTTCGCCGATTCCGCGACGTATTGCGAGTCTATTATGTTGTCGGATTCCTCCACGAACTTCGAGTTTCCTATCTCCTTGCTGCCAGCATACTCCCATTTCTCGGAAACCGCCTGCGCGAGGGAGTCTATGTCCTTTATCTCGTTTATCGTGAGCGGCTCAATTGCCCTTTCCTTCAGCTCGCCAAGCGAGATGAAATTTGCGTCTGCGCAGTAGTCCTTCCTTGCGAATACAACGTCCTTGCCCGAGACATGGGACTTCCTTTTCCCGAACTCCGGGATGTAATCCTTCAGCCATCCGCTGAAGTCCTTCAGCTCGCCAACCTCGTCGCCAAGGACAATCCTGCAAGTCGCTTTCCAGTCCTTGTTCAGCTCGCCGTAAAGCGGGGATTCCGCGTCCATCATTTCGCGCACCCTATGTTGTAGATGTCCCATTCCAGGTCCTTTTTCTTCTCCAGTTCTGCGACAATCTGCTCCAACAGCGATTTCTTAATCGTGCTGGACAAGAAATCCCCGGATTTCAATCCGGGAATGAATTGACCCATCGTCGTTGCCGCAGCAAAGCCTAATTTTTTTCGGCGCGCGCCTTCGCGCCAATCACAACGTTTTTATATTCAGAGAATGATATT
>JBGQMY010000034.1:0-3776 GCA_041500865.1 Candidatus Micrarchaeia archaeon | reverse complement strand
GGCAACGACGATGGGTCAATTCATTCCCGGATTGAAATCCGGGGATTTCTTGTCCAGCACGATTAAATTTTTCCTATCTTCTCAAGCAGCGCCTTCATCCTGTCAATCCTGTAGTCGGGGTATGGAAGGACGTCTTTCATGTTGAAAAAGCCGTATTTTTCCTGCATGAGCCATCCTGCATACGCTATCATGGCGCCGTTGTCGCCGTTGTACTTGTTTGGCGCGACATACCATTGCGCGCCGTTCTCCTTGGCCACAAGGCTGAGCATCTCCTTGAGCCTTGCGTTCTGCGCAACGCCGCCGCATGCAAGGAAGCATTTTGCGCCTTTCATGTGGAACGCCCTTTCGGCGATTTCAACGGTCATGGCAAGCGACGTCTCCATAAGGGAATAGGCGATGTCGTTCAGCGGATATTTGCCGAGCATCCTTTTGGCGTGCGTGAAAAGCCCGGAATAGGAGATGTTGAGCCCTTTTACGACATAAGGCATCTTGACGTATTTTCCGCCTTTTGCCATTTGCTCTAATTTTGAGCCGTATGCCTCCTTTTCCCCGGCTTCCCTCAGGAAGGCGTCAAAAAGATTGCCAAGCCCCATGTCAAGGGTCTCGCCAAGCACGTCGTAAAACCCTTCCCTGTTTTCAAAAAGGATTTGCGTGTTGCCCCCGCTCACGTAAATAATAATGGGCCTTTCCGCATGGCCGAAGTGCTCAGCTATCTTGACATGGGCATACGGGTGGTTCACGCCGACAATCGGCACATCCAAATACGATGATAGGAAACGGGCCATGCTGACTCCGAACGAAAGCGGGGCGCCTATGCCTGGGCCCTGGGCGACTGCAACCGCGTCAATGTCACTTAGCTTAACACCGGCCTTGGACAGCGAGGATTCCAGCAGCCCCGGAAAGTTCCGCGAATGGCTGTCCGCGGCATCCATGGGGAGTATGCCTCCGCCGCTCGGCTGGTAGCGCGCAATCTCGTTTGAAATCACGCCTTTTTTGCTGTCGAAAATGCCTATGCCGAGCGTATGCGCAGTTGACTCTATGCCGATTGTCCTCATTGGAACGCCTCACTTGGTCGTGTGGGTGAATACGCCGTCCCACTTGCCCTTGCTGACCCTCATTCTCATGAGGTTGTCGCACCTTTCAACGAAGACCGCGCTTGCCTCGTCGCCTATGGCCTTGAACAATGCCTTTGCCTTCTTGAACTCGCCGTCCCTGTACAGCTTCAGCGCCGTGTCCCATCTTTTGTCGTAGTCGTCCCTCCTCAGCTCAAATATCCTGACAGGCCTGCTCTTTCCCTTTACCCTTACAAAGTCCAGCTCCCTGATGAAAAACCTGCCCTTCACCTTCTCGTAGGTGCTCTCGCCCATTATTACGTAGACGCCGTAATGCTTGGTCAGCGCCTCTATGCGGGAGGTGATGTTGACCGTGTCCCCGATTGCCGTAAAATCCACTCTGTCCTTTGAGCCGATGTTTCCGACGATAGCCTTTCCGGAGTTTATGCCTATGCCCATCCTGAGGTCAGGGAAGTCGCTGAACGTCCTTTTGTTTTCCTCGTTCATGAGCCTTATGGCGTCCTGCATCTGCAGCGCAGAGAGGCATGCCTTGTACTCATGGCTTTCCACGTCAAATGGCGAGTTGTACACCGCCATGATGGCGTCGCCCATGTACTTGTCAACCGTGCCGTCGTTCTCAAAGACTATCATTGCCAGCCTTCCAAGGTAGGCGTTGAGCAGCTCGACAAGCTGGGGCGGCTTAAGGCGCTCGGACAGCGCAGTGAATCCCCTGATGTCGGCGAAAATCACGCTGATTTCCTTCTCAACGCCGGTAAGCTCCATCTTCTTCTCGCCCCTGAATATGGCGCTAACCACGTCAGGCGACACGTACCTGCCGAACTCGCTGAGCACCTCCTTCCTTTTCGTCCCCTCATAGAAGTAATTGCCTATCGCTATGCCCAGGGAGCAGAATACTATCGCCAGCGGCGGATAGAAAAGGTTCATGATGTAGCCGTTCCACGAAGCAAGGACCGCCACGAACCAGAAGATAAACCAGTATATGGGTATGAAAAGGAAAGGCAGGATGCTGGAAAGGGGCCCGCGGCTCCTAAGCGCCGTGAATATAGCGGCCATTATGATGGATATGATGACCATGGACAGCATTATGGAAAGGTCGCTCTGCTCCATGAGGTATGCATTTGGAATGAGCATGGTCTCCAATGCGTTGGCATGCACCTCGACGCCCGGCATGCCCAGCCCCCTTGATGTCGGCGTCACATAGCTGTCATTCAATGCGTTGCTCGTCGCCCCGACCAGCACTATCTTGTTGTTGAAGAATGCCGGGTCTGTGCCGTTGACGTCTACGAACGAAATTGCCTTGAACCTGCCTGGCGGGCCGCCGAAGTTGACAATGAGGTCATCCGTTGGCATCGAGAAGCTTGAATTTTTGAACGCAAGCGCGACCTGCTCGGAGAAGCTGTTCATGCCGCCCCCTATCCTTGGTATCCTCCTGACGACATCGTCCTTGTCCTTGATGATGTTGGCATAGCCGACCGACGCGCTTCCGGACATAAGCCTGTATGACGGGTATAGCGGCCCGTTTCCAATGAGCCTGCTGCCGTTTTGCACGAATGACGTGTACTCGGAGGCAAAGACCGCGTCCTTTCCGTAAAGCGCCTTGGAGAACGCCCAATCCTCGTCCGTCACGTTGAAGAAGCCTATGTCGAAGCCTATGACGGATGCATTGCCGATGTGGTCAACCATATCCGTATACACGGACCTGTTCCATGGGAACGGGCCAAGCGCGGAAAGGCTTTTGTCGTCTATCGCTATTATCACTATGTTGTCCATCGCAGGCCTTTCAACGTACATCCTGTCCTCCAGCAGCATCTGCCAGTTGCCGAAGAGCCCGACCTCGAGGAGTATGATGAGCAGTATCACTGGGATTACGGCCCCTGTGAATATGAACGCGTTCCTGTTCTTCTCCATCTTCTGGAGCTTGTCAAGGTATATCATCCGGACGTTCCCTCTAGCGCATTATTTTGCCTGCCAATATATAAAAGGCTGGCGGTAGGAAGTCAGACGTTCTTCCTGTCGGAGGACATCTTCCTGCCCAGCTCTTCCTCTTTCTTCCTTGACCTTGAGTAAAAGTAGTACGCAATGAGCAGGACAATCAATATTATTAATCCGTAGCCCAGGAACATGAACGGCAGGCACAAACCGGTTAAATCCATGGCGCTGGCCTCATTTTTTCCCGTTCGCGTCCTTTAGGATGACGGCCGTTCCGGTTGCGGATATCATTATCATGGAATCTGCGGCGCCCATCGTCGTGGTCTCTATGTCCATCCCGATTACCGCGTTGGCGCCCAGCGACTTCGCCTTTTCCTTCATCCTGTCGATTGCCTCGTATCTGGCCTTTTCCACTTCTGACGTGAACGACGTAATCTCTCCACCGCCGATGGCCTGGAGGTTTGCGATTATCATCCCGCCCATCCCCCTTGTCCTGACGGTGATGCCTGTCACTATGCCGAGTATTTTCACGACCTCGTGCTTGCCGTATATGTGCGGCGTTGTAAGGACTATGAATCCGTCGTCTGTTTGGTCTGCCATAATATTCACCTAAATTGGATTTATGCGCAAAGGAGTGAACTCTCCCAGCACTAAAGTGCTGGGCTTCTCTGCTGATGCGGGATAAACGACGGCATGAACATCTGGCGGCGCTCCTCACTGATGTCCATCGTCCTTGAAAGCTCTTCCGTCTCGTGGTTTTCGATATAGTGCCTC
>JBGQMY010000033.1:0-4200 GCA_041500865.1 Candidatus Micrarchaeia archaeon | reverse complement strand
GAGCCTGTTGTGCTCTGGGGGGACGGATACCAGAAAAGGGAGCTTGTATATGTTGAGGACTTTGTCAACATAATGACGGACCTTTCCGCAAAATGCGAAAACGACAGCATAAACATAGGCGGCGGGGAGGAGTTCAGCATCAGGCACTTCGCGAAGATGATATGCGAAAAGGTAGGCTATGACTTTTCAAGCATAAAGTTTGACACCTCAAGGTACGTCGGCGCACGCTCAAAATGCCTTAACGTTGAGAAAATGGGAAAGCTGACAAAATACAAGATGACGCCGCTCAGGGAAGGCCTTGACAGGGCCATAGAGTGGCTTGAGAAATACGGCAAGGTGTAGCGCAACGGTGGTATTATGCCAAACCCAAAGCCAGGCCAGCTTACTGATGAAGAGATACAGGGGATTCTTTCAGCCAGCGGGCTTGGCATGCTGCTCGGCACATTCGTGAACAGGATAGGGAAGCGGAAGGATACAGTGCTTGCGTGCCCAGTCGGGGATGAAAAGGAGTTCAGGGCATTTGAAAAATACGTGAAGGAAACTGGGATTGCGGACGTGGCGGACTTTGTGTTCATACACAGGATAGGGATGAAAATACCGGAAAGCGGCCTTAGCGCGCTACATGCGATTGAGCTTAGTCCTCTTGGGACCTGCGGCGCCTTCTTTGCGGCGCAATCGCTCTGCTACCACCTTGGCTACGAAGTCATTGTGCTTTCCGACATTAACGCGTTTTTGGATTCAAAGGAAGGATTCATCTCATGCAGGGACTTGGTGCTATCCTCGGGAAAGGCCGTGCTCCCGATAGTATACCAGGGAGAAAACAAGATGATAGGCAACAACGTCTACAACCCCAACAGCTTCGGGTTCTTCCCAAGGGCGGTTTTTGAAAAGGTTGGGTTCAGCGCTCCTTACCTGTGGAGGGGCGGCGAGGACTATGAGTTCAGGTCCAGGCTGCTTAAGCTGGATATGGCGCTGCTGACCGACAAGGCGTATGTAAGGCATCCGATGGAAGGGTTCACCATCTACCATAAGATGGTCGCGAAAAGGAAATACTACCCCTATGTCAGCGGCTTAATACTTGCGTTCCTGCTTGAGGCAGGATACAGGAAGTCCTCGTATGCAAAATACGCTGTGTGGAGGATGTT
Source organism: Candidatus Micrarchaeia archaeon (assembly GCA_041500865.1). Lineage (GTDB taxonomy): Archaea > Micrarchaeota > Micrarchaeia > Anstonellales > J096 > JAPLWW01. The sequence goes on along the minus strand of JBGQMY010000033.1, from coordinate 3,055 downwards.
TTACGCCTTCTTTGCGGATGTTTTCAACGACGTTCAGCTTAAGGAGATAGCGCGGAACTCAAACAAATTCACCATAGGGGACTGGATAGCCGAAGGTGGCTCGCCTGTCGCAATCGAAAAAAGGGAAAGCACGCTGAAATTCAACCCGTCCTTCCTGGCCAGGGCATTAAGCATGCCTTTTTCGCTGCTGAGCCTGCTGGCATACAAGAGATATGACACGCTGGACGAAAGGGTTGTGCTCAAGGAATCCAGGGGCCGTCTGCTCTTGGGAATCGTTTGGGCAACAGTAATGTCGCCTATAAGGCTCTGCCAGACGGCATTAAGCCTATTCGGATGGAATGCCGAACTCAAAAAGATAGCATTTCCCATAACGCCCAAAAACCACAAGGAAGCTGCCCGGATATACGCTGGGCTGCTGAAGAACAAAAGGCTATGAGGCCGTCAAATAATCTCTTTCCTTCTTGAGTTCAGGTAAAGCACAACCCCCCAAGGCCCGTCATGCGCCAGGCTTATTGCCGACTCGCACGTCCTGCACAGCGTGCTTATCATCTCTTTCGACAGGCCCTCAATGACGCGCCTCCTTTCCGGGCTGTTCATTATTTCTTTGTAGCTCTGCTTGAGCAGGTTCCCGAAAGCGTGCCTTTGGCCGAAGTCCATGCAGCATATGACAACGTCGCCGTTCGGAAGGACCACGTTCTGGTTGAGCGCGCTTCCGCCTTTCCTGCAAGTTATGAGCCCCTTCCTGAATATGCCGCTCTTCTTTATGTATCCGGCCCTTGTGTTGGGCTGTACTAGGTCTTCCACCCTCATGCTGCTGCCTATTGCGTCCATTACGCGCTTGTCGACCTCGGCGAAGCAGCAGGCGTGCTTGTCGTGCGTCGCCGATATTTTCAGCTTGGAAAGCGCCCTCAGCTTGGCAAGGTACTCGTCGTTTATCTTTATCGTCATCTCCTTGTCAGGCAGGTGCATGACAAAGTCGTAGAAGCGTATCCTCCCAAGCCTCTTGATGTCGTCCATGGAGGCCCCGACCAGCGTCGTATAGACAGAAACAGGATGCCCTTTTTCATAGGCATATTCAATCATTTCTATGCATTTTGGGTTAAGGAACGGCTCGGAGAACCCGCTGAAGGCTATCTCCGCCCCCTTTGGGGTCTTGTCTACGCAGGTTTTGAAGTCCTCGAGGCTCATCACCATGCCGCCCTTGCCCTTGTAGCTGTTTATGATTGCTGCCTGGGGGCAGTATCCGCACATGTTCCTGCAGCCGATGACGGTCGTGAATTCAAGATGTATCATATGGAGACACCGTTATGCTGTTGCATCTTTGCCTAGCTTGTTTTAAATGCCTTTCGTTTGGCTAAACGCCGACGGAGACGGCCAGGCATTCCCCCTTGCTGTCAAATCCCTTTTTCCGTGAATATGCGCTTGATTGCATCCACATACTGCATGTCTTTTTCCACGCTTGCCCCATACCATTTTTTGTACGTTTCCAATGCGGCAGCCGCGTCCTTGCCGCTGTACCTTTCAATGGCGTCGTTGGCCGCCTTTACCAGGTCTTCGGAATAAACAACCGATTCTGAGACAAACCCGCTTGACTCAAACTTTCCTTTTGTGAATGGCGTGGAAATGACCTTGCATCCGTGCCTCAGCGCGTCAAAAACCTTGTTCTGCAGCCCGGCCCCGTAAAAAACCGGTATGAGCGCCACTTTTGACCTCAAAAAGTATTCTGATGCGTTATCCACGAACCCTATTGCCTCGACATTGGGCGGGAAGGCAAGCGACTTGTCAAGGTCCAGGCCGATTACGGCAACCCTGCCTTTTATCCCTCCGAGCCTCGGCAGGATTTCCCTGAGGCCGTCGCGGTTTGGCGGGTGCCTCCAAAGGCCAAACAGGAGCACGTCTATGTCGCGTTTCGCTGCGCCAGCGTCTTTGAGCGGCGGGTCCCTTGCCTCGAGCGAGACGAACGTCTTGCCCTCCGGCAGCCCGTCCTCCCTCCTGTCATCGTCGGTTATGTAAATGAAAAGGTCGAACTTCGGGGCAAGGTTTGACAGAAGCATGCGGAAAAACAGGCCGTTGATGCGCTCTATTATTGCATTCCTGGCTGAAGGGTAGTGCTCTGCCTTTGTCCTGTAATACAGCTCGGTGGAGTCTATGAATTCCGCAACCTTGAGCGGCGCGGCCAGGTTGCGCAAGGCAACCGAGCATGACGTCGTGTGCAACATGACGCAGCCAATCCCTTCCCTGTTGATGTAGTCCTGGACTTGCGGCAATGCCCATGCCATCTTTGACATTTGCTTGATGAAAACGGGGTAAGCCAGGAATGCCGGGTCGAACCGCTCGCCGTCGCACCTGATTTCCTTGAATTTTACGCCGCCAGGCAGCTCCAGCAGTGCCTTGCCTTTCGCTTCGTTGAGGTTGAGCCTTATGAAATGGACTTCAAAGTCCTTTGAGAACATGCGCAGGTTGTGGTAGAGCCTGCGGAAGCCGCTGATTTTGGACGGGAGGTGTATTGAAACAAAGAGGATTTTTTTCATGGGGATTGTCACCTTCTGTCCATCAGAGCACCATTTCACATGACATTGCCGAGTATCTCCTTTAACCCGTTCCTTGTCTTTAATTCCATCTCCCTCTCCTTTTTGGCTATGGCGGCCTTGCTGAATTTCCTTTTTCCTGACCATACGCAATCCAAAACGTTTCTTAGGTCCTTGAAGTCGCCGGACGAGAAGAACCAGCCTGTCTTTCCATCTTCAACCCAGCCCTCAAATGCAGAGGAGAACGGGGCGATGACCGGAATCCCAAAATGGAACGCAAGCGCCAGGCACCCGGAAAACTGCGAGGAGACAAGATAGGGCAGCACGGCCGCCTCGGACCGCTTTATCAAATTATGGAGCTCGCCGTCGTCCACCCACCTGTCAAGGTGCAGGACGTTCTTTGAGCTGAGGTTCCTGCCTGCCCTGCCTGCAAGCACGGTGTTGAACTTTGCGCCTTTTGCCGCGTTCAGCAGCACGTCAGTGCCTTTTGAGAACCTGTCAAGCCCGCCGAAGTCCAAAAAGAACCT
>JBGQMY010000032.1:0-4841 GCA_041500865.1 Candidatus Micrarchaeia archaeon | reverse complement strand
GTATTCAGGCAGTATGTTCATCAGCGCGTCGTCCGTCTCCGCCTTGTCTATGGATGACGCAAGCCCATTAAGGTCTATGTACGCCTGCACTGTCGGTTGAAATATCTTGAACGTCTTGTCAAAGCTCTCGCTCCTTCTGGTGTAATACAGCGCGAATATGGGCTCTATGCCGCTGCTCACGCCAAGGTACCTCTTGTTGTTCAGCACGTATCCCACGGCTATGTTTGATATTGTTCCGGTAGGCGCTATGCTCAGCACCCCGGCGTTCCGCAGGCCGTTCTCCCTCACCTTCTTCTTCGTCTCGTCAGTCAGCGCCTCCCTGAAGAACGGGTTCTTCGAGTATTTCTCGTAGCTGAACAGCTTGAACGAGCCCTTTTCCTTCGCGACCTGCGATGAGTATGAGTACGCCCTGTTCGCTATGAATGACATGACCCTTTCCAGCACGGCAAGCGCATCCTCGCTGTCATACGCCAGCCCCAGCTGGTTGAACATGTCAGCCATGCCCATTATCCCGAGCCCTATCCTCCTGGTGTTTTCAGCGGCCTTCTTCTGCTTTTCCAGGGGGTTCATCTTCGCATTCAGGGTCGTTATGTTGTCCAAAAACCTGACAAGGTGGTCTATCGAGTTGCCCAGCGTAGCCCAGTCTATCTCCGCCTTGTCCGTGTACGGGCCCTTCACCATGCGCGACAGGTTTACGCTGCCGAGGTTGCACGCCCCGCCGTCCTCCAACGGGACCTCGCCGCAATTATGGACTATTATTCCATTAGCTGAAAATGAATGGGTGGCAGGCTCGGTAAGGTCGTAAACAGGCGCAATGCCGATTTTTTCAACAGACAGCACGCCTGTGTCAATATTATCAGCGTATATATTTTCTGGTTTTAGCCTTTCAAATTTGCCGTTCTTGGTCGGCATGCAAAATCCTATGCTTTCAATGAATTTGAACATGCTTTGCCTGCTGATTATCAGTTCATGCTGCGCCTTGCACCTGTATGATTTGGGTTGGCAGTTGACATCAGGGAGAATCTTTGTGTGCGCCTTTCTCCTGTTTGCATGCAGCCGTGAGACAATGCCAAATTGCAGCAGCAATACCTGGACCTGCTCAAGCAGCTTGAGCGAATTGGAGGACAGCCTTATGCTCAGCCCCTTTTCCTTGGAGCCTTGGACAGAGCCGTCTGCGGAGAACAGCGCCGAAATGAAGAGGCGCATGGATTCCCTGTCGAATGAGAATACCGAAGAAGGCACCTCCTTTTCGCTTGATTTCAACGGCTTTAACCCAAGCTCACGGAATTTTCCTGCTATCTTGGAAGAATATTTCAGCCTTGTTTCCGTTATTCCTTCCTGTGGTTTGATTGGCTTTCCGTTTATGCAGTCAAGATATTTTTTTAGCTGCGGAAGAAGGCCTTCCTTTTCGCCCTTGCTCATGTGCCCGTCTCCAACCAGCCAGCCAAGCGCCAGCGACATTTCCGCATCAAGATGGGTCTTTCCGAATTTGCCGGCTTTCTGAAGGACGAGGCTGTCCGAGTTTTTTAATTCCCTTACTTCTTTCCAGCCATTATTGGTAAGTATCTTGTGGTCTGCAGTCGCCTTAACTCCATATCCAGCAACCGTTTTTACCTCAAATATTTCCCTGTCGCCCGTTTTTCCAGCCCATTTTACAGGATGGTAATTCCCATCTTCACCAAGGATATTATATGGGTTGTGCACCTTGGATATTTCCACAATGCCCTCGTCAGTCGTCACCATGCTGTCCGCCGCAACGCAGGGGTTGGTCGTCACTATCGGCGCGTCTATGTAATTGGTCGGGCTGAACTGCACGAGCCTGCTCCAGAACATGAGGCCCGGCTCCGCGTTCTTGTAGTTGCTTTCCACGAACTTGTTCCATATTTCCCTTGCCTTCAGCAGCCTCTTCTGCACGCCGGTCGCCGGGCTGCTGAAATACAGCAGGAAATCGCCGGATTCCCTCACCGCTAGGTCGAAGTCGAACTCCTTCAGCTCTATTATGTAATCCCCGTACACGTCCCTCTCGTCCGCATTCCTGAAGTTCGCTTCGCTGACGCTTGCCTTGTATGCGTCCATTGCGTATTTGTTCATTGCGTCAAGGCTCTCGAACCTCTGGACAAATTCGTAGTCGTCCAGCTTCCTTGACGGTATGCCGAGGGAGTAGTGCGCGTCCTTCGCGTCCTGGTCTATCCGCATCGCCCTGCCCTTCGGCTCCTTCTTGTAAAGCAGGATGGCGCCCTTGCCGTGCTCGTTCTGCTCGACCACCGCGTTCATGAACTCGTCGCTCACCTTGATGCTGATGTTCGCGAACCTTATCTGGGTGTTCTCTATTATGATTTTGCGCGCCTTCTCAAGCTGGGCGTCGCTGAACATCGCCGAAAACCCGAGCTGGTCCATTATCTGGCCGGTTGCCCAGCTTGGCTTGTTCTTGATGTCTATGAAGTTGAGCACGTCCGGGTGCTTCACGTCAATCGTCAGCATGAGCGCGCCCCTCCTGCCGCTTTGCCCTATCAGCCCAGTTGTGAGGCTGTACAGTTCCATGAAACTGACCGCGCCGGTGCTGAAAGACGCCGCATTGTGCACTATGGCGTCCCTGGGCCTTAGCGTGGACATGTCTATGCCTATGCCCCCGCCGTAGCTGTATGTCTTCGCGGCCTCGTATGCCGCGTTGAATATGCTTTCAAGGTTGTCCTCCGCTATCTTTATCACGAAGCAGTTGGCAAGCGTCTTCGTCCTGTATAGGTCGCCTGCGCCGGCTATTATCCGACCGCCCGGCAGCCAGTAGCCGTTGAACATGTCCCTGTAGAATGTTTCGGCCCATTTTTCCGCGTCGCCCTCCTTTTCCACTGCTGCTATGAAAGCGCTTACCCTTGCGAACGTCATTTCAGGCCTTGACTCCATGTACTCGTTCTTCACGCTCTTGAGATAGTACTTTTTCTTGTATATGTTCACCGCGAGGTCGTTGTCAAGAAGGTAGTTTTCGTCAATCGGCAGTTCCCTGCCCTCCACCCTGTCAAGCATCGCGTAAAGGACCTTGCCGTAGAGCGCGACCCATTCTTCCGGCAGCATGCTGCGTATCTTGCTTCTGTATTCGAACATTTCGTCAAAAAGCTCCCTTGCAGGCCTGTCCATTGCTACCACCAAAAAACTATGGGGATGTTTCAGTTGCCTCTTTTATAAATCTTTCACAGGCCGAAAAGGATAGCAATTAAAGCCTTCCTAAAGGCCCGGAAAGGCATGCGCAAAATTTAAAATGCCGTGCGTCCCAAGCACTGAAAGCCGCGAATGCTGGGCGCACCCTCACCTTTTTAAACCAGATATCCCAATTGCAATTGTGGTTCAAATGGAAGCTGTTTCCTCTGACGAAATGAAGAAAGCGCTGCAGACAGGCACGACAACGGTCGGCCTTGTGGGCGGCGACGGCATTGTTTTCGCGGCAGACAAAAGGGCGACGATGGGCACGTTCATAGCCAGCAAGGACATTGACAAGATATACATGATAGACGACCACATAGCCATAACAATAGCAGGCTCCGTAGGGGACGCGCAGATGCTGATAAGGTGGCTAAGGGTTGAGATGCTCAAGTACAGGCACGACAACGAGAAGAAGATATCGGTCGAGGCAGCGGCGACGCTGCTGGCCAACATACTCTCGAACAGCAAGTATGTGCCGTTCTGGATACAGATACTGATGGGCGGGTGCGACGAGAGGCCCAGGCTGTTCAGCATAGACATGGTGGGCGGCGTAACGGAAGAGACAAAGACCTCTACGGGCTCCGGCTCGCCAATCGCGTTCGGCGTCATTGACACCGGCTACAGCAAGGGCATGAAGGTCGCGGAGCTGATCCCCATTGCCGTCAAGTCCGTATGGGCGGCCATGGCCAGGGACTCGGCCACTGGCGAGTTCATTGACGTGATAACCATAACCAAGGACGGCTACAGGAAGCTCCCAAAGGAGGAAATAGAAAAGTTAATAAAGGTTTTTTAGCATAATATAGGTTAGATTTTGTTTTTTACTTGTCAATATCAATCCTCTAATTCAAAATAATGAAAGCAAAGTTGGTCAAAATGACTATGCAAAACAGGATAGAAAAGCTCATTCATGAGCTGGTGCCATCCAATATAGAGATAACCAAGGTGGAATTCCTGGGCCCGTACATAGCGGTCTATGTGAAGGACATAACGCAGGTGTATGCCACAAGGGACCTGATAAAGGGCCTTGCCTCCTCGCTGAAGAAGAAGGTTTTGCTGAGGACGGACCAGCGCTTCCTGATGGACATGGAAAAGGCCAAGGCGAAGATAGGCGAGCTTGTGGACCCCGAGGCCAAGATAACGAATGTGTGGTTTGACGCCCCGTTCTCAAGAGTCATGATAGAGGCGCTGAAGCCCGGCCTCGTGATAGGCAAGCAGGGCCAGAGCCTGAAGTCCATAATAATGGAGACAGGATGGGCGCCCGAGGTCGTGCGCACGCCAACAATGCCGTCGTCCATACTTGACGGCCTGAGGAAAAGCGAGATAGCGAAAGGCGACGACAGGAAGAAGTTCCTGATGAGGATAGGCAAGCAGATAAGCGTGGAGCATCCTGACGTTTCCTGGATAAAGGTCGGCATGCTCGGCGCGTTCAGGGAAATAGGCAGGAGCTGTTTCCTCGTCCAGACAAAGAACTCAAGGATAATGCTTGACTGCGGGCTGAACACGGCGGCTTCTGCCCCCGAAGATGCGTACCCCATGATAAACCTGCTCGGGTTCCCGATAAACGAGCTGGACGCCGTTGTTCTGAGCCATGCGCACATGGACCACTGCGGCTTCCTGCCGTACCTGTTCCAGTACGGATTCGACGG
>JBGQMY010000031.1:0-5136 GCA_041500865.1 Candidatus Micrarchaeia archaeon | reverse complement strand
AATTAGCTCCATTACGTCTCCGCCGGATTTTGCGTATTCCTCTATAATCAGGATGCAGGTTTTTGGGTTGCCGCTGTTTGCGGCCTTGTGCAGGGCTGTCTCGCCAAAAACAGGGTCCTTTGCGGCAATGTCCGCGCCTTGCTTGATGAGCCGCATTATTTCCGCGTTGTTTCCCATGCTTGCTGCATCAAAAAAACTGAAGTTGAGCCGCTCCTGCCCTTCCTTTGGGCGTTTTGGCCTCTCGCTTGGAATGATATCTGGAATATGGCGCATTGGCTTCTTTGCTTGCTCATTCCTTTGTAGCCGCCTTTCCTGCATGCCTTCATTGTGCGGCAAAGGCGTTAAAAATCACGCAGTGCCGGCGTATCCCTTGAGCTTGCCCCTGATTTTGACATACATTGAGTAGTCAATGTATTCCTTCTCGTTGACGTAGTCCATCGTCTTGGGCGCCCTGTCCCTGGCTTCCTCTATTTTGTCAGTCACCGTTATGCTGAACGAGTCGCTGCCTGCCCCGCTTCCGAAGCTTGTCGCCAAAATCCTGTCGCCCGGCTTGGCATTGTCCAGGATGTTTGAAAGGCCAACTGGCACCGCTCCGCTGTACGTGTTGCCGATTTGCGGCGTCAAGAGCCCGAGCTTGAGCTTTTCAACAGGTATGCCAAGCTTCTTTGCAGCAACCATCGGGAACTTGGCATTGGGCTGGTGGAAAACGACATGGTCAAAGTCAGTGAGCTTCATGCCGGTCTTCTTCATAAGGCCGTTTGTCGCGTTCAGCACGTGCTTGAAGTATGCCGGCTCGCCCGTAAAGCGCCCGCCGTGGCTCGGGAACTCCTGTCCCTCGCGCCTCCAGAAGTCCGGCGTGTCCGTTGAATAGGAATAGAAGTCGTCTATTATGGCAAGGCTTTCCTTGTTCTTGCCGATGATATAAGCCGCACCGCCGCATCCTGCGGAATACTCCAATGCGTCGCCAGGCTTTCCCTGCGCCGTGTCTGCGCCTATGGCCATGCCGTATTTCACGTAATTGGCGTCAACAAGGCCCATGCACATTATGATTCCGGAGGTTCCGGCCCTGCATGCGAACTCAAGGTCGGCCGCTGAAAGCTCGGGCGTGATGTTGAGCGCCTCGGCTATGATTGACGACGAGCTTTTGACGACGTACGGGTGGCTTTCGCTTCCTACGTAAACGGCGCCTATTTCCTTCGGGTCTATGCTGGCCCTTGCGACGGCGTTCCTGCCTGCCGTGACGCCTATCGTTGCCGTGTCCTCGTCAACGTTTGCAACCGCCTTCTCAAGTATGCCGAGGCCTTCCTCTATCCTGTGCGGGTCCTCTCCCCACACCCGGGCAATCTCCCTGCTCTTTATCCTGTACCTCGGAACATAGGCTCCATAGCCGACAATGCCTGCCATATCACCATTTGTCGCATTATATGTTTAAAAACGCTGGCGGTCTTGAGTTCGTCCATTGACGTTGCAGCAGACCAGAAATAGATTTTTAAAAGGTGTTATGGCAAGTATGTTTATGGCTTTCAAACTGTTAGCATCAAGACGCAATGAAAAGAGGCGTTCTATAAAGAAAGAGCTTGCGCCGTTTGCAGACCTGCTGGAAAAGGACAAGAAGGGAAATCTGCGGCTTGCCTTGACGGAAGAAACAGAAGAGAAGCTCACGGCTATGATCAAAAAGGCAAAAAATGAGGAAAGGAAGCTCCTGCCAGAAGGGTTTTTATGGTGTACCCGCGATGAAACTGGCGCCAGACGCTTCAGGGACACGTGGATAAGATACAACGGGCTTATTATTAGAAACAATGAACAGAAAGGCATCTATAGAAACATCTGGGAAACAGCACAAAGTTGGGGGGCGGCGCTGATGGCAGGATTTTGCATTGCAGCAGGATTTTGTATCGCATCGATAGAAGGCGGCCTCGCGAAAGGAACATTTAAGGAACTTGTTATAGCTACTGCAGCCTCGGAAATGATAATAATTGCGGCTGGGTTGGAGCTTATGTGGGGGGCGCGCAAAGATAGACGTGAAAGGTTTGCAGAGCAGCTCAAGATTGTTGCCCCCGAAATCCGGAAAGGCATGGGAAAAGAGCAGACGTAGTGTTTGGTGTATTTATGGCGTCTAAATTATTGTTCAAAAGCAGGGAGAAGAACGGGCGCCCGATACAGAAAGAGCTTGCGCAGCTAAAGGACGTATCGGAAAGGGACAGGGGAAAACTGATTGGCATAAGAAATAACTGCGGGACATTCTTTCTTAGAACGTTCTCAGAAGATGTTGTAATCAGGGTAGCGGAAAACGACCATGGTTATTCTTTTTATTCCTCTTTTGACGGGATTCATGTGGCAGGCATGATGCTGGAACCGACATGTTGCCCTGCTCTATGGAACTTCAAAGACTCAACCTGTGCCATCAGCTATATAACGCCCCAAGGAAAAAGGCGCTTTGTTTCCGAGATGTGGGAGATTAACGCGGCAACAAGGCAGCTTGGGCTTGAATTGCTTCTTAACTAAGTTCTTCCAAAGATATTTAAACATTTTCCTCCATTGTTAACAGCATGTCAAAGACGAGGTTCATAACGCATGAGTATCTTATGTTCCTGAGGAAAGCATTGAACTGCAGGTACTTCAGGGTAAGGGAAAAGGCAACGGAACGCCTTCCGCGGTTTTTTAATCACAGGCGGATGGAAAGATTAAAGCTGGAAAGCGAGACCCTCAACCCCAGAATAAGCAAAAATGACATGCTTCTGATAAAGGTAAGGCTAAGCATGCTGAAGGATGAGAGAATGGAAAGGGCCGGAAGGCGCCTGCACGAATGCAGCTTTAGCCCGGTCCATTGAAGCGCTTACAAAGCTATTTAAACATTTTCCTCCATTATTTGCAGCATGCATAATACTATGGCCGTTGGCTTGGACAAGGCTTACTTAAGGAAGCTAAGGATAGTGATGGACCCAAACATCAAGAAAAACAAGAAGAGGCTTAGGACAAACATAAGGAAGGGGATGACTGCGATGATTGAGGTCGCGAAGCTTGAGACCGAGCTTTCCTCAATAGCCGGCAGGATAAGCCCGAATGACAGGTTCATCATGAAAAAGAGGATTGCGCAAATCATGGAAGAGCAGAAATCGGCTGAAACTGTAATCCCAGACATGTGCGAGACGCTGACAATAGGCGGAGTGGGAGCATATGAGATGTAAGACGGCAGGGGCTCTCAATATGTTTTTAAAGGCATCCCCCAAAGAAATAGACACTTATACCAATGTAAGGTGAAGATTAATGGGAAAAGGCTCAAACGGCGAGAACGCCGGAAGGAATCTGAAGAGGAAAAGGCAGAAGTACAAATGGCTCTCAAAGAAGTGGAAAAGGGCCAAGCTGAGGCTCAAGAAGAGGTTCGACCCGCTCGGGATGTCGCCGATGGCCTCCGGCATAGTCGTTGAAAAGGTGACGCTAGAGCAGAAGCAGCCCCACTCAGGGCTCATAAAGTGCGTCAAGGTCCAGCTGAAGAAGAACGGAAGGATTGTGACTGCGCACGCGCCGAGGGACAAGGCTATAACGTTCATAAACGAGCACGACGACGTGATGATTGCAGGGCTCGGGGGCTCGCAGAGGGGCCCGATAGGCTCCATCCCCGGGGTAAGGTACAAGGTAGTCAAGGTCAACAACGTTGACCTGCAGGCCCTAAGGCACGGCAAGAAGGAGAAGCCAAAGAGGTAATTGCATGTTCAAGCTGTTTGACAAATGGGACGTTGAAGGCGTTGAAATAAAGGACGCGAGCCTGAAACAGGCCATATCACTGAAGCCCGGCATTGTGCCGCACAGCTTCGGGCGGAATGCGGGGGCGCGCTTCGGCAAGGTGAAGGTCAGCGTGGTTGAGCGGCTGATAAACAAGCTCATGAGGGGCGGAACCGGCGAGAAGGTCAGCGGAAAGGTAATCAGGACCGGCGGAAGGCTCCAAGGCAAGAAGCTCAAGCTGATGAAGGTCGTTGAGGAATCATTTGACACAATCTACGCAAAGACCAAGCAGAACCCCATCCAGGTGCTGATAACCGCGCTTGAAAACTCCGCGCCAAGGGAAGAGGTGACGAGGGTCGCGGCAGGCGGCGTGAGCTACCAGCTTTCAGTGGACGTTTCAGCGACAAGGAGGCTTGACGTCGCGCTCAGGCACATAACGCTTGCAGCGCTCATGAAGGCGTTTGACTCAAAGGCGTCGCTGCAGAACACCCTTGCTGACGAACTGATAAACTGCGCAAAGGGGGACATCCAGACCAGCTACTCGGTCAAGAAAAAGGACGAGATGGAAAGGATGGCAAAGGCGGCCAGGTGAAGGCCGCTTCCAATGTTTTTGTTTTTTAATAGAATAATATTTAAATATATAGATAAATATATAAATTATGCAAAAACCAATTAATATATATCTCGATCAAAATATATGGATTGAATTAACAAAAATTCGTAAAAATCCAAAAAATTATCCTGAATTGAGTACTCTTTTTACATTATTAAAGGAAAAATCAGATAAAGATGAAATAAGGGTATTCATATCATCAATTCATGTTTCTGAAATATCAAAGATAATTGATCCACTAAAAAGAAAGGATCTGGTTGAAACCATGATTGAAATATGTAAAAATAATACAATATTACCATATGGATCAATTATTGAACCAGAAATTAAAAATATAATATATAAAAAACTAAAATCAAATCAAATCGACCTAGGGAGGTATGTATTAGGAAGCGGAATAGCACACTTAAATGGAGCAAATGGAGTACTCAGATATAAAGACGGTAGAAAAATGGATCCTGAAAAAGAGAAGGAACTCTTAGAAAAGATAGATAGCAAAGAAAGTTTAAAGATGTGTTTAAATAGCGACGAACTAATAGAAGGAACAACAAAAATAAGAAAAGAAATTTTAGAATCAGAAGAATTATCATGACCGTTAAACTCGTAACAAATTAGACATATATTATCTTTAGTATAACCTTTCAAAGAGTTTATTCTTTCCAGTGAAATTGTCCAATTCTCTTCTAGATATGATCCATAATTCATTTTAATTCCAGAATATGCACATAAACCTCCTTGTTTGATTAAGATTTTTACTAAATATTCAAAATCTATATCAAATGAATTATCTATCCTATTTT
>JBGQMY010000030.1:0-5492 GCA_041500865.1 Candidatus Micrarchaeia archaeon | reverse complement strand
GCCCCCCCCCACCCCCTCGCCCCCCCTCCCCACCACCCCCCCTCAATCCCGCCAGAAGTGACTGAGACAGACTAGAAGTTGCCGACAGCCCTAGACCCATCCCATATGGCCTCGTTAGCGAACTTTCCGGCGTAAAACACTCCCGGAATCGCGGCCACTGCAAGTGGGCCCCCGACAAGCGCCGCGGCGCCTGCCCAGCCGACCTTTGAGCCTGAGAATCCCAGGCTGGTTGCCAGCCCCGAGAGCGTGTATCCGACGTTTATGCCCTGCGACTGCATGAACTGGTCCGACGGGCCGCTTATCGTCCCTGATTCTAAAAGCCTTCCATGAAGCACGGGAGATATGCCCATACTTGCTAATGTCCTCTTGACATCCCCGTCCCCCTCATACCTTATCTCATACGGGTTCGGGATGCCCCTTGTCATCTTGTCCTCGAAACGGACGGCGTGGACAAAGGCCTGCTGGAGCGGGAGGTTCACATGTATCGTTTCCCTTGCCGCCCAGTTGAGCGCCCAGCTGACCCCGGTCGGGTAGTTTTCCAGGTTCTCCCTCCTGAAGGAGGTTACCATCTGGTCTATCCATGACGGCTTCAGCGTTGAAAGGCCAGCGTTGAACGATGCTGACACGAGGCCGTCCCTGTAATACGGGAACGTGCCGCCGTATATCGGATGCACGTCCCTTGTCATGAACCACTCGAATGCGTCATACGACCGCTTTAGGTCGCCGAGCCTGGACTTTATGAATATCTCAGCTTCTTTGTTGTCCGAGAACTGCCTAAGCAACGCTATGTCGTTTTGGTCTGCGCCCCTTTCCATCCTTGCCAGTATCTTGTTCAGCGATGCGTACTCGTCAGCAACGGCAAAGGCCTCCTTCAGTATTCTGCTCTCCTGGTTCTCTATGCCGAAAAGGTCTTCGTTGCCTATCTGCAGCGTCTTTTTGTAAAGGACGTTCTCGTGGAATTTGGCAAAGCTGTCTATAGCTGTTTCTTTCCCGTAAAGCAGCATGCCCGAAAGCGCCTCTATTGGGTTGCCGCTCCTGTAAACGTTCTTCCATGCTTCCATCCTCTGCTGGTCAATTTCCGCAACTGTTCCGACTTTCACGTTTGCGCATTCAAGAAGCGGCTTGTAGTCCCTTGTCTTTTCCCCGTACCTAAAGGCGGCTATGGCGACCTGCTGCGGGTCGTAAACCTTATCCTTTACTTCCCCATCTATGATGACTTTCCCATCTATGAAGTTTTTCAGACTTTTTTCCAGCTTGTCCCGACCTTGGTTAGCTGCCACATCCCTGAGGAACTGCCTCACGTCCTTGTCAGTGACCCTGTACGAGTCTGCAAGCTCGCCCAATGACCTGTAAACGTTTCCGTGCTCGCCAATGTAGCTTATCCTCATGTTGAGCGCCTTTTCAGTGCTGGCTCTCATCATGCTCTGGAATGAAAGGTCCCTTGCGTCAAGGGCTTTTATGGCTTCAGTGTCTCTAGAAAGCATGCCTTTTATCTCAGGGCTCCTGGAGTCAAGATTAACCCTTAGTGGTATCAGGTCCCCGAGCTCGCCGTTCATGAATATGAAGTCCGTGGTCGTCTTGAGCTGAGTAAGCGTCACCAGCCTGTTCTCCTGGTTGCTTATATGGTTCCACACCGCCTTGTCAAATATCCTTGCCTTTGTCTTTTCGTATTCCGCGCTGTTCATCCTGGTCGGGTCCCTGCCTTCTTTCCTGATTGCGGCGTCGTAATCTATGGCTGGCATGGTGCTGAGCAGGTAGTCAAGCGTGTGTATGTAGCGCGTCCCGAACGTCAGCATGTTTTTTGACTGTAGCGTCGTGGTCCTGTCGCTTATCAGGGTGAATAGCCTGTCGTCGTTCTCAGAACCCTTTGCAACGACCTGAGCCAGCATAGCATTGAGCGCGGATTCAGGGGTCCCTCCGGATTTCTTGAACATGCCCTTTTCCCTTCTGTAGAACACATCCCAAAGCCCTACGAACTTCAGCGTCATCTCCGTTTCCCCGGTTCCGTCCGCCAAATCCCCGAATCTCTTGGACGTGGGGACGCCGGATGCAAGCAGCTTGAACGGGTTCTCATCGCCCCTTATATAGGCCCAGTGGCTTCCAGTGAGGTAAGCATGCGGCTCGTGTCTTGCGCCTGTTCCGAACACGTAGTTCTTGATGTCCGCCCTGACCAAGTCCTGGTAGCCTTCTCCGATTTTAGACCTGTCAGCAAGTGGCTTGCCGTCCTTGTATCCTTCGCCGTATAAGAAGCGGTTTACAAGCTCGTCCTTCTTTGCTTGGCTTATCGTACCGTTCTTTTCGATTTCCTCTTTCAGCGCCCTTCCGTTGAGGAATATCAGGTAGTTGCCGTTATTTACCAAATACTGCAGCTCTTTTGGCACCTTGCCCTTGTCAATCATCCTCTCCGCGATTTCATTGCCGAACTTCATGGCAGCAGCGAGGTTTCCAGCCATTGCGTCAATATCCTTTGGGGCAATTAGAAGGCTCTCCTTCTGTTTTTTGGTCAAATGCCCAACCGAAGACTCATTGGCCCTTGACAGTATCGCCTTTATCTCGTCCTTGTTCGCAGGCAGGAAGCCGTACATGTTGTTTATTTTTTGGAGGTAAACGAGGCCGAGCGCGTCTGAGAGCGAGGCGTTGCCCTTGTTGACCTTTGCCAAATTGTAGAACATGTCAGCGAGCATGTTCTTGGATGCGTCATTGGAGTCCCTTATCCTGGCGTTGAAGACTGACCTGTCAAAGCTATAGTTTTTTGCAAGGTCCTCAAGGCTGTTGTTGAGTTTCCAGATTACGATGCTCTTTTTTATCGCGCTGTCTTTCATGTTTTCCGAGCTTATGTCCCTGTATGCGCCGCTTATTATTCCGCACCTGTCGCTGAAATACTTGTAATTCGCATCCTTGTTGTCAAACAGGTTGGCCGCTATCTCCCTGTATGCATCGTGCTTTTCCTTCAGCGACATCCTTTCGGGAAGGCTGTCAATCTTCCTCAGCATCTCCTCTTTCTGCTTCAGCGACAGGTCACGGTTATTCCTTATCTCCGCACGCTCCCTCTTTTTGTCCTCCGCCGACATGGCAGATTCGTTGGCGTTTATGATGCGAGATATATCCTTCAACAGATCCTTGTCCTTACTCTTATCGTACTCCTTCATCTTTTCCATTACTGCTTGCAAAACTTTGATGTTGTCCGTAATGCCCCTGAAGTTAGACAGATTCCCCTCCTTCAGCGAATTCAACATGGCAAGATCCTCCTTTGTAATGTTGAGCCTTTTCGCTATTTTATCTTCTTTGAGGATTTTGTCAATTGTTCCCGTTAGCTTCATGCTGGCACTTTTAAGATCCTCGGGAGTAGACATGTTCGCTCCCTTCAGTGCCTTCAATCTGACAAGATCATCTTTTGACATGTTGAGTTCTTTTGCTATTTTACTGTCTCTGAGAATTTTGTCTATCATCCCCTTTAGCAGAATGCCGGCGCCTTCAAGACCCCTGAAATTGGACAGGTCCGTTCCCTTCAGTGCGTTCAGCATCTTATCGTCTTTGAGGATTTTGTCCATCATCCCCTTTAGCAGAAGACCGGCGCTTTCCCTGTCATACGCTTCCGCCATCCTGTCGGCGTTTCCGCCTTCACGAAGAGAAATCCTTCCTTTTTCGTCAATGGCCAGGTTCCTTTTCACCTCATTGCTCAGCCTGCCTATCACGTCGCCCCTGTCCTTTGCGCTGAGGCCAATTATCTCCCTTGCCCAGCTTTGCTTCCTTATCTCGTCCTTCCACTTGCCGATGTTGGGCAGGAACGTGAAATATGTCGCGAATATCGGCCGGATTATGTATTGGCCTGCGTTTAGCCTGCCGATATATTGGGAAAGCGGCTCGTGCAGCATCCTGAACATCTTTTCTGTCATTGATGGTCCTACCTTACTCTTATCGTCCGCTTCTGAATACATACCTATGTTTACTTCTTTGCCTCCACGCGTGGCTTTCATCTTACCTTCAAGAAATTCGCTGACCTTTTCCGCAGCCTTGGAGCCTGGGGCGATTCCCTTGGCTACCTTGGCGCTGTATTGCATAGGCGCGAGCAGCGCTGACATAAGGCTGCCTTTTTGCAGTCCTCCTATGACGCCCTTGACAACTCCGGCGTGAGCGCCTGCCTGCGGCCTGACATGGGACTTTCCGTGCTCGTACTTCTCTGCAGCAGCCCTGAATGTCTTCATCATGTTGAGAGTCGCTATCTTTGAATCCCTATCTATTTTGAGATTCAAAATATCCTTCTGCAGTTTTCTGTAAGAGTCCATGACATTGGCTTTGTCCCCATATTTTGAAACGTCAACGCCAGCCAACTTCGCAGCAACAAGCATTCCGGCCATTGTGTTGTCCTTGTCATACATATCGACTATCTTCTTAATGCCCTTCTCTTTGGGCGTGAACTTCGCCATTTTCTTGGCGTCGCTCAAATAAGTTGTAACGTCCCCGAACCTGCCGTGCCAGCCGTAGCCCGCCCACTTGAACTTCATCTCGTTGAGCTTCGGCATCCTTGGGGACGTGAAGTCGAAAAGGTATATCATGCCTTGGCCGCCCCTGTAGTAGAACGCACCGCCTACAAGGACAAGGAGTATGAGGATGGGCGCGCATATGAATGCGTTGGATGGGTTTGAAAGCTCGGAAATGATGATTGAGCTCAGTATCGCTGGGGAAGTCGGGGTCCCGAAGCAGACCTGCTCCATCTTCTCGGTGACAGAATAGTCCTTGCCTGGCGTGTCGGACTCCCCTTTGAACTCAGCCTTGAGCGTGGCGCAGGTGTTGTTGAACGAGGAATCCACCGGGAAGTCGGCGATGCCGTAGTACAGCGCCCCCTGCGTTCCGTCTGACAGCGCCATGGACGACAGCGTGTCGGCCGTTCCTACTCCGAGCGGCGTGAAGTCGCTCTCGTTGGACTTCATGATAGAGAAATAAACCTTTGCGTTCTGGAGCGAGGTCTGCTCGTACTTGTTTATGATCAGGTTGGACGAAGGATTGACATCCAACCCGCTGTAGTCCGAGTAGACTATGGACTCCGTGTATATTACCGAGAAGTTGGACACGACATGGAGGCCTGTTGCGTCTTCATTTGTGTAAGAATTCAGTGTTATGTCCGTGCTGGACGAAGCGAAGGCGATGGGCAGGGCTAGGGTTAGCATTATAAACAACCACAAACCCCTATTAATTACACCCATAATGTATATATTATCAATGAAAGAGTTTTTAATATATGCGGCGCCCCTCCATAGTCGGGCGGGTTTAAAAAGGATCTGTGCTTAAACCAACCAGGGTAGATTACATCGTTATCCTACTTACCCCAAATAGCATATGGTCGCGGAGAAAGTGAACTCTCCCAGCACTAAAGTGCTGGGCTTCTCTGCTGATGCGGGATAAACGACGGCATGAACATCTGGCGGCGCTCCTCACTGATGTCCATCGTCCTTGAAAGCTCTTCCGTCTCGTGGTTTTCGATATAGTGCCTC
>JBGQMY010000029.1:0-7059 GCA_041500865.1 Candidatus Micrarchaeia archaeon | reverse complement strand
GCAGATGGCATCGGCTGACCAGAGGGCGAGGTTCCATGGATGGGCGACGAGCCTGCTTATTGGCGGAATCACGTGCGGAGTAATCGTCGTGCTTGCGCCATTTATAATAGGACTGTTCATGCCCAATGCAAGCGTAACGACCTGCTACTGAACCCTTTTTTTAATTTTTCATTTTTCATTACAACAAGCCACACTTTCCGTTGAAAACAAGCTTTTTAAATGTTTAGATGCAACGTATCCGCAAGGTGAACCGTAATGAGGAAAAACATGCTGATTATTGCATTGGTGCTGTTTGGAATCGGGCTCGTTGCAGCGACCGATACGATGATATGGGCCCTGTGGCACATAAAGGACTTTTTCTGCACGATAATACCCACCATCATGCTGGTATGCTTCCTGCTTGCAGCGATAGTCTACGCCGCGGGGCAGATGGCATCGGCTGACCAGAGGGCGAGGTTCCATGGATGGGCGACAAGCCTGCTGATAGGCGCGATAACGTGCGGAGTGATGTACATACTCGGGCCGTGGATAATAACGCTGTTCATGCCCAACAACCCTTACACCGCCAGTGTCCAGATAGGCCAGGGCCTGTGCGGCTGAATCCAGGGCGGCGCACGGCATGCGCAAGGGGGCGCGAGTTCGCCCCTTCTGGTTTTTCTTCCAATTTTTTACATCATATTAAACCGAAATCTGGCTTTCCCAAACGCCAGGGCAAAATCTTTTTAAACAGCAAAAAACAATGCACCAGCAAGGTAAACAATGATGAAAAAGGACATGCTGATTATTGCATTGGTGCTGTTTGGAATCGGGCTCGTTGCAGCGACCGACACGATGATATGGGCCGTATAGTACATAAAGGAATTTTTCTGCAGCATCATACCCATCATAATGCTGGTGGCGTTCCTGCTTGCAGCGATAGTCTACGCCGCGGGGCAGATGGCATCGGCTGACCAGAGGGCGAGGTTCCATGGATGGGCGACGAGCCTGCTTATTGGCGGAATCACGTGCGGAGTAATCGTCGTGCTTGCGCCATTTATAATAGGACTGTTCATGCCTAACTACACATGGATGCAATGCTACTCGTGAAACGGGGAAATTGAGGCTATTTTTTAAATTTTCTTGTTCCACTCCTGCTTATGCCAGGCACTGACATAAGCTCCATAATCAGGAAATACGCGCTGAAGAACGCGCTGGACTACGGCAAGGCGAGCGTCAACGCCGTCATGGGAAGGGCCATGGGCGAGAGCCCGGAGCTGAGGCAAAGGGCTGCAGAGGTCAAGGATATTGCCGAATCCGTAGTCAATGAAGTCAACGGCATGCCAAAAGCGGACGTTGAAACGGAGCTTGCCAATTATACTTTTGCCAAGGCAGAAAAGAAGGAGCACAGGTTCACGATACCCAATCCCCAGGACGGAATCATAACAAGGTTCGCGCCTGAGCCGTCCGGATATTTGCACATAGGCCATGCCAAGGCCATCTTCCTTGAGTATGAGGTCGCAAATGAATATAACGGCCACATGGCGCTCCGCTTTGACGACACCAACCCCAAGAAGGAGAGGCAGGAGTACGTTGACGCAATGAAATCCGACCTGCAATGGCTGAATGTCGGATGGAAAAAAGAAAGCTATACGTCGGACAACATGAAAAGATTTTACGACATTGCAAAGGTTCTCATCGGGAAGGGCCATCTTTATGTGACGACGGCGCAGAACGAGGAGATAAGGGCGGCAAGGGCAAACGGAACGACAATAGAAGGAAGGGACAACGCGCCTGAGAAGAACCTTGAGCTTTGGGACAGGATGCTTGCAAACGGGCTTAAGGAAGGCGAGGCGGCCGTGCTCCTGAAATCCGACCTCAAGGCACTCAACAGCGCCATGAGGGACCCTGCGATGTTCCGCATAGTGGAAGGCCCGCACTACAGGCAGAAAGAAAAATACACGGTGTGGCCCACGTATGATTTCGAGGCCCCGCTCATGGACTCCATGGAAGGCATAACGCACGCCATGAGGAGCAAGGAGTACGAGCTGAGGGAGGAGCTGTATTACAGGATGCTTGAGCTTACGGAAATGAGGAAGCCGACGCTCATCCACTTTTCGCGGCTGGACATCAAGAACAGCGTGATAAGCAAGAGGCACCTCGTGCCGCTTGTCGAGTCAGGCAAGCTCTGGGGGTGGGACGATCCACGGCTTCCGACGATAAGGGGGCTGAGGACAAGGGGCATATGCCAGGAGGCAATAAAGAACTTCGCGCTCCGTTTCGGCATCGGCAAGCAGGAGAAGGAGGTCGAGTGGGATTTCCTGCTCCAGGAGAACAGGCAGGCGCTTGACAAAACGACGAAAAGGATGTTCTTCGTGCGCAACCCTGTCATGCTCACGCTGAACGGCAGCTTCCCCGAAACCGCGGAGCTGCCCATGCATCCCAGCGAGGACATGGGAAAAAGGCGCCTTGACGTAGGCGGCGCGGTTTACATAGAGGAAAGGGACTGGGATATGCTCAAGGATGGCGAAATTTTCAGGCTGAAGGACTATGCCAGCGCAAAGGCGGACAAGGAAGGCATGTCGCTTCTGTTCGTCAAAGAAAAGGAATTGCCGAAGCAGAAGGTCCACTGGGTTCCGGAAAAGGGCGCATTGGAAGCGAAGCTATACGAGGTCGGGAACCTGCTTAACGAAGACGACAGTTTCAACGAGAACAGTTTGGAAACCGTTTCCGGGTTCTGCGAAAAAACCGCCGAAACGCTTGGCGAGGGCGACATCGTGCAGTTCGAGAGGGTCGGCTACGCAAGATTGCACAAAAAGAAGGGAATGGAGTTCGTGCTTTCCGATTAGGCCAATGAAAAGGGTTTAAAAGGTATGCTGCCAGAAAGGGTATACCATTCTATTGATTCATAGAGAGGGTGTAGTTAAATGGCAAAAATGCATTCAAAAAAGCGCGGCAAAAGCCGGAGAAAGAGGCCGAAGCTGAAGGAGCTTCCGGCATGGGCAACGAACAACGTTGACGAGATAAAGGAAGTCGTGAGAAAGCTTTCCAGGCAGGGCATGAAGCCTTCCGAGATAGGGCTGGTGCTGAGGGACAATTATGCGGTACCGTCGTTCAAGCTCCTTGCAGGCAAGACGCTCATGCAGTTCCTGAAGGACGAGCACATCTATACGAGGCTGCCGGAGGATTTCCTGCAGCTCATAACCAAGGCAACGAGGCTCTGGGCGCACCTCAAGGCGAACAAGAAGGACGCGCTGAACAAGGTCAAGTATGGCCACGTCGTCGCCAAGATAAACAGGCTGACGAAATACTACAAGAGGAAGAACGTGCTCGAGAAGGGCTGGAAGTACACGCCTGACACGGCGGCGCTCCTCGTAAGGTGATTTGAATGGCGGAAAAGAAGCCCAAGGGGAAAGTAGTCGACAAGTGGAAAAGCAAGGAGTGGTACGACGTAGTCGCGCCTGCCGCATTTGAGAACAAGAAAGTCGGGGAGGTCGTTTCCGCGGACCCGGAAAACCTCGTCAACAGGATAGTGCCGATTGCGCTTGTTGAGATGACTGGAAGGATGAAGCCGGAATCCATGTACGCCAAGGTGCTGTTCCGCATAACCGGCGTGAAGGACAAAAGGGCCGAAACCGAGATAATAGGCATGAAGATAGCGTTCAGCTACCTCAGGGCGCTTGCCCGCAGGAGGAAGAGCGTGCTGCATGACGTGATGGACATAACGACCAAGGACGGAAAGAAGGTCAGGATAAAGACCATGCTGGTCACGAGGGAGAAGGTCTCAACGGTAGTGAAGAAAAACGTAAGGAAGGAAATGGTCGCGAAACTCGTTGCGGCTGCGACGGAAAAGACCTACTACGAGCTTGTCAAGGACATAGTGGACGAGAAGTTCCTGACCGAGATAGCGAAATCCGTCAACAAGATAAATCCCGTTGACAACCTCATCATAAAGAAGCTGGAGCTTTACGAGACGTTCAACTGAGTGGCAACATGTTTGACCCCAAGCAGATGGAGAAGGCAATGAAGCAGATGGGGATACAGACGGAGCAGATTGAGGCGACCGAAGTGATAATAAAGGGCCCTGCGAAGAGCATGGTCATAAGGAGCCCGTCCGTCGTGAGGATGGACGTGAAGGGCCAGACCATGTTCCAGATAACGGGAAACGTGTCCGAAGCGCCGTACAGCGAGGAGGACATCAGGCTGGTGTCCGAGAAGGCGGAAGTGAGCATGGAAAAGGCGGCTGAGCTTCTTGAAAGGACCAACGGGGACATAGCAGAAGCGATAATGCTTGCAAAGTCCGATGTGGCCGAAGGCTGAAGGGCTAAGGGTGTTGAAGATGGGAGCATACAAGTACATTAAGGAAACGCTGGAAAACGAATACAAGGAAAGGAGCCCGGAATACAGGGCAAGGGTGATACAATGGAGAAAAGAGCCTACAATCATGAGGGTTGAAAGGCCCTCCAACCTCATAAGGGCGCGTTCACTCGGATACAAGGCAAAGCAGGGCATAGCCGTAGTCAGGGTGAAAATGGGCAAGGGACGGAGAAAGAGGGTTTCGCCGCACCGCGCAAGGAAGGCAAAGACCAATTACAGCTACGATGCCCTGGACAAGTCGCTGAGGGTGATTGCCGAGGAAAAGGCGGCAAGGAAGCACAGCAACATGGAAGTCCTGAACTCATACTGGGTCGGCGAGGACGGGCAGTACAGGTACTTTGAGATAATACTGGCAGAAAGGGGAAACCCAAGCCTCCCGGGATACATGCAGGACACCATATCCAACAGGGGAAGGGCATACAGGGGCCTGACGTCTGCAGGAAGGAAAGGCCGCGGATTGAGGGCAAAGGGGCTTTCGGCAAAAAGGACAAGGTCCGCCAAAAAGGAAAGGGAATCCGGGCACGACAGGAAATGACGGACATTTCGCTGTTCAGCAGCCCCAAATACCTTTTTTTCAATGATTTGCTCAATTCGAAAAAGGTCGTTAAGATAGGCGAAAGGGCCGACAACTGGGTTGACAGGCACAAGGGTTTCGTGATGCTGGAATCGTTCAACGAGGGCGTGCTGTCAAAGGTGTCAAAGAACCCGAATGTTGTTGCGGTTCTTCCGCTCAATGACCTGATATCGGCAGAAGGCTCGGCCAAGGCCAGGGAGCTTCAAAGGCTGAGGACGTGGGTTTCGTTCCTCCAAAGGTACTCGATAAGGTTCACTTTTGCGTCTTTTGGCAAGGACGGGGAATCCATGAGGGATGAAACCGAAAGGGAGCTTATTTGCTCTTTGTTCGGGCTGGACTGCGGCCAGTCTGAAATGATAACTAAAACGATTGAAAGGATAAAGGATTAGCTCATTGCTTGCTCTCTTTCTCTTCCGAGTATACCTCAAGCGGTATCTTCTTTTCCTCGTATTCCTTTAGCGCAATCTCAAGGGGCCTTTCCTTTCCCGTGGCCTTTACGTATATCGGGGCGTCAACCGCTATCTCGAATGAACGGGCAGAAAGCACCCTTGCCTTGATGTACTTGTTGTTCTCCATAGACCCACTTTATTGCTGAAAACATTTATAATGCTTCCGTAAGGGAACCAAGGTTCCCTTAACGCTCAACCTTCCTTTTGTAAGGGAAGTTTCCCCCTTAACGCTCAACCTTCCTTCATTTGGCGCTGCGGCGCTATTGGCTAACGCATTGCCTGAAATCCGACAGGAATGGCCTGAAATTCCCTTCCAAAAACAAATCCTGGAATGCCTTCATCCGCATTATCAGCCGGTTTGCCTCGGCCTGGTTGAGGATTTTATCCCACATCCGGACAGGCTCCTGCCCCTTTCCTATTCCCACAAAGGCGCCATGCTCAATAAGCAGCGTCATGATTCCGATACGCTGATTCGCCGCCGCCCACATGAGCGCGGTCCAGCCGTAATTGTCTGACGAGTTGATATCGGCTTTGCTATCCAGCAGCAAGTCGACAGCATCCTTATGCCCATACCTGCAGGCAAGCATCAGGGGCGTCAATCCGCTGTCGTTCATTGCGTTTACATTTGCGCCTTTGGCAAGAAGCGCCCGCGCTTCATCGGTTTTGCCGTCTGATGCAGCCCTTATGAGAAAATAATTGAGATCATTCCGTTTCCATAGGTCCAATGACGTTAAATCCGAAGCAATTTTATGTCTGTCGAAGTTGGTTTTGGCTGGATTCGGCAAGATTGGTTTTTTTTGCCCCTGCTTTTTCAGCATGGCTATTTCCTCTTCAGCTTGGAGCCGATGGTGAGCTTTGCCATCAGCCTGCTTATCTTGTCCATGTTGAGCGCAGTTTCGTCAGATGAGCGCATGAGCTTGGCCATGGACGAGTGTATCAGCCTCATCTCCGCATGCATGGCCTCCTCCGATTCCTTGAGGTTTTCAGTGTCTATGTCCCTTTTTTCGGATTTCCTTGCGATGGCGTCCAGCCTGGACTCCAAATCGGCCATCCTCTTCCCAAGGCCTTCCAGGTCCTGGCCCTTGTCCTCCGGATGCTCAAACAGTATCGGGTCGCTGGGTGCGGAGGCGGGGCTGCCGTTGGCCTTGACGCCCTCTATCTTCTTCCGTATCATGCCTGAAAGCTCGTCCTCGTTCTCCACCCCAGGTATCACGACCTCGCTCTCCACGATGTTGGAGCCTGCGGTCTCAATCCTGAGGTTGGATATGCCAAGCGCCCTTTCCAGTATGCTCTTGCTTATGTTGAGGTTCTGGATTTCCTTGAACGGGACGACGGTCTTTACCGTGTTGAATATGCCCTTCCTGAATATTATTTCCGTGTCCGTTATCATGTAATAATAGCCCTTGTATTTCAGCTCTATGTAATAGAGGAACACGAATGCCGCGAATATGGCCACGAAAGCCAGCTGCAGCAAAAATTCGGATATGAACGCGTCCCAGCTGCCCATAAGCGCCTCGAACGCATAGAATATCAGGAACGTGATGAGGAACGCCGCAAGGTAATTCAGGCTCCACAGTATCTTTATGTTGGGGTTGAGCGGCATCTTTGCGTTTGGCATTATTCCTGTGCTGGCGTGCGCCATGCTGCCTATTTGTTGGAAAGGGTTAAAAATATTGTCCTATT
>JBGQMY010000028.1:0-8459 GCA_041500865.1 Candidatus Micrarchaeia archaeon | reverse complement strand
ATTTACCTGTATGATTCCACCGGAACCCTCGTCAATTCAAGCAACGGCACGTCCAGCCCGCTGTTCGCCAACTTCACAGGCCTTGCGAACGGGCTTTACTATTTCAATGCCACTGCCTATGACAATGCAGGGAACTTCAACAAGACGGAAACAAGGAACGTGACAGTATTGTTGGGCTACGGCTGCGTCGGCACAAACTACGTCTTCACGTGCGGCCAGCCCATAAACGAATCATGCTACATGAATGTCAACCTCTCGGCCAATGGCACGTGCTACACCGTGGCAAACTCCAGCATTGGCATAAACGGCTCGGGCTACGCCCTTTCAGGCAATGGCACGGGAAGCGCATTTGTGCTGTCAAACAGGACCAACGTCACGATATACGGGTTCTCGATTTCAAACTTCTCAGTCGGCATAAATGCGACGCGGCTCTCAAACAGCACATTGGCTAACATGACCATATCCGGCGGCTCGGGCTTTGGGATTTTGCTCAACGGCTCGTCAGGCAACCTCCTCCAGAACGTAATGGTATACGGCCAGCAAAGCCTTTTCAACATAAGCGGCACGGCGAACAACACGCTCCTGAATTTCACGGCTGCTTTCAACCAGAGCACTGGCATGATGGCGTGGAGCGCCGTAAACGTCTCGTCCGCATACGTCATAAACGGAACGAATGCCGTGCTCAGCCCCTATCTGGTATCCATCAACGCATCCGATTCCTCGGCCTCCCAGCTCAATTCGTCAGCCACGCTGGTGATGGACACGGAAAACTGCAGCTATACGCTGCTCCAGCTTTCGCGCTTCTCAATGTCAAGGAACGACGTCATAGCGAACGGCACTGCAATCCCGTACAGCTCAAAATCATGCATTTTCTCGCCGGCCTCGTTCTCCATACCGTCCCTGTACGGCTCGTACACGACAGGCATAAACAGCGCCTGGCAAACCGTATTCGGGAACATAAGCGCCAAGCTGCTGCTTGCGAAGAACGGCTCAACAGTGGTTTACAGCTGGAACTGGACGACATACGGCAGGGTATACGCGAAAAGGGCTCTTGACAGCGTAAACTGGGCGTCGCTCTACGCAATCGGGAGGAACACGACGAACGGGACGTCGTCCGGGGATTTCATCGCGCTGGACTCAGTGCTGGGAACGGGCGCATACGGCGACAACGTGACCGCGACATACAGCTCTGACGGCACGGCGCCGCTGAGCACGTACAACGCATCAGTCTATGGCAGGACAGTGCCATACGTGCCGCTTGCAAACAGCAGCCAACTGGCGACCCAGTTCACGACCGGGATACTTTGGGACAGCAGCACCGACACCAACGGCCATTTCGACGCAACGGACAATGAGAACCTGGTGTTCTTTTCCGAACTGAACGGAACGAGACAGGGCGGATACGGGAATTACATGTACGAGCTAAGGATGCCAAGCACCTATGACACCTACAAAGGGTATTCCACAATAGAGCTGTGGCTCGAACTCAGTTAATGCTGTTTTTTAAATATTTGCCGGCACACAGTATGCTACGAGGGCCCATAGCCCAGTGGTAGAGCGCTCGCCTTGCACGCGAGAGGCCGGGGGTTCGAATCCCCCTGGGTCCATTCGGAACCGCAGGGGGCACATCCCCCTTCAGTTCAACGCTTTTCCTGATTCCCCCTGACGACGATAAAGCATTTAGGCGCTGTTGCGCGTATTTTTATTCCCTTCTTTGCATAACAGGATTATGCAGGAGAAAAAGCCGTTTCTGAAGCGGATGTTAGAAAAGATAAAGATAAAAAAGCCAAATCCGGAAATCCAGCCAAGCAACAAGCTATCATCCCCTACAAAAGAACAGGAACTGCTCGACTACCGGCTTTGGGATGCGGCACTTTATCATAGAAACGCAGACGTAATCCGGCTAATCAAGAAGGGAGCGGATATGACCGCAAAGGACAGCAGAGGCAGGACGGCCCTGCACAACGCTGCGCGCAATGAGGACCCAAGAACATGCCTCTTGATATTATGCCAATGCGCAAAATCAGGCAAAAGCATAAAGGAGCTTATGCTGATAAAGGACGAAAGGGGCAACACTTCATCAGAACTTGCAGCATCCTACAACCATTTCAAAACCGCCCATTCCCTTAAATCAATTGAATGGATGATAAGCATGGCAGAAGGCGCGTTCATAAATGCCTTCAACGAGTGCGTTGGCTCCTGAGACAAAGCAGCTTTTTTAAACCTTGGCAGCGCATTGCTTTCAATGGAAAGATACCTTGTGCTGCTGATTGCAGTTGCCGCCCTTGCCGTGCTTTTTTCAGGCTACGCGGGACAGCAGGCCCCGGCAGCGCAGAACTCCTCAGGGAAGGCGAATTACACGATGGCAAACACAACTGAAACAGTCGTGCTTGAAACAAGCATGGGCAACATTGAAATAGAGCTCAACAGGGAAAAGGCCCCAAAAACCGTGGACAATTTCATAAGCTACGTGAAAAGCGGGTTCTACAACGGCACCGTTTTCCACAGGGTGATAAAGGGGTTCATGGTGCAGGGCGGCGGATTCACGCCTGACGCGAAAGAAAAGGACACGCTGGCCCCCATCAAGCTTGAGTCAGGCAACGGCCTCAGGAACCTGAAGGGCACGGTCGCGATGGCGCGCACTTCCGACCTAAATAGCGCAACCAGCCAGTTCTTCATAAACACCGTTGACAACGGGTTTTTGGACTATTCTGCGGATAACCCTGGCTATGCGGTTTTCGGAAATGTCACAAAGGGCATGGACGTTGTTGACAAAATAAGCTCGGTCAGCACTTCCTCAAGGGGGCCGTACAGCGACTGGCCCGTCACAGACATCATCATAAAGGGCGCTTACATCAAGCAATGAGGTGCCAGCATGGACGACAAAAAACCGGAAGCGAAGCAGAAGTGCAATGTAATAGTGTCAAAGGACGGTCCCTATCTTGTTTCAGGCAGCCTGCCGCTGGCAAAGGAAATCATAATCACAGGGAAGAACGGCATCCCTGAAACATGGAAAAAGGGCGACAAATACCCGGATTTTGAGAAATATTCGCTGTGCCGCTGCGGCCATTCAAAAGGCAAGCCGTATTGCGACGGCACGCATGCCAAAATCGGGTTCATAGGCAAGGAAACCGCGAGCCGCAAGACATACGGCGAGCAGGCCAACACAATACAGGGGCCGAAGCTGGACCTTAAGGACGCGGTTGAGCTCTGCGCGCTTGGGCGCTTCTGCGAAAGGGCGGGCGGGGTCTGGGGCCTGACAAGGCATTCCGACAATCCCAAATCAAGGGAAGCCGCAATCCAGGAGGCGTGCGCATGCCCTTCAGGAAGGCTTTTGGCAATAGACAAAGGCACGGGAAATGGCATTGAGCCCCGCTTCAAGCCGTCAATCAGCCTTGTTGAGGACCCGGGCACAGGCACAAGCGGCCCGATATGGGTGAAGGGCGGCGTCCCAATAGAGTCGCAGGACGGAAAAAAATACGAAATAAGGAACCGCGTTGCGCTCTGCCGCTGCGGCAATTCGGGCAACAAGCCGTTCTGCAACGGCAGCCACATATACGTGAAGTTCAGGGACGGCGACAAGTCGCTGAAGAAGTAGTTTTTGCAAAGGCGTTCATCATGGCAGACGAAAGGAAGATTGGCGTGGGGTTCGGGGTGATGCTCCTCAGGGGCGGGAAGGTGCTGCTTGGCAGAAGGCATGACGACCCGGAAAAGGCGTCAAGCCTGCTCAACGGCGCCGGAAAATGGACAATGCCGGGCGGGAAGCTGCATTTCAGTGAGTCGTTCGAGCAAGGCGCAAGAAGGGAGGTGATGGAGGAGACCGGCATCAGGCTCAACAAGGCTGACGTGCTTTGCGTGAACAACGACATGGTGGAGACCGCGCATTTCGTGACAATAGGATTAATCTCAAATGATTTCGAAGGCGAGGCCAAGGCCATGGAGCCGGATGAGATTACGGAATGGAAATGGTTTGCATTGGATGCGCTTCCGCCCCCGCTGTATTTCCCGAGCGCAAAGGTGCTGGAAAACTACAAAAAAGGAAAGTTCTATATCGCCAAGGAATGACTATCTTTTCTTAATGGCATCCACAAACTGTTTTATCTTCTCCCTTTTCCCGTCGCCCTCGAACGCTGTGCCGACCTGGATTATGTCGGCGCCTGCCTTTACCACCGCCTTTGCCTGCTCCGGCGTCCTTATGCCGCCTGCAACTATGTACGGGATGGATATGTTCTTCTTCACCGCGGATATGAACTCAAGCGGTATGTGGCCCTCTTTAGGGTTGCTTCCAGTGTCAGTCAAAATGAACTTGAAGCCGAACGTCTCCGCGACCATCGCGAATGCCGCTGCTATCTTGGGCTTAGCCCTCGGTATTATGTCAACGTCGCCCACCCAGCCGACAGTCCCGCCGGGCTCAACGACTATGTATGCCGTTGAAAGCGTCTCAATGCCCATCTTTTTTATGACCGGGGCTGCCATCATCTGCGCCCTGGTTATCCAGTACGGGTTCCTTGAGTTCAGGAGGCTCATGAAGTATATGGCATCGGCATACCTCGTCACCGTGGCTATGTTGCCCGGGAACAGCACAAGCGGGACGTGGATGCTCTCCTTTATCCTTTTTGCGACGCTGTCCAAAAGTTCGCCTTGGACGCCCAGCGAGCCGCCGACAAGTATGATGTCGGCCCCTGCCTCGTCGGCGTTTTTTGCGGTCTCCACCGCCTTGTCCACGCTCGGATAGTCCAGCGGGTCTATGAGCGAGAACAGCATCTTTTCCCCGTCATTGAACTTGCCCATTATGTAATCATATGCCTTTCCCATATTTTCCACCTGATTTGTAGTAAAGCGCCATCTGCCTTATCCCTTCCATTGTATCGGAAGGCTTAAATCCCAAATCCCTTTCCGCCTTTTTGGTGGAGAAGGGCCTGTCCCCTGCCATTATGCCAAGGCGCTCGAAGTTCATGAAGCATTTTCCGGGCCATTCGCAGTATGCGGCATAGAGCCATGCAAGCCAGTACGGGATTGTTTTCGGCGTTTTGGTTTCAAGGGCGCTTGACATCGTTTCCATGGCCTCCCTTTGCGTTATGCGCCTGCTGACTATGACGAACGTCCCGGTTGCGTTTTTTTCAACAGCGGACTTTACGGCATTTGCGACGTCCCACGCATTGGTGAATGGAACGGCGTTGTTCCCGTTGCCTATTATCGCGGCCCTGCCCCTTGCGCACATGTCCATCATCTTGAGGTAGTCGTGGTACCTTGCCCCGTATATGGGCCCAGGCCGGATTATGGCATGCCTTTCCGCCTTCTTGGCCACGAGCCGCTCTGCCTCTGCCTTCGTCTTCGCGTATGCCGAGTCGGGCCTCAGCGGCGTCTCCTCGTCAGCCGGCTTTTTCGCAAGGCCCTTTCCGTAAACGGATATGGACGATATCTGCACGAATGCGCATCCCGGCGGCATCGCCGAAAGAAGCGCATCCGTCACTTCAACATTGGCCCTCCTTATTTCCGCATACGGGCCAAACACCCTTCCCACGGTGTTGACTATCGCGGTTGCGCCCCTTAGCTTGCCTTTCAGGTCGCTTATTGCGTAATCCGTGGCAATGTCGCATCCCTTTGCGCCAAGCGTCTTGGCTTCGGGAATGAGCGCCCTTATGTACTTGGCGAGCCTGCCGTTCCCGCCGGCTATCGCAATCACAAGCTGATTTCGCACCAACGCTTTAAAACCGTTGCCCTGGCATTCACTTTCTGCTGCCCATGCCGCCTTTTGCCACATGGCTAAGCGCCATATACTCAAGGGCTGCTGCGGCAACAGCAAGAAGCATCAGGCTTGAGGAGAAAATGCCGCATGCGGCCTCTCCCAGCAGCACTGCAACAGCAGGAAGCAGCGCATAGGCCAGCGAGGCAGGCACCCCCTTCTTCATCTTGCGCATGATGGCGAAAGACAGCGCCATGAACACAATTGAGGCAGCCGCCAGCAGCGGATAAGACGTGTCCAGCACAGGCATGGCGGGGTATGCCCTGAACGGCAGGTCGCATACCCTGTCCCTGCCGACCACTGATGCAGTGTATTTCCTTATCACGTAACCAAGCTTTTCGCCGCTTATGCCCACTTCCCCGCTGTGCGGCATGCTTACAACTATCCTTCCGTTTTCGTCAGTCTTCCCGACAGGATTGCCGCCAACGGATATGTCAACGAACGACACGGGCGTGCCGGTCACGTCCCTTACGAACACGGTGAGCTGCCTTCCCTCTATCGGGAGGCCTTCCGCATATATCTCGCCAATCAGGTTCACGCTTATCTTCTTGCACCTTGTCTCTGTCCCGAACCGCACGCACACATTCTTGTCATGGGGCGCCGTAATGGTCGCGCGGCCGCTCTTGTCCGTCGTTCCGCCCCCGACTATGCCCAGGTTGGCCAGCGGCCTGCCGTTCCTGTCCACTATGGTTATGGCCGCCAGTTCATTTTCCGTTGGAACAGTGTCCTGGATTATGGTGAAATCGCTTTCCACGCACGCATTGTTTGAGCATTGCTGCAGCGTCCCGCAGTCAGCGTCGGCGCAGCATTGGTACGGCGTGAACATGTGGTTGGAGAACGTTCCGCATTTGCCGCCAGGGACCTCAACGCAGTTTCCGGCTATGCAGAGCTGGCTTTGGCTGCATTCGTCATCGCGCCTGCATCCGCCGCACATGCCGTTCGCGCAGAGGTTGCTCAGGCACTGGTCCGATACGGTACATGATGAGCCGTCCGGAAGCCTGTTTTCGCACCTGTAGCCGCTGCAGTACTGCGCGGATGTGCAGTTTGGGTCGGACGTGCACTGCGGAAGCACGACTATGCTGAACATCCTGTTCGCCGAGGCATCCCCGTTCCTTGCGACCGCGCTGACGCTCAGGTTGCCGATTTCATATGGCGTCACGATAAGGTCTCCGGCAAGCGAGTCTCCGACATACAGGAACGGTATCGCAAAGTGGCCCGAAAACAGCCGTCCGTCCACGTAAACGTCTATGTTGTTTTCCGTTGTCTCTCCCGCGTTCTCAACAACTATGGTGACAGTGATGCTGTCGCCTATCATGGCCGTTGCGCTTTCTATCGGCGATATGTAGAGCCCGTGCGTGGGCGGGGGAACGTGCGAGCTTGGGCTTGGCGGGATTACGGTTGCGTTTGGGACGTTTGATATGCAGGTATAGTTGATGTCCGTAGCCATTGCGTATGTCGCGTTGCTGCCGTTTGTCGGGACAATCATCTGGTAATCAGCCGGCCCGAAAACGCCCGGCGAGCCTGGCATGACAGCTCCGACAAAGACAAACCTGCCTGCAGAGTCCTGGAGATAATACGTGGGAAAGACCTGCGTGCCGCAGTCGGAGCCGCACGTCCGCGTGTATGGCACGTTGAGGTACGTCCCTGACGACAGCGTCAAGCTGCCCCTTCTCGTGAACGTGGCGGATGCGTTATGCAGCGGATCATTGGCGTATGCGTCAAGTTGCCCAAGGTTCCCTGCGGAAAGCGGCAGCGTTACGCTTCCGTTCAGCGAAAGCACAACGTAGAGGCTTATGGAGGAGTATGAGCAATTTGGGGAAGGAAACGTGACGTTCATCCCGGCTATCCCTCCAGGCGACGCATTCAGCTCCTGCGAGAACAGGCCCGAGAAGTTCCTTTCCCCGGTTATGCCGGACCATATGTCCGTGAGGTTCTGCCCTAGGGATATCTCCATGTGCGTTACGTTGCCGCCCTCAGCAGCGAACGGGAATGCGGCTGAGGCGAGCAGCAGCATGAAAAGCGTCAAGAGCTTAGAGCCCATCAATGACTGATTCAATAATCCGGTTTAAAAAAGTTCTTTTGTCTTTTTCTGTTGGTTATAATGGATTAAAAGGTAAAAAGCAGGCTAAGGTTTAAATACTTTAATCATAAAATGGGATGACATATGAGACGGTTTGTTGCAGCCCTTGTCATGTTTGCGGTCTTGTCCTATGTGGCAAATGCCATAGTTGTAGTGAATTCCGTGGACGCCAGGGACGTGATATCCGGGGCCGCTTATGCCAACGTTGCGGGCGAAAGCGTCGTTTTCGTCCCGCAGAAGACCGATTTGACGATATTCCTCTCAAAGGTCAAGAACGGCGGCCCTGTCACGCTGCTGGCGTCAAGCAATCCCGTATACATAAATTTGGAGGACATATTCGCAAGCAACAAGATAAACGTCACGAGGAAGGTCCAGCTGAATTCTGCGGAAGGCAACGAGATAACGCTCGCGCAGATGGCAAACCCCGGCGGCTATATAATAGTGACCTCGGATTACGGATATCCATCCATATCGGCGATGCCGTATGCGAAACTTAATCGTGCTGGACAAGAAATCCCCGGATTTCAATCCGGGAATGAATTGACCCATCGTCGTTGCCGCAGCAAAGCCTAATTTTTTTCGGCGCGCGCCTTCGCGCCAATCACAACGTTTTTATATTCAGAGAATGATATT
>JBGQMY010000027.1:0-8808 GCA_041500865.1 Candidatus Micrarchaeia archaeon | reverse complement strand
CTCCTCCTTTTTCCCTTCTTTTGGGGCTTCCTCGGCCTCTTCCGGTTTAGGGGCAGCCCGCGCCTTTAGCCTCTCAGCCGGAGCGCCTTCCCCTTCCGCCAGCTCTATGAGCCCATTGCTCAGCAT
This sequence comes from Candidatus Micrarchaeia archaeon, assembly GCA_041500865.1. Lineage (GTDB taxonomy): Archaea > Micrarchaeota > Micrarchaeia > Anstonellales > J096 > JAPLWW01. The sequence continues at coordinate 8,682 of JBGQMY010000027.1, read as the reverse complement.
GAAATCCAGTATGCCCTTCCTTGACTGCTCGTCCTCAATCAGTTTGCTTAGCTGCTCCTCGTCCACCGGAGCGCCTGTCCGAGGAAATGCTGTATATATGATAAGCGCCTTTTTCCCAAAAGTCTTGATTATCCTGGTGTGCCACTTGAACTCTTCTATCGGCTTCAATGGGACGCGCTTGTATTTCGCCATGCTTGTAGATAACAGCGAAAGCCTTTTAAAAGTGCTATTTAAACAAACAATCTATGGCGGAAGACAGCTCCAAAAAGCTCTTCGAGGACATTCTCATTTCCACCCCCATCGACAAAATGATTGAAATCATAAAGGAAAACAACGAGGTAAACCTTGAATACGTCGCCTCGAAACTGAACGAGAACATCCAGAAGGTGGAGGAATGGGCATCCATACTTGAGGACCAGGGCCTCATAAAGATAGACTACGCGCTCTCAAAGGTCATACTCAAATGGAATGCCCCGACAAAGGCCGAGGCCGAGAAAAGGACCACGGAATACAGGGCAGGCAAGGAGCAGTTCGAGGCCTCCATAAGCAGGATAGGGGCGGACATGGAGAAGGAGGGGAAGGACCTTGAGGAATACAACAGGCAGATGATGGACGCGCTCGCGAAATACGCGCCGGCGCTTGAGTCCCTCAAAAGCGACTTCATGACCTACAAGGAGATAGGCGGCGGCAAGAACAAGCAATACGTTGATTTGAGCGAAAGGATAGTTACGCTAAACGCGAAGGTCGACCAGATAAGCGACCATTTGACTGTCATTGGGATGAACATGAAGCAGATAAGGGAAGAAATGACCAAGGAGACGCTCGGGGAGAACATTGGGGAAATAAGGGCCACAAAGGAGAACGTAGACAAGATGATTTCCAAGATGTCAGACATTCTCGCAAAAATAGGGAAGATAAAGGAAGGCATAAAGGGAAGCGAGATAGACGAGAAAAAACTAACTGGTTTCATGAGCGAGGCGCCCGCGCTTGAGGAAAGGATTGAAAAGGTTGAAGAAACGTTCAAGAAAATATACAAGAACCAGGACCTGATAAGCGACGCAAACGAAACCGTCAAATTCTTCCAGGAGCACATGGCGGACATAGAGAAGAAGGCGGACGAGATAAAGGAGAACGTTGACAAGCCCGGAACGCTGGACGAAATGGAGGGGCGGATAGAGAAGGCGAAGAGCGACAGGGCGCTGCTTAAGGAGGAATTGGAGGAGGCGAAGACCGCAGTTACGACAGTCAGCGCGTCGCTCAGGTCATCCATGCCAGAGCTGACTGAAGAGATGATGCCCATAAAGGACATCGCAAAGGAGATTGAGTCCATAAAGTCCGTTATTTCACAAATCGACACGATAAAGGAGAGCGTCGAGCGGCTTCGCGACGTGGACAAGATAATAGACGACATAGCGCAGCTGAACGAGCAGGTCGAATCCGAGAAGGAGAAGCTGGCCAAGGAGGTCGGCGACCTCATAAAGCTCGCGGACGAGGAGGTCGAGACGTACAAGACGTTCGAGAGGATAAGGGACAGGGTCGTCTCCGCCGTCGACAATTACAGCGCGGAAGTGACGAAGCTGAAGGATGACTACTCCGCGGCGAAGAAGGACATGGAAAAGCTCCAAAAGGAGGTTGACAGGCTTTCAACGTCCATTTCGTCAACCGTTGAGGGTGGCAAGGAAGGCAGGGGAATGATAGACAAGGCAGACAAGATTATATCGTCTTTCGACAAGGTCAAGGAAGCCGCTGACAGGATAAAGACCATGAAGGACGAGATTGAGAGGCTGAACAAGAACCTCGTGCTGCTTGAGAAGGAGTACAAGATACTGGAGCTGAGGAACCCCGACGAGGTGGGCGCCAAGGTCCAGCTGGCCGAATCCCAGCTTGACGACTACAAGAAGAAAAAGAAGGAGCTTGCCGAGGTCATAAAGAAGATGTGGAACGAGGAAGAGGAGGCTCCCAGGAAAAAGAAGTGATGTCCATGCTTTTTCTGAAAAAGAAGCCTGCCAGCCTCATCATAGTGCTGAAAAACAGGCCCGAAGGCATCTACCTTTCAAAGCTCGCGCTTGAGGCAGGCGCGACCTACGTCTTTTCAACGAAGCAGATAGACATCATGAAGGCAACGGGGCTTGTAACCGTTGAGAAGAGGGGCAAGTTCAGGATTGCAAAACTGACCGATTTGGGCAGGGACGTGGCGAACGCCGTTGACAGCGTCATGAAGTTTGAGAAGCCGAAGGCCCCGGTTCAGGAGCAACAGCAGGTTTAAAAAACATTTTAGAAGCTAGTTATGAATGGGCTGGGGTCGCCTAACGGTATGGCGATAGCCTGCTAAGCTATTGTCCGCAAGGATTCGTGGGTTCAACTCCCACCCCCAGCGCTCTAAATCCCTTCCGTTAATAGACGTTTTTCCTGTGTCCGACCTTGATGACAAGTATCGTGAGCCTGCCTTTGTCTATGTCCATGAGCACCCTGTAGTCCCCGGCCCTTAGCTTATAGGCTGGGTCGCCCACCAGCTTTGTGACATAATGCCCGGGCGTTATCCTTATCCTTTCCAAGGCCGCGGCTACTCTTTCCCGGGCATCCTTTTCCAGATCCAGGAACTGCCTGCGGGCCTTGTCTGTGAATACAATGTCGTACATTTACAGACCCGCTTCTTTCTTTATGCTGGAAAAGGCATGGACTTTGCCCTTCCTGGCTTCAGCACGGGACTCTTGAAGCTCCTTTTTTGTTTCCTCGCTGATTTCAGTCGCGTCCTCTATCAGCGCGGATATCACTTCCTCATACGTCTCCCTTTCTGACAGCTTCCTTTCAGCAAGCCTTTTCTGCAGGGCGTCGCTTATCTGTATCGTAGTTGCCATAGTAGATTATAGTTAGCTATATTTTTAAATGTTCCTGTTTGCATTAGAATAGCCGTCATGGTAGCACCGGAGGGATTTGCGAAAGCCCCAGCGAAGTCCTTTCTTTTAGAAAAAGAAAGTACTTGGAGAAAGAAAACTAATTTTGCCTTCACCCCAAAAAGAAGCTGCTTATGCTTCGCGCTTTTTGTCTTTGCCGGAAGGCTGGACCGGAATCACTATCTTTCCGGCGCAATCGCCGACTATGTTCACAAGGTTCGCCCCTTCAGGCACGATTATCTTGGTGTTGTTCTCAAGCACGGCCTGGGCCACCTCCAGTTTCTTGAACTCAACCGCCTGCCCGACAAAGTATTTGTTTGATGCCTCATTCACAAGCTTTATGGCCGCTGCCTCGCCTTCTGCCCGCAATATGGCGCTCTGCTTGTCCCCGTCTGCCACCTTTATTATGGCCCTTCTCTTTCCGTCAGCCTCGGTTTCAACTGCCGTTGCAAAGTCTATGGCCGCAGTCTTCTTCTTTTGAGCGATTACTACCTCGTTCATGGTTTCCTGCACGTCTTGGGGAGGGGATATCTGGGTAAGCTCCGTTCTAACGATGTCAATGCCCCAATTCGTAGCTTCCTTCTTCAGCGTTTCCCCAAGCAGCTCATTAAGCCTTTGCCTCTGGGAATTCGCTTCGTCAAGGTTCATTCCGCCCATGATTGACCTTAGCGTTGTCCTTGCCAATGCCTCTATCTGTATTTGGTAGTTATTAACGGCATACTGGCTGTTCTTGACATTTTCCTCGTCGTTCTTTACCTTGAAATAAATTTGCGCATCTATGGTTGCATTAAGGCTGTCCTTCGTTATCACGACCTGGGGCTCGGCATTGAACATCTGCTCAGTTATGTTGACATACCTTACATAATCGACAAAAGGTACGAGGAACGTGATTCCGGGAAGGCAGTATCTCTGGTACCTGCCGAACCTCTCAACCAGCCCGCGGTGCGTCTGCGGTATGATTCTTATTGATGCAAACACCACTATAGCAGCCAATACCAGTATAACAGCCCCAAGTATTTCTTCAATCATTTTGCCCACCCGTTTATATCCTGTTTATCATGCTTGAATGCTAGACCTTATAAATACATATTTATAACTCCAAATTGAGAGTACGGGGCAAACCTGATGACTAGCGCGGAAGAGATAGCAGGATTGAAAGAAGCACTACGCACGCTAGAGCGCAGGATGGAAAAAATAGAAAGGGGCCATCGCCCCGCGGCTTTGAGGCTCTTCGGTGAGATGAAGGAGATAATAGACGGCATAGTGTCCCTGCAGGAAAAGGAAAAGGCCATGTCAAACCTCTCCATGAGCCCGCGGATCAAGCTTGCAAAAAAAGGGATGTTCCTTGGCAAGGAACTCATTTATTTTGAAATGGAAGCGGTGGACGAGTTCAAAAACAAGAACATCTCGGAAGACCTGGAAAAGAGGTTCATATCAGTCATAAAGCTGATTCGGGACAACAAGATACCGGCAGCAAAAGAGGAATTGAGATACTTCGGGGAGATTGCGGCCCTTGACATGGAATACAAACTGGCAGAAGAGGAGATGAACAAGAAAGACCAGGCCCTGAGGAGGGAGCAGCTCAGGATAGAAAAGACATTGGAGGAGATGGCAGGGCTGGAAAAAGAAACAGTCGACCTGGAAAAGGCGCACAGGCACGAGGAGCTGCTGAAAAGCATTGAAAAACTGAGGGGGCTGCGGGCGGCGTACATACAGTCCATTGTTTCAAAGCCGGTTGCGGAGCTGCTTGGGGAAACCGAATGGCAGCCCCTGAAGGAATACTGCGGGGGTTTCCAGGAAAAAGACGAAATGGCGGAGCTAAGGCGGTTCCTTTCCGATTATCCTGTGTTTGGAAAATGCAATGCGAGCCAGATTTGCGGGTTCTTCGAATTCAGCGAAAAGAAGCTTTCGTATGTTTGCCCGGAAGTCTCCAGGTTCAAGAAAGCGGTTCTTGGAAACAGGAGCCTGTTTGAAACAATCGTCTCGTTGGAGCAAACTTCGTTCTTGGCAGTGGATGACGGGAACGAAAAGACCCTGGATTTCTATGCCCAGAACGTCAAGGGCGCACAGGACGTTATTGAGCGGATAAGGCAGCTGAAAAAGGAAAAGAATTTGGACAGGGAAGAGTACGAGAAAAGCAGGTTGATTGGGAAACGCAGGGAAGAGCTCGCGAAATATTCAAAAAGCGGCCTGGAGAAGGAGCTGAAAGACATCAAAAGCTTTATTGAGCTCTTGAATTCCGAAGTCCCTGAGGAAAATGCGGGAAAAGGCCAAGGGGCACTCTCGGGAATAGGCGGATTCTTCAAATGGCTCTCCGGGGACTCTTAGCCGATCCTTTTTCTTGCAAGAAAAAGGGCCAAAGGGGCTCCGGAAAAGGTATTTAAACATGCCAACACAATAACGGCACAGGTAGTCTGATGAAAAGGATAGCGATGATAATAGCGCACAGCGGATTCCAGGACATGGAGTTCAGCGTCCCTTTAGCCTGGTTCAGGCAGAAGGGCGCGGACGTGAAGGTTTTCAGCACCAAGCCTGGCACTGCGAAAGGGGCGTTCGGCCTGTCCGTCGAGGTTGACGGGGACCTGAGCAGCCTTGATGTTGCGGATTACGACGCAATAGTCTTCATCGGGGGGCCTGGGACAAGGGCTCTGAGGGATGACGCCAGGGCCGTTGAACTGGCCAAAACGGCAAAGGTGCTTGGCAAGGCCATTGGCGCAATCTGCTGGAGCCCCACCATACTTGCAAAGGCGGGAATCCTGGAAGGCAGGGACGCGACCGTATGGCTGGGCAATGACCCGGAATACGGCATGTCTACCAAGGCAGTCATTGAAAGGTTCGGGGCAAGGTACGCAGGCGCAGGCGTAGTTTCAGACGGGAAGATAGTCACTGCTGACGGGCCCCCGAACGCGGAAAAATACGCAAAGGCCATATGGGAGCTTATCAAGTGATGGACATGGACTGCGACATATGCGGAAAGAACGAGGGCTATTTTGACAATGCCTCATCGACTTGCCTTATTCCATTTTTTCTTGACTTTGATATACCAGCCTATGCACATTATTAGGATCAAGAGTATAATGAGACAAAGCGACCTGAATAATGAAACTATGGTGTTCATTGCCTGCAGGACAATGTCGGTTATCTTCATCCCGCCCAGTATGCTCCGGGGAGTTTCAGTTGTCTGGTTCTTGACTGTCTGATTAATTACTGTCTGGTTGATGGTTTGGTTGCCTATTATGTGGTTTCTGCCTGTCTGGTTGGTTATTGTCTGGTTCTTGACTGTCTGATTAATTACTGTCTGGTTGATGGTTTGGTTTAAGGTTATATTTGGCTGGGATGGCGTGGCATTAATGCTTATGTTCTGCTGGCATGACACTGAGAACGCTGTTTGGGCTGTGCTATATCCGCCCTTGATTCCTGAAACAGTGAAACTGCCGTCCGGCAGGTATAAGAATATGCCTTTGCCGCTTGAGTCAGTTGAGGTGGATTCGCCTATGTTGGATATTTCCAGATCAACGGATGAAACCGGGCCTCCGAAGCTGGTTGCAATGACAATCGCATTGCCAGTAGTGTTAGACACGCAGGCCACGCTGACAGAAAGATGGAGCGGATGCGTCCCTGACGGCGGATTGGTGCTACGCAGGACAAAGCAGGAATCGCCCGAGTTGAGGTTCCCTGCTGTGTCGTTGGCATAAACCGCCACGCAGTGGCCGCCGTAGGACGATGAAACCGCCCTTCCTGTGCAGTTGGGCAGCGCAACATCAGTCCCATTATCCAGCGAATACCAGCAGCTGTCCGGATTGGATTCATCCAGCGTGAATGATAAGGCAAAGGAATTCGAGTTTATTATGCCGCTTGGGCTTGTCATTGTCACTATCGGCGCCTGCGTGTCAATGGTAACGCCCCTTGTTTCAGTCTTGTTTGTGTTGGTTGCGTCATCATATGCCGTTGCGTTGAAATAATACAGTCCGTCAGGCAACCCTGTCCAGTTGATGAACAGCGGGCTTGTTGTGCTGTTGTAAAGCCCGGTCGAGTTGTAAAGGTAGATGGTAATATTTGCCATGTTTGTGTCATTTGCTGAAACATTGGCGCTGATGTAGCTGAGGTTCGTGTATGCCGTTGTGTTTGTTGTCGGTGCCGAGAATGTGATGGTCGGGTTGGTTGCGTCTATTGTCATGTTTCTCGTTTCAGTCTTGTTTGTGTTGGTTGCGGCATCATATGCCGTTGCGTTGAAATAATACAGTCCGTCAGGCAACCCTGTCCAGTTTATGAATAATGGGCTTGTATCCGCATTTGATGAATTATATAGCCCTGTTGAATTATAGAGCCAGATTGTAAGGTTTGCTATCGTTCCTGTTGCATTCACGGTTGCATTTGCCGCTATCCATGTTTGCGTAGTGTATGCTGTCGTGTTGGTCGTTGGGCTGATGAAATAAACTAAAATTAGCGGAACTGGCGGCAACGCCTCTGCCGTGAAATTCGGGTAAGTGACATTATGCTCATACCATATCGGCGTTGTGAAATCCCAGCTTGAAAGCGGGGAGTTGCCTGATTTGTAGAAATAAGATATATTGCTTCCGTCGCTGTCCTTTCCGGTGCAGTTGGCTATGCTTCCGCCTATGCCTGTGCAATTTACTTGTCCGCTCAGGTATGTATCCCAATAGTTTGGGTTTGAATATAAGGTGTTTCCGCTGTCGTATCCTACGAATCCGCCACAACTGGAGCCTCCGCCTGGTATCACATCGCCACAACTGGAGCCTCCGCCTGTTATCACATTCCCTGCGGAGAATGAGTAGCTGATTCTGCTTTGATAGCTGAGTCCTATGAGGCCGCCGACATAGACGCTGCCGCTCACGCTCCCTGAAGCATAGGAGTTGGAGATATTGTCCACGTCGCTGAGTCCTATGAGGCCGCCGGTATTGCCGGCACTGTTTACGTTGCCTGTTGTGTATGAGTTGTTGATGGTGTTGCCGAAGCTTTGTCCTATCAGTCCGCCGACATCATAGTCGCCGGTTACGCTTCCTGTTGTATAAACTTTGGAGATGTTGCTGAAATAGCTGGATCCTATGAGGCCGCCGACATCTGAACTGACGTTTCCTGTCACGTTGCCTGTTGCATAAGAGTTGAAAATGTTGCTGCTATCGCTGGATCCTATGAGGCCGCCGACATCTGAACTGACGTTTCCTGTCACGTTGCCTGTCACATAAGAGTTGGAGATGTTACTGAAATAGCTGTTTCCGATGAGGCCGCCGACATTGTCGTTCTTGTTGTTTCCGTTCACGCTTCCTGTCGCATAAGAGTTGGAGATGTTACTGAAATAGCTGTTTCCGATGAGGCCGCCGACATTGTTGCTATCGTTGTTTCCGTTCACGCTTCCTGTCACATAGCAGTTGGAGATGATGTCGCCTTCGCTCTCTCCGATGAGGCCGCCGGCATGGCCATTCTTTTTGTTTCCGTTCACGCTTCCTGTTACATAGGAATTGGAAATGTTGCTGTAATAACTCTCTCCGATGAGACCACCGGTATCGGCGCCGCCGGTTATGCTTGCATTGATTAGGCCAATATTGCTTATGGAAGCCGGAGAAACATCGCCGACATAGTCGAATAGGCCGACATCATAATCCTCCGGCCTGTTTATGTAAAGGTTGCTTATCGTGAAGTTCCTTCCGTCAAAAGTGCCAGTGAACGGGTCTGAATAGTTGCCGATTGGCATGAATCCCTTGCCATCGGAATTGTAATCAAAGCCAGAGCAGTCTATGCTGTTGTTCAGGGCGTAGCTTGCGCTTAG
>JBGQMY010000026.1:0-12688 GCA_041500865.1 Candidatus Micrarchaeia archaeon | reverse complement strand
TCCTCTATCGCTATGTACAGCCCCGGCTCGCCTGAGCTTCTTATGCCATTCACCAGGAACTGCATCGCGAATATGCTCTTGCCGCTTCCTGTCGAGCCGCTTACCGTGGTTATTGAGCCTTTTGGAAGCCCTCCGCCGAGCTGGCTGTCCAGCTCATCCATGCCTGTCTTAACCTTTTGCGGTGCCATTGTTTCCACCCTCCTTCCTCAGCCTTTCCGCTTCCTTCATCTTGCCGCTGACGTACTTTGCTATCCTCGCCCTTTCCTCGTCCGTCATGACCTTCCTGAAGACGTAGTTCCTCAAGTCGAAAATATTGTTGGCGACGTTCATCATGACGTCCCTTATGTTCATTGCGCTAATCTTGATGACATCCGGCCTCACTATCTCCAGGCCGACTGGCGTGTACTTCATCATGATGCTGGCAAGCGCCTTGACGTCGTTGACCACTATCCTGGTCTCAACGTAGGTCGTGTACTCGTCGTCCTGCCTTTCAGGCGAGGCTATCTCGCTCAGCGAGAATACGACGCCGTCCTCCTGCTTCACGGCCGCCGCGAAGGCCACCGCGGCATTCTTGAGCTTTTCGGGGTCGTTCTCGTGGAAATGCGTGAACACGTCAGCAACGATGCCGCCCTTTTCCACGATTTCGTCTATGCGCTTCATCACGCTGCCCTTCTCGTCCATGCCCGTTTGATTGCAATAGAGAATTTAAAAACCTGCTTTTGCGCTTGCTGAAACGCCCGTCATATTCCCAGTTCCACGTATGCCGAGAGCGCCAGCACCATGTGTATAAGCGCAACTATTATCCCAGCAACCGCGAACCGCTTGTGCCATCCGAACGGTATTTTCTTCCTTGCATGCAATGTCAGGAACATGACGGCTGCGGCGCTGAGCAATAGCATGAGCGCCAGTATTCCTAGCCAGACAACTATCGGTTTTCCCAGCAAAAGGCCATATGCGAAGTCCCTTACAGTCACTTTACAGTCACCTTGCCCTTCATTGACGGGTGGATGCCGCAGGAATATGCATATTCCCCGGCCGCGCTGAACGTGTGCCCATAGGAATCGCCTGTGCTGAGCGTCCCTGACTGGAAGTCCGCGAACTTCACAAGGTGCGGCGCGCCGTCGTCATTCACCCACAGGACTGTGTCCCCCTTGTTGATTGTTATCTCCGCAGGGTTGAACGCGAAGCCCTTTATGTGGACTGTTGCGTTTGCCGCACTAACCAAGGTTTGGTTTGATATATTCGGCGAAGGGGCGTTTGCAGACTGCTGCGCGCATCCGGCAAGCAGGATTCCAAGAACAAGCAGTACGATGACCTCTTTCATGAATGTGTATGAAACCGAAGTATTATAAATGTTTTTTCAGCTCCTTCAGGCCCTGGTTTCGCTTTTGCCTGCCCATACCTCATATATGGCGAGGATGCCCTGCCTCTTCTTCATTACCTGGGTTTCATAGCCCTCTGATTCATACTGCTCGGCTATGCGGTTCGCTTCTTCTATGCTTTGCGTCCTTGCGACGAGCCGCATCTGCGTCCCCGGCCCCAAAGCCGGCTTTCCGATATCAGGCCTTTCCATGTTTCCACCCCTATTTTGCTATTGGCTGATGCATTCATTGAAGCTTGAATAGAATGAACTGGACAGTTCCCTGTCCGCGAAAATCCTTGGCGCAAAAGGCGCGAACGTGAGGAATGCAGCTGTCTCTTTTTTGTGTTTTGCTTCGGCAATCATTGTCGCGGTCTTGCCGTCATTGTTCTTTGCGGAAATTAGTTTATTTGCGTTCCCGCCTGATTTTACATATTCCTCTATGAGCAGGATGCAGGTCTGGGTGCGTCCATTGGATGCGGCAAGGTGCAGGACTGTCCAGTTCTCATAGCTCTTTACGCTGATGAATCTCTTTATGTTTCCGCCGGCCTTTGCATATTCCTCTATAATCAGGGCGCAGGTTTGGTTGTATCCTCTGTCTATGGCTTCCCATAAGACCGTCAATGCATCCCCCCAACCTTCGCTGTTCTTTGCGGAAATATCCGCACCGGCCTTGATGAGCCTCACTAATTCCGCGTTGTTGCCATGCCATGCTGCATTGAGGAGCGCATCGTTGAGCCGCTTCTGCTCTTCTGAGGATAATGCCAGCTTCTCCGAATCCATTTTGTGGAATAGAATTCTCCTTGCCTTGGCGAATGCCTCACGTATCCTTACTCTTCTCTTTTCCATCATCCGCCTTAGGAGCGGCTTCCTTTCCTACATGCCCTTATTGTGCGGCGAAGGTGTTAAAAATCATCCTGCAATGCATTCCGCGAACGGTTTCATAAACGCATTTCCAGTTATACCGGCAAGCCATTCCATGGTCTTGAGGAATGCAGCCGTTTTCTTTTTGTTGCCCTTTTCGGCGATTGAGGACGCAGTCATGCCCTTCCAATCCCCTTTTCCAGCCTTCGCGTTCACATCTGCGCCTTTTGAAAGCAGCAAGGCGCAGGTTGGGGTGCGTCCGTTCCATGCGGCCCACATGAGCGGGGTCCAGCCGTCATTGTCCTTTGCCTCGATGCTTGCGCCAACTTTTAACAATCTTTCCGCTCTTTTTGTTTTGCCGTTTTCAGCGGCATCCAACAGCATGCCATTGAGCTGTTTCTGCTTTTCTTCTGATAGCGGTGGCTTTTCGCTTGGCATTGCGCCCGCGTTTAGCTTAGCTGGCGCCTTTGCCTGCGCATTCTTTTGAAGCTCCCTTTTCTGCATGGCTCCATTGTGCATAAAAGAGATTAAAAAGTCATCATCCTGCAACGCAGTCGCCGAATGATTTCATGAACGAGCTGAACGCCTCTTTTCCCATGGCTGCGCTAAGCTTTTTGATTAAAATGAGGAAATGCATGGTGGTTTTGCCTTCGGCAAAAAAGGCAAAATCCTCGGCTGTCCTGCCTTTATCGCCCTTTGCGGCGATATCGGAGCCTTTTTCTATCAGCAGCGCGCAGGTTTTAGTATGCCCATTGGATGCGGCAAGGTGCAGGGCCATATTTTTGTAATCGTTCTTTGCGGCGACGAGTTTATCCGCGTCTCCGCCTGCCTTTGAATATTCTTTTATCAGCAGCGCGCAGGTTTCGGCATTCCCTTTGCTTGCGGCATCGTGCAGAGGTGTCTCGTTGATTCCGTCCTTTGCGGCGATAAGGTTAGTTACGTTCCGGCCTGCCTTTGCATATTCCCTTATAATCAAGACACAGATTTCAGTGCGTCCCCAGCGTGCAGCAGCGTGCAATGCTGTCCTGCCGTGCTTGTTCGCTGCGCTGACATCCGCTCCCTTTCCAATGAGAAATGCGCATGCCTCGGCATTGCCCTCCTTTACAGCCGAGAACAATGGAGTATATCCGTCCATGGTCTGCAGGTTTGGGTTTGCGCCTTTCTGGACAAGCTCCATTATATTCTTGAGCCAGTTTGTGTTCGTGTTTTTATCTATAGCAGACAGGGCTTTGTCAAGTTCCATGTTCAGCCTTAGTCTGGACATGGCGCGCTCTGGGCTAAGCTTTTTCAGAAATTTGGCTGATGCCTTTGCAGCACCCTTTGCCCTTTCGCGGAACGTCCTGCGCTCTTCCATGCCTTTATTGTGCGGCAAACAGATTAAAACGCTATTGGCTGCCTAATCTTCCACTATAATGTCGTTGTTGGGCGAAATGGATATTACCTTGTCTATGGGAATCTTGGTTATCCTGTTGAGCTGGGTCTTGACCTTTATGACCTGCTCCTTCGGGTCGACCCCGACCGTTGAGCCCATCATGCTCCCGTCCTCCGACATCACGTTGCCCCCGCTTTCTATGGACGTTATCAGCATGTCGGTCTTTATGCTGTCAAGGTACTTCGTTATTATGTACGACGCCACCATTATCGCAAGGCTAGTCTCTATGAAGTTGCCGAACGAGACATACTGGAGGCCCAGGATTCCCGAAGGGCTGTTCATTATCCATTGCGCGCCTATCTTCGCAACGAGGAATACGGCAATGAATTTCACGATGAAGTTGACTGCCGCTATCTGGTTTATGCCGCTTTTCCTGAAGTATGCGTCAACAAACTTGGCAAGGGACACCATCAGCGCCATGAACAGCAGTATGTTCAGAACAACGTCCCCGACATAGGCCCAGACCTCTATGCCCCTGAACCCGAGGCCCTGCGCCTGTGTGACCGCTGCGCTGGCCGCCATTATGCCTATTATGATCAATATGGACAGTATTATCCATACCACATTGTTCAACGACCTGTTCTTCTTTATCTCTATGGAGCGGGCTATCTTGTCCATGTAATGGTGGAGCCCGAAGCCGTATATCAAAAGAACCATTCCCAGCAGGGCCCCCATCAGCTGCCACGGCAGGTTCAGCAGGTACATCAATGATATGGCCAGGAGAATCAGCGCAGGGCCGCCGAGCAGTATCTTTGCGTAGGTCGGGTCCCTCAGCTTCTCTATTATCACGAAATACGTCTTCTCCAGCTCCCTGGCCTGCTTTATGTAGATGTTGTGTATGCCGTCAACCTTCAGCCTTGACTGGATGACCGGAAGCACGCTCTCGTCGCTGGCGCCATCCGTTATGAGAAAGCACGACGAGGCCGGAAGGTCGGCAAGCACCCTGTCCAGCTGCCTGGATATCTTGGATGTTGCCGTTATTCCCAGCTTTTGGTCCCCCGTAAGGGTTACAATCTCAACGTCCTCGTTATCCTTTTTCATCCTGTCGTATACGGAAATCGCCTTGAATATGACGTTGGAATCCGGGTCCTCCGGGTCTGCTATGGCAAGGCTGATTGCGGAGTTGAGGTTCTCCTCCCTGCCTATGACGGGCCCGGCCACCTTTCCCTTCTTGCCAAGGTCGTCATCTATGTCTATTACGATGATTAACTTCTTCACAATCCGGTTTTGACCTAAAATGTTTATAAACACTTCCATATCACTCCAATCTGGAAAGGTGGAAATGATGGAGATAAGTATCGTCAGCAGCACTAAGAACGAGATTGAACTGCTCATAAAGAGGAAAGACCCCACGGTTCCGGAGATGCTGGTCCATTACCTCAACCAGAGGGACGACGTGGAGTTCGCCGGGTACAACTGGGAGCATCCGCTTGCGAGCTATCCCAAGGTCGTGTTGAGGACGTCCGGGGAGCACAAGGCGATGGCCGCGCTCCTGGATGCGATAGACGACATAAGGAAGGACATCGGCTCGCTCAAGGAAGCAGTGAAGAAAGCTGAATGAGATGTTCCTGGATGAGAGACAGAGGCTGCTCCTGCAGAACTCCTATTTCCAGTTAGGCGTGGCAGTTGCGCTGCTTTTGCTTTATCTAATCACCAAGAGCCCGTTTTTCGGGCTGCTGACCGCGCTGGCAATTGTGGCCATGGTGCTGCTGGAGCTTTCAGAAGGCATAAGGAACAACGGGTGGAAGAGCGAGCTGTGGGACATAGCAGTCACGGTGATAGCCGCGCTTGTCGCATGGTTCGCATTGCAGGCCGTGCTTTCAACCCCAACGCCCATAAGCGCAGTCGTTTCATGCTCAATGGTCCCTGAGCTGAACAGGGGCGACATGATAATAGTGAAAGGCGAGACTAACTACATAGGAAACGAGATAACCGCAAGCCCGGCTGACGCGCAGGCGCTGTTCCGCAATCCCATCGTGGCGTTCAGCAACAAGGCGATGGAGGTCAATGGCTCCATGTTCAGCTATTGCCAGAACGTGAACGACACGCCAACATGCAGCCTGTTTTACAATAATCCGGAACTGTTCATTGAGCGCAGGGGGCCGTTTGCCTTCACCTACGGCAGATGCTACAGGGCAAGCACGTCAAGCTCTGACGTGCTTTTCACAGAGCCTTGCACTGTTTCGGTGTCATACAAAAACCAGACAGTCAGCGTCCAGGGCGACAGGTCAAGCGACACCGTCGTCTATGCGCCGAAGCAAAATGACCTGTTTTCGCTTTCCGGCGACATCGTCCACAGGTCGGTCGTGAAGGTCATCGCAGGAAACGCCACTTACCTGCTTACAAAAGGCGACAACAACGAAATTTTTGACATCCAGTTCTATTCGAACGCAATCGGCGGCATGTTCAACACACCCACCAGCCCGGACCAGGTAAGGGGAAGGGTCCTTTTCAGGATTCCGTATCTCGGATACTACAAGCTCTTCCTGGTCGGGTATGTGACGGAAGACGCAATCTGCGGGACAAAGCTGATAAAATGAAAAGGCAAACCCTGTATTTCAGCGCAAGGAGGAAGGAGATAAGGGAAAGGCTCATAATGGACAATGGCCTTGCTTTCGCATTTCCCAGCAACATCCCGATAGTGCCGGGCCACATCCTCATCTGCCCAAAAAGAAAGGTCTCGACAATATGGGGCCTTAGGAAGGACGAGCTTGAGGCGATGCTTGGCATAATGGAAAGGCTGGAACCGGCAATGAGGAAATCGCTCGGCGCAACCGGATTCAACTACGCATGGAACGAGGGAAAATCCGCAGGCCAGAACGTGAGGCACCTGCATATCCACATGATTCCGAGGAAAAAGGGGGATGCGGGCATAACAAGATACGAGCCAAGAAAATTCCTTTACAGGCCCGGAAGCAGGGAGCCTACGCCGCAGAAGGAATTGATTTCAATATCCGGGCTGATAAGGCGCAACCTTTGACGCTCAAAACAAGAAGTCCGCAACGCCCTTTCTCTCAATCTTCCTTTCCCTTATGTTGACGACTGTTGACGGCCCCTTCAGCATGGTCTCGCCGCCGTCAACTGCGACTTCTGCCGCATCCAGCATCTCCTTCGGTATGTCTGAAAAGCGTACGGGCGCAGGCTGGCCGTGGAGATTGGCTGACGTCGTTATTATAGGAACGTTTGACTCGTAGCACACCTTCCTCATGAAGATGTGGTTCGGTATCCTCACGCCAACGGTTCCGTTTGCGCTTTGGACAGGCATCGGCGCCTTGGCCTTGAGGATGAACGTGAACGGCCCAGGCAGGCTGGCTGTTATGTAATCCAGCTCTTCGTCTCCGGCATCAAAATATTTCAGCAGCATCTCAAGGTTAGGTATCATTACTGAAACGGCATTAAATGCAGGGCGCCTCTTGGCCGCGCATACATTGTCAAAAACATCCTTGTCAAGCGCGTTTCCGCCTATGCCGTAAACGGTGTCGGTTGGATAGACAATCAGCTTCCCTGCCTTTACGGCCTTCACGCATTCGTCAAACGCAATGTCCCAGTTCTCGGCAATCTTCACTATCTTTGTCAAAGGACATCCCCCTTCACCTTTTCCGCGCCTATCGCGTAAACCAGTTTTCCAAGCCTTGGGCCCCTTTCCTTGCCGAGCATGGCCTTGTATAGCGCCCTGAAAAGCTCGCCGCCTGGCATGCCCCTTGACTTGGCAAAGTCGTATATGGCGTTGTGGATGCCCTCAGCGTCCTTGGACGCGTCCAGCGCTTCAAAGAACTCCCTTGCGGCGCCTTCTGCCTTTGTTGGTTTATAGCTGAAGTCGTAATCGTCAGGCACGAACCCCTTTGCTATCCATTCCTCAACATATGGGGCAATCGCCCTTGCGTCGCTTTCGCTTATGCCGTAGTGCGAAACGACAGTTTTCCAGTCCTTCGATATCTGGTAATACATCAGCGCATCCCTGAACAGGCAGTCCCACTCCCGCTTTCCCGCCAATTTATACGCGAAATATTTTTTTACTTCGGCCTTGCCCATATCTTCCGGATTTCCGCTTATTTTGCTTGCTGCCTCGTAATCCTCTATTATCGCGAGTATGCTTTCCTTCTGCGGGTCGAAGTTGATGTTCTCCTCAAGGTCAAACTTCAGCAGATGGTATGCAATCACCTTGGGCGGTATGAGCCTTATCATTTCCGGCATGGACATGCCGTTGCCCTTGCTTTTGCTGAACTTTTTCCCTTCAAGCAGCACAAAGCCGTATTTGAATCCTACCGGAGGCTCCCTTTGGAACATTTTTTTGTGGATTGCGACTGCGGTGTCCCAGCTTCCGCCTTTTGTGAAGTGGTCAACCCCGCCGCCCTCTATGTCAGCGTCCATGTATGCCTGGCGCGCAGGCCAATCCAGCCTCCATACCATCTTGTATTTCGTAGGCTCGTTCAAATTGAACTTTCCAATGTTTCCGCAGCCTTCAGTGTAGTCCAGCTTTGCGTCGCAGGCATATTCGCAATTATAATCCTTGTCAAAGGATGTCACTCTTGTCGTCGCAACCTTGCCGCACAGTTCGCATATCGGCATTATCGGGGTCCAGCCCTTTTTCAGCTCCCTTCCGCTTGTCTCCTGGACTATCTGCTTGAGCAGCTCAATCCTGTCCAGCGCCATCTTCGCATATGGGGTTGGAAGGCCTTTTTTGTACAGGCCAGACGCCTTGACGACTTCCGCCTCAACGCCCATCCTGTCCATGATATCCTTCATCTGCAGGTAAAAGTATTCCCCGAGGCTTGGGGCCGTGCCGGTCGGGTCAGGCGTGCTTTCCAGCGGCTTGCCAAGGTGCGGCGCCAGCTCCTTTTCGTACTGCCTTACGGAAGACGGGATTTTGTCAAAGGCATCAAGGATATCCAAGACAAAATACATCTTTGCCTTTTTTCCCACGTCATCCAGCGCCTTCTTCACCGCATATGGGAAAAGGAACTCGCAGACAGTGCCCAGATGCGGGGTTCCGGAAGTAGTGGCGCCCGAAAGTATAATATATTCCGGCTTGCCCGGGTTCCGCTCAACGACCTCGTTCGCAAGCCTGTACGCCCAATGGTGGTATCCTGGTTTCATATGACCGCAATTGTCACAGAACGTTTTAAAACCGTCGCATGCAACAGGAGCGCATGGCAGACATGATTCAGGTCATACGGCAGGCGTTTATGACCATAAGGGAGAGGCCCCGCAACTTCATATACAGCGCGCTATGGAACTTTGCGATTTCCATCGCGTTCCTGGCAATATTCATGGCGTGCTATTTTGCGTTCTTCTTTGCCTCTTTCGCTGCCGCAGGCGCGGCCACAGGCGGAAACCTTTCAGGCATGGTTGGCGCGATGGCGTTGATGTACGGCTTCATAATACTGGTCGCTGTGTTTTCAGCCCCGCTCCAGACGGTCGCCAACATGCTGTATGCAAAGGCATCCCTGGAGGGCAGGGAGGTCGGCTTAGGCGATTATATAGCCTCTGTCAAGGACAAATACGTGCGTTTGTTCCTTGCGAACATCCTCGTTGGGGTGGTTTCGCTCCTTATACTGGTCCTGCTATGCCTGGTGCTGGGCGGCATCGGCTATGCCATCTACCTGCTTGCAGGCAAGGCCCTTTCATCCATCTTGTTTGCAATCATGGCATTGGTTGCAATAGTCGTTTTCTTTGCTGTCATGGTTGCGGTTTCGCTTCTGACAATGCTATACATCCCGTACGTATTCTCAAGGCAGAGGCTTGACAGGGGACTGGTCGGCAGCCTGTTCTATTCCATCGCGTTTGCGCGGTCAAAGATATGGGACATACTGGCTTACATGCTGGTGATGTTCGTCATCTCCGCCGCCTTCATGGTTGCGGTGATGGTATTGAGCCTGATTCCATGCATAGGATACATCATGACGCTGCTCGCGATGGTCGGCGGCTTCGCCATAAACTTCGCCTCGGCATACGTGCTGCTTTACCTAATCAAGGATGCGCCCTGATTTTTTCATTTTCCCGAGATGCATAGATTAAAGCTTTCCATGAAAAGCGAGTATCCCTTGTCTGCCTTGCGCGGGCTGTGGCGCAACGAATCCACGCCGCCAACGAAAAAACCTGCCAAATCAAGCGCAGTTACGAGAAATTTCTTGGTTTGTTCCGCACGGCCAACCCACACCCCATTCCCCTTCATGGAATGCCAGTTATAGTATAAGTTATCTAATGCCTTAATGACGGAACTGGCGTCTGCCCCATGTAGTATAAGCAGCTTGCATATATCTGGTTCGTTCCTGACGGCCGCCTCCTGCAATGCGCTAATGCCTTCCTTGTCCCTTATATTGACATCCGCCCCTTTTTCAACCAGCAACGCGCAGATTCCGAAACTTTCCTTTTGTACTGCATACATCAGCATGGTTCTGCCGACCTTATCCTTTGCATTGGCGTCAGCCCCGCCCTCTATGAGCGCTTTGCAGGATTCGGCATTGCCAAGGAATGCCGCATGTGCCAGCAGCGGCACCTCCGATTCCCAGGTTGCGCCAACATCCGCGCCTGCCTTAATCAGCCTGCGGATTTCATCTGGTTCGTTGCCTCGCACTGCATAATAAAGGCTGATATTGAGCTTGGCCTGCTCCAAGCCGCTTATCCTCTTTGCCTTTTCGGATTTGGGCTTGTGGAATAACTCCCTTATCCTGCGCATGCCTTTGGAGAGTTTTGATTCCCCCGCTTTCAGAGCCATGCGTCTATTATGCGCAAAAGGTGCTAAAAAGCTATTGGCCTTTCCTCCCTTTCAGCAATTTGAATTTCTTTGGGAACATCAGCGGGTTGGACAGGTTTACCTTGTAGCCCTGCCGCGGTATCATGACCTGTTCGCCGGTTTTCGAGTTCATCTCAAACCTGAGCTCATCCATCCTGCCTTCCTTTATTATCTCGTGGCCAAGGTGGTTTAATACGGAAATGTCCGGCCTTATTGCCTTTATGATATTTTCCGCGTCCGGGAAGACCGCCATGTGGCCTTTGTATAGGCTGTCCTTGTGGCGCATCTTTATTGCGTTGAGTATAAGCACGTCCACGCCCATGAAATGCGATTCCAGGCCCTTCATGTATTCTGTGTCGGACGTGTAGCCTATCGACGCGTTTTCCGCCCTGATGACGAACCCGAAGCCGCTCGGGTCCTCGTGCTTCGTAGGAGTGAACTCAATCTCGAAGGACTTCCCGTTCTTTGTTATTTTTTTCTTTTCCCCGGGCTTGCCTATCATTATTTCCTTGAACATCTTCATGTGGTATGAGTCCATCGCCCTGTCCGCCCTGTCCCCCTTCGGCCCGTTTATGCAGGCGTCAGACGCTATCAGCATGCCCTTCTTCTCAAAACCGAACCCGTTCATGGCCTCTGCAAGCACTTCCGCGTCGCCCATGTGGTCAAGGTGGTTGTGGCTGATTATCAGGATGTCTATGTTTTCCAGGCTTTGGCCAAGCTGCGAGGAGTAAACTGCGGCGCCAGGGCCAGGGTCCACGTAGATGTTCAAATCCCCGTTTATCCTGAACCCGCCGGTCCCGAAGTCCTTATACTGCCTTATAACTGCGGTCCTTCCCCCGCCGACGCCTATGAACACGATTTCCTTAAGCCTCATGCTGGATAGTTCCCTCTTATGCTTTAATAATGTTGCCGTTGCCTGCGCTACTTTTTGCGTTTTTTGCTTGGTCCTGTTCCGGCCTCCACTGACCTCAGGAATGCCGCAGTTTCCGCCTTGTTGCCTGATTCCGCAAACATGAGCGCGGTCATGTCGCAGATGCTCCTTTCCCCTGTTTTTGTGCCATTTTCCACCAATAATTCGCATGTCTTTGTATGGCCTTCTGCCGCTGCATACATCAAGGCAGTCTTGCCGGTTTCGTTCTTTGCTTCAACATCCGCGCCTTTTTCAATCAGCAGAGCACACGTATCGGTATGCCCGTTTGACGCAGCGTACATGAGCGCGCTCCACTTTTCGCCATCTTTGGCATTGGCATCCGCGCCTGAGCCAATCAGTTTTTTGGCATCCGCAGTTCTGCCTTCGCTGGCTGCCGCCAAAAGGGCCTCGTCCAGCTCCATCTGCTTTTCTTTGCCCATTTTCATTTTTGCCGGTGTTTTGCCTGCCATGAAACTGCCATATAAGGAACTGATTTAAACGTTATCTTTTTTTGCAGCTTTATCCCGCTGCCGTATCTTGCGCATTGCCCTGGCATGCCTTATCTTGAGCTCTTTCTTGTCCATGAAAAGCCTGCATTTGGGGTCTTCGTCAATCTTGAAGATGCCCAGGCACCCCTTTTTCCTGCATGCTTCGGGCAGGCTGGATGTCTGGTCTTTTAGCGTTGAGGCCGTTACGAAAATGCACACCTTCATTTTTTCCTTGGCCATGATCCACATATGTGAATGGTTGTGCTTTTAACCCCTTTTATTCACAATAAAGCCATGCAGGAAAGGAAAATTCAGGGCAATGTGCCGGCAACCAAACCAGCTAATCTCAAAGCTGATATTATAAAGAGCGGAAAGAGGATATTATCCGAAGAAGAACAGAAGAGGCTCAATGATATGCTATTGGATGCTGCCAAAACAGGCAAAACAAAAAGAGCGGAGAGACTGCTGAAGGTTGGCGCAAGCATCGAGGCAAAGGACAACGACGGTAGGACTGCGCTCATGTATGCCGCAGCGAACGGACGCACCCCAACCTGCGCTTTACTGCTCGAAAAAGGCGCAAATATCGATGCAAAGGACAACGCCGGCATGACCGCGCTCATGCATGCCGCATGGAACGGACGCATCCCAACCTGCGCTTTACTGCTTGAAAAAGGCGCAAATATCGAGGCAAAGGACAACCTCGGCAGGACAGCGCTCATGTATGCCGCATGGTACGGACGCACCCCAACCTGCGCTTTATTGCTTGAAAAAGGCGCAAGCATCGAGGTAAAGAATAATAACGGCTGGACTGCGCTCATGTGGGCCGCAGTGCGCGGGCATACCCCAACCTGCGCTTTATTGCTTGAAAAAGGCGCAAACATCGAGGCAAAGGACAACC
>JBGQMY010000025.1:0-12773 GCA_041500865.1 Candidatus Micrarchaeia archaeon | reverse complement strand
TATCATTCTCTGAATATAAAAACGTTGTGATTGGCGCGAAGGCGCGCGCCGAAAAAAATTAGGCTTTGCTGCGGCAACGACGATGGGTCAATTCATTCCCGGATTGAAATCCGGGGATTTCTTGTCCAGCACGATTAAAAAGATGCTGCCCTGCCATCTAGCGACGGTGGCCAGAGGGGCTTTTTTCCCTTTTTTTATTGGCTCTTTGCAGATGGCTTAACCTTGCCAATAGCCAAAAGGAGATTCTGGGCAAATGGTTTAAAACACGGTTTCCGATACCATCGCATGGATTTTTTCTCCAAGAGGAACAACATCGCGGTTGTCGGCTTCTCAAGGGACAAGGCCAGATACGGATACCGGGTGCTCATGAGGCTGAGGGAGCTTGGCTTCAATGTTTACGCAGTAAACCCCAACATGGCGGAGTTTGAGGGCATAAAATCGTATCCTGACGTGAAATCCGTTCCAGCAAAAATCGGCGTTGCCATAATGGTCGTCAGGCCTGAGATAGGGCTTGGCCTGCTTGAAAACATAGCAAAGGCCGGTGTGAAGGGCGTGTGGTTCCAGCCAGGCAGCGAAAGCGAGGACGAAGAAAGCAAATGCAAGGCCCTTGGCGTTGAATGCGTGCTGAGGAAATGCTTCATAATAGACGGATTGAAGACGGATTTTGGTGCATGGCAATGATAGTCGACGCGCATACGCACATCTTTGAAAAGGAAATGGATGTCTCAAAATACCTTAAGGCAGGCATCCTTCCGGTCCTTACGGGCCATTCGGACAAGGCGAACAGGCTTGCCTTTGACTGCGCGGAAAAATACGGCGTTCCGTTCGTTGCAGGCATAGCCCCGCAGACAGCGCAGACGGATGGGCTGGACAAGCTGAACGAATGGATGTCGTTCATAAGCCAGTGCGAACCCTACGCGATAGGCGAAACGGGGCTGGATTACCACTGGGCAAAGACGGAAAGAGACAGGCAGCTGCAGAAAGAGGCGTTCTCAAAAATGCTGGACCTTGCAAAGGACATGGGCCTGCCGCTTGTCATACACTCAAGGGAATCGTTCAATGAAGTCGTTGACTATATTGCTAGCGAAGGGTTCAAGGGCAAGGTCATGTTCCATTTCTTCGGAGAAAGCAACCCGGAATACGCGCTTGGCAAGCTGGATGCGCATTTCTCGTTCCCGCCGATAAGGTCCGCAAAAAGGGACGTTGCGCTTGGCAAGCTGCCGGTTGAGAGGATATTGGCAGAAACAGACTCGCCGTACGTCGGGGAGACGCCGCTGGACGTGGAAAAGGCGATAAGGATAATAGCCGAAAGGAAGGGCATGGACTACCGGGAGGCCGCTGAGCGCATTTCCAGAAACGCATTTAAATTCTTTGGTTTAGACGTTTATTGACGAAAGGTGTCTTAATGGACTTTTTGAACATTTTTGGAAAGGGCAAGCCAGCCCCCGCAAGGCCTGGCGAGCCCGGAAGGAACGAGGTTTTCGCGGTTTTCGTTGACGGCCCCAACATGATAAGGAAGGATGCCAAGATAGACTTGGCTGACGTGAAGAACATACTTGTCAAGGAGGGGACTGTGCACAGCGCGTTCGTCTACGTGGACCAGTACGCTTCAAGGAAGCTGATTGAGGCTGTCATAAACCAGGGATACAAGGCAGTGGTCACGTCAGGGGACGTTGACGTCGCGATGGCAGTGGACTCCGTGTATTATGCGGCAACGGCAAAGGAAGTGACTGCCGTTGTCTTCGTTACCAGGGATACTGACTTTGTTCCTGCAATAACGAGGATAAAGGAACTGGGCAAGAAAATCTACATCATAAGCCTGAGGTTCGGCTTCAGCGCGGCGCTGCCGCACTATGCAGACAGGCTGATAATGCTGGACCAGCATTCAGGGGGCTTTGAGCACCACGGGTTCAGCCAACAACAGGGTTTTAAAACGTTTCACAGGAAACCAAGAAATGAGCCAATATACAGCAGCGATAAAAACAATGAGGTGAAACCGCAATGATAGGCAATACTGCGCAAAAGAGACCGTTCGACTTGCTCAACAGGTCAATAGACAAGAACGTAACCGTTGGGATAAAGGGCGGCAAGGAATTCACGGGAAAGATGGAGTCCTTCGACGTGCACATGAACATCATACTTGTCAATGCCAGCTTCAAGGACGGCGAAAACAAGAAGGAGTTCAAGAACATCTTCCTTAGGGGGGACTCCGTAATCTACATATCCCCGGTCGAGTGAATAGGCAAACCCTTTAATACTGCCTTTCTACAAAATATTCCCTTGTGGAACAGCTTAGGCTAGCTTACAGGTACCCATTTACCAGCTACGGAAAGAAAGAGATAGCCAGCCATGCCCAGCTGCTGAAGAACGAGTATCTTGTCTCTGAGGCCAGGAACAGGCTGCTTGGCGTGCTTTCTGGCGGCAATTACCCGATAGTAGACACTGAATCTGATGAGAAGATGGCAGAGGAGCTTGCGATATACGCCATATGCAGGCTCGTTGTCACGCACCTGAACAACAACTACGTGACAAACAGGTTCGCGATAGCGTACTCAAAGTCGCTTTACGCAAAAAGGATAGAGAACAGGGAGATGGACGACGAGCTTTCAATGCTGCTGGGCGACTTCGGCATTGACGCAAGGAAAACAGAAAACGGATATGAAATTGATATCTTTTCTTTCGTCAAATATTCCCCCAATGCAGTCCATTACAGCCTTTTTTACAGGGATGTGAAGGGAGGAAGAGTAAGGATAGAATTTGACGAGCTCAAGAGGATGCTGCAGGAAGCCGTGACAAGGCACCTGCTTGCGCTGCCCAGAGTGGAGAAAAAGGACCATTTCTACAATTCAATAGGCCAGGCCGTGCTGTCCCGGCTTCCGAAAAAGGAGACTGCCAAGGTGTCGTTCAGGGAGGGGGACAACCCGCCATGCATTGAAAAATTGCTTGACGAGATGCGGATGCACAAGAACCTCAACCACTATGCAAGATGGTCCCTTGCTGTTTATCTTATGAACAAGGACGTTGGATTGGACGACATGCTCAAGATTTACGCCAATGCGCCGGACTTCAGCGAAAAGATATCAACGTACCAGTTGAAGCACGTGATAGAGCACGGCTACAAGATGCCGACCTGCGACAAGATGAAGCTTTACGGGCTTTGCGTCGCCGAGTGCGGGATAAGGAATCCGATAAGGTGGAGTGTTAAACGTGGAAGCGGAAAGAAAATGGATAAGTGACATGCTCAAGGAGTATTATTCAAAAAACAGGAAGTCCATATACAACGTGGAGAAGAGGGAGTTCGGGATAGGCGATTTCGGCAAGAAGATAGCGAAAAGGCACCTTGCGTTTTTATCGGATGCGGAGCTCAATGCGTTCCTTTCCACTGAGGCGCCGCTCTACATATCCCATTCCGTTGCCTATTACGAGTTCCCGGACGCGACGCCGATGGAAAGGAAGAACTGGCTTGGCGCAGAGCTTGTGTTTGACCTTGACGCGGAAAACACGGATGCCGAGACCATGAAAGGCATGAAGAGGGACCTTTTGAGGCTCATTGAAATCCTTAAGGACGATTTCGGGGCGCGGGACTATTTGATTAACTTTTCAGGCAACAGGGGATACCATCTGCACGTCAGGGACAAGGGCTTCCTTTCCATGCTTTCTGACGACAGGAAGAAGATAATAGGATACATCAAGGGCGAGGGCTTTGATTATGTGAAGATGTTCTCCTCGTTCAGGAAAAGGATGAAGGACGAGCTGCTAAACGAAGGAAACAGGGACATGGTTCCGGGCCCTCGGCCAGGGGACGCAGGCTCAGCAGGCAGGTTCGCGAAGACGGCGCTTGAGGTTGCCAGAAACGACCCGCTCCAGCTTTCCAGAAGGCTCAGGGAGCCACAAAACCTTGAGCAGTTCGTGAAAGGCATTGGCAGGGGGGATTGGGGACGCGGCCACGGCCTGAAGGAAACGGAGCTGATGGAAAGGCTCAAGCTGGTCGGGGATGCGGCAAAGCTCCGTTCAGTGAACATAGACGCAGGCGTGACGCAGGACATATCCAAGCTGATAAGGATGCCAGGCTCAATCCACGGCTCAACGGGCCTGGAGGCAAAAATACTCAAGGAAAGCGGGATTGGGGAGTTTGACCCTGCATCAGACGCTGTCGTCTTTCCGGATGAAAAGGTCATGATATTGCTTAAGGAGGACGTTAGCCTAAGGCTGAAGGAAACTTCCTTGAAAGCGAAAAAGGGGCAGAAGGCAAAGGTGCCTGCCTACATGGGCGCATACCTTTGCCTGAAAGACAAGGCGTCCCTCACTTCTTAGCCGGCGCCTTCTCCTCAACTGTGCCCAGTGAGAGCTTCGGCGGGATTATCGGCGGCCTTATGTTGAGCACCCTCGTCACTATGGTGCCATGGGCGGAGCCCACGAAGTTTATGATGTTTATCAGCTCCTCGACATAGTCGTTGGGCAGCCTCTTGTTCTTCTTCCAGCTTTCCTCAAGCTGGGGTATCTTTTTCTCGTCACCTTCAAAAACGGTCCCGTAAAGCATTACCTTGCCGACCTTGTCGTAGTCGACCGTGTATATGTAGTCCACGAGCATCCTATCCTTGCCCTCCTTCTTGACCTCGCCCATCTTTATGTCTATCTTGAATCCGGTAAAGGGCGCGTCAGGGTTGATTTGCGCGTCTATCCTGTTTATCCTGTCTCCAACAATCATCGGTTACACCTTCTCGGATGTTGATGCATAACATTTATAATACTTCTTTTTAACGTATACGTTCAGAGAGCAATAAAAACACCGTCGGGGCCCGTAGCTCAGCCTGGATTAGAGCGACTGCCTTCTAAGCCGTAGGTCGGGAGTTCAAATCTCCCCGGGCCCGAATAGCACCGTATAAGAGACAGGGCTGGGGGCAAATGGGCTCGCAAGGCCATCGCTGCCTTGGGCCCGTTAGTCTTATTTTATAAACTTATATTACCATAAATTGAAACATGGCAGAGCGGCTTGAGAACGGCAAAAATATCGGCATGCTTCCCAAGACCAGCGCGGGGAATCTCGCGAAGCCAGAGCCGGATTCTGCATGCTTGGACAAAACAAAGCTGGAAGAAGAACTAGTACATATGTTAGAAAATGCAACACAGTTTGGCTGGGAAAGAATAATGAAATTGGTTGAGGACGGCGCTGATGTTGAAACCAGGAATTTCGCTGGCAGGACTGCCCTTATTATTGCGGCCGCGGCCGGGGAAAACACAGTTTGCAGGTTCCTGCTGCACAAGGGCGCGAAAATAAATGCGCAGGATGATTATGGGGAGACTGCGCTGATGCTTGCAGCCGATTTTTCGCATGGCACCGAATGCCGGCTGCTGATAAATTGGGGCGCGAACATGGGCATACAGGACAAGAAAGGTCTCAATGTATTCGGCCACGCATTTCTCAGCCACGCTTGGATTTCAGAAAGAGGCCTGTTCCTGTTTGACGACATGATGATGACTGCGCTTGAAAAATGGTTTGGGATGAAATATACTGACATATTCATGGCAAATATTATAGCGTGCATGAAGGGATGACGGATATGGCGGAGCTGAAGCAGGGCGGAAAGGAAAAGTCAGATGCGAAGCAAGGCCCAAAGCCGCGCCTGGGCGACCCGCTGGAGAATCGCAGGCTGGACTGCGAGCTCAAAAATCTGCTGGCAAATGCAGGCATTTACAACAAAAGCAGGGCATACTGGAAAAGAATAATGGAAATTATCGAAGATGGCGCTGACGTGAACGCCCGGGCAAGGACAATGGACAAAAGCACTGCGCTGAACGAGGCCAGCATGGCCGGCGAGCTGGATGTATGCCAATTTCTTCTGGAAAAAGGCGCAAGAATAGACCCAAGGGACCGCTTTGGCGAGACGCCGCTGATGAAGGCTGCGGGGGGCGGCCATCCTGAGATATGCGAACTGCTGGTTGAAAAGGGCGCGGACGTGAATGTGGCCAATATTGCGGACTGCACGGCGCTGATGTACGCGGCAAAGGACGATGACATGGCGGCATGCAAGATTCTTCTGAAAAATGGCGCAAATCTTTGGGCCAGGGATGTTTGCAAAAACAATGCACTGGGTTTCGCAAGGAATAATAACAGCATGGATGCATTTTACTTTCTTGAGGAATGGGCGCTCAGGAAAATCGTGGGAAAGGCGGCAGGGGGATTTGCCGCAGTTTTCAGAGAGTGCGTGAAGGTATGAGCTTATGGCGGAGCTGAAGCAAGGAGGGAAGGAAAGAAATACTAGCCAACCCAAGCCAAGGCTCGGCGACATTTTTGAATACAAAGGAAAGCTGACCCGCCAGCTCAAATCAGTCAAGATTGGATGCGTGACTAACGCGAACTGGGCAGAGGTAAAGCGTCTCGTATCGTTGGGCGCCGACCCGAACGCAATGATCGACCGCTACATGTCTTTGCTTATGCATGCAGTAAGCGAGGGAAAGGTTGAGATGTGCAGGTTCCTTCTGGAAAAGGGGGCGGACGCGGATTTCCAAATGAAGCACAACGGCCAAACCGCGCTCATGTTCGCGGCATGCAGGATACACGGGGATACAGCCTGCGCAATCTTCGACATGCTGTTTGAGCATGGCGCGGACATATCCCTGAGGGACAGCAATGGCAAAGATGCAATTATGTGGGTTGCAGAAACCAGGAAGCTCGTTGCAGGGAGCTACATGAACAGGACTGAAAGAAACGCGCTGCATTATCTTGTCGAGATTATGCTAGGAAAGGCGTTCATGCGGGAATTCAAGGAGTGCATTAAAGGATGAGAAACATGGCTGAGCTGAAGCAAGGCGGAAAAGAAAAAGATTCCAAACAGCCTAAGCCAAGGCTCGGCGACATTTTTGAATACAATGAGGAATTAACTCGCCAGCTCAGACGCCAGATCAAATCAGTAACAGGCTGCCCAAATATCATCAATTGGGAAGAGATAAAGCGGCTTATTCTTTTGGGCGCTGACCCGAACGGATTGCTCGGTGCCTACACGCCTCCGCTTATACATGCGATACAAGAGGGAAACATCGGGGTATGCAGGTTCCTGGTGGACAACGGGGCAGATGCGAATTTCCAAATGGAGCACAACGGCCAAACCGCGCTCATGTTCGCGGCAACCAAGATACACAGAAATGTAGGCTATTCCATCTGCGAGCTGCTGATTCTAGATGGCGCGGACATCCTAACAAGGGACAAGGAAGGCAAAAATGCGATTTGGTATGCCGCAGACGCAAGGAATCTCATCAAAGGAACCGTTTTGGCTGCAGTAAGTTATTCGGAAGGCGGCGAAAACGACGTGCTTCGCTACCTTATTGAAGCCATGCTTACGAAGATGCTAATGGAGAGGATAAGTACGTTCATGTGGAACTTCAGGGAGTGCGTCAAGGGATGAGCTTATGGCGGAACTGATGGGCAAGGAAAGGTCAGATGCTAAACAAGGCCCCAAGCCAAGGCTCGGCGACATCGTTGAAAGCGAGAAAGAGCTCACAAAAATGCTCAAGGCAGAGATAACAAGTAGTAATGATGAGGACCCCCATTTCTGGAGCGCAATATATGACTGGGAAAAAATAAAGAGCCTCATCATGGCAGGCGCAGACATGGAGGCCGAAGGAAATCCTGGAATGACTGCGCTGATGGTTGCGGCCATGGAGGGAAAAAGCGATGTGTGCAAGTTCCTGATTGAGAATGGGGCGGATGTCAAAGCAAGGGACCTGTCAGACACGACCGCGCTCATGTGGGCAATACAGAACGGACATGCTGAAACCTGCGCTTTGCTGATTGAAAAAGGCGCTAATGTGAACGCAAAGAATAACATGGGCTGGACCCCGCTCATGGATGCTGCAAACGCCAATGACGCAGTAACGTGCAATCTGCTCCTGGAAAAGGGCGCAGACATATCAAGCAAGAGCACTGTTGGATGCACGGCCATAAGCGTCGCAAAAAACAGCGACAGGATGGACGCGTTTTACCTCCTCGGCGAATGGGGGCTCAGGAAAAGCATGGGCTTTGATGCGGCAAAAGTCTTTGTAGCAGATTTCAGGGATTGCGTCGGAAGCGCATAAACAAAAGGCTTTTTAAACATGACAATGCCCAAATATAGGCATGGGATCGGGGATCACGGTCAAAGACGTCATGGTCAAGAAGATAATAACAATGGACGCCAAGAGAAGCATCGCCGATGCGGCAAGGATGATGAAGAAGCACGAGATAGGGTCGGTCATAATCGTCAACGGCAGGAAGCAGGCAATAGGCATTGTGACCGAGAGGGACATGGTCAGGAAAGCAATGGCAAAGGAAATGAGCCCAAAAGAGCCGCTTTCCAGGATAATGTCCAAGGCCATCTACACGATAGCCCCTGAAACGGAGCTTGAGGACGCCGCAAGGGTGATGATAGGGAACGGGGTCAGGAGACTGCCGGTGATAGACAAAAAAGGCGTACTTGTTGGCATCATTTCGGACGACGACATGTCCAAGGCATGGCCTGGGCTTATCGGCTTGGCCGAAGAGAAAGGATATTTAAAAGGTGAGACCGGATAGAAAAGATGCCGGGCCGGGATGGCGGGCGCGACGGATGAACGCTGCGGTCAACACGGTCCGGCACACCTGATTCTGATTCCATTGGGAGCATGAGGCTCGCGATAAGGGTAAAGCCCAAGGCAGGCAAGGAATGCGTTTTTTGGGACGGAAGCTCCGTCCTGGTCAGCGTGAAGGATGCCCCGGAAAGGGGAGCTGCCAACACTGCCGTCATAAAGCTCCTGAAAAGGGAGCTGGGATGGCATGCCAGGATAATAAGGGGGGCAAAGAGCCGCAACAAAATCATCGAAGTGGAAGGAAACGAAAACGCCATATCCGGATGCCTAAACGGCCTAATGAACAAAAAACAAAGGGGGTAGAGTGAAATGGGAAAAACATACATAGACACGGTAAAATACACGATATACGCAAAGTTCAGCGTCGACGGCCTGGTGGAGAAGCCGGATGTCGTAGGCGCGATATTCGGGCAGACGGAAGGCCTGCTCGGCGAGGAGCTGGACCTCAGGGACCTGCAGAAGAACGGGAGGATAGGCAGGATAGAGGTCAACACAACGTCAAACAACGTCAGGACAAGCGGCCTGATAAAGATACCTTCAAGCCTGGACAGGATAGAGACTGCGGTTGTCGCGGCCGCGATGGAGACGGTTGACAGGGTGGGGCCATGCGACGCGAAGTTCGAGATAGAGAAAATAGAGGACAACAGGGACGCGAAAAGGAAGAAGATTGTGGAAAAGGCAAAGGACCTGTTCAAGGTCATGCTCAACGACCAGATACCTGACAGCAAGGAGATAATAGAGCTTGTGAGGGCCGACGTCAAGACGGACGAGACGCAGACATACGGGCCTGACAAGCTGGTCGCGGGAAAGGGCATTGACAAGAACGAAACCGTCATACTTGTCGAAGGCAGGGCGGACGTGCTCAACATGCTGAGGAACGACATTGACAACGTCGTGGCCATAGGCGGGGCGAAGATAACGCCGAGCATAATAGAGATAACAAAGAAGAAGGAGGTCATCGTCTTCCTTGACGGCGACAGGGGTGGGGATATAATTCTCAACGAATTGGTCAATGCCGGGGCCGAGATAGACTTCGTGGCAAGGGCGCCTTCAGGCCAGGAGGTCGAGGAGCTGACGCGCAAGGAGCTCATAAAGGCCATAAGGAGCACCATGCCGTTCAACCAATACCAGACTGACAGGGAAAACGCGAACGCCAGGAGGCAGGATGAGCAGAGGAGCCGCTTCGGGGGCGGCTACAGCAGGCCGAGGTACCAGGATTACCAAAGGGACAGGCAGCCGTGGCAGCAGAGGACGAATTTCCAAAGCGCGCCGCCGCGGGAGCAGCCTGCTCCGGCGCCAGCCATTGCCCCTGCACAGAGCCCTGGCCAGCCGACGGCTTTTCAGGGGGCGCAGCAGGACCCGCCAAAGGCAGTAAGCCAGCCGGATGCAAGCAGCACCCAGGCCGAGCCGCAGGCGCAGGAGAGCAGCCAAAAGGGCATTGGCCTGCCACTGATAAGGCAGGAGCCTGAGCCTGAAAGGCAGGAAAGCAGGCCGGCGCCTGCAGCAGAGCCAACCGCGCCAAAGGAGAAGATAGAGCTCAGCTCCGAGAGCCTTGTGAGGCAGCTCAACGCGATAACGGGCCAGTCAAAGGCAAAGATATACAACACAGCCGGCGAGCTCTCGACAGAGGCCTATGTCAGGGACATGATAAGGGCGATTGACGACTCGCGCGAGCCGTTCGCGATAGTGTTTGACGGCATAATAACGCAGAGGCTCGTTGACATAGCGGCGCAGAAGGGCACGAAGTGGCTTGTGGGCGCAAGGACGGGCAACGTGAGGAAGGTGCCTGACACGCTGACCATGATAACGTCGCAGTGAGCAGCGGGGCGGAAGCCCCGGCCCTCTTTTTTGGCGGTATCATGAAGGTCTTCTTCAAGACGTACGGCTGCACGCTCAACAGGGCGGATACGGAGATGATGGCAGCCATTGCCAAGGAAAAAAACAAGATTGCAAAAAGCGAGGAGGATGCGGACGTTGTCGTCGTAAACACATGCACGGTCAAGCTGCCGACCGAGAACAAGATAATGGAGTACCTCAGGAGGCTCAGGAAAAAGGGAAAAAAATTCGTAATAGCCGGATGCATGACTGTTGACAAAAGGCTTCCTGGGGCTTTCGGTGCGCCGATGCTCGGACCGTCGTCATTGAGGCACATAAACGAGGCGCTGGACGACGCAGTTAAAGGCGAACACAGCCATTACGGCGTTTTGGAAAGCAAGGACTTCCTTCCGAAGCTGTTCACGCCGCCGATAGCCCGCATAGCCATACAGGACGGCTGCACGGACAGGTGCCATTTCTGCCAGTCGCGGCTGGCAAGGCCGAGGCTGATAAGCCAAAGCGCGAAGTCCATAAGGCTGGCGCTGGAAAAGGCCCTTGAAGAGGGGTGCAGGGAGATAGACCTGAGCGGCTGCGACACAGGCGCATACGGACTGGACATCGGAACCGGCCTCATTGGGCTGCTTGATGAATTGTGCAAGACGGACGGCGAATTCAGGATACGGATTGGCATGGCTAACCCGCACCACGTCAAAAGGATGCTGGACGGCCTAACCAGGATGTACAAAAACAGGAAGATGTTCAGGTTCCTGCACGCCTCGGTCCAGTCAGGAAGCGAAAAGGTCGCAAAGGAGATGGGGCGTGGGCACACTGTTGCGGATTTTGAGGAAATAGTGAAAAGGCTGAGGCACGAAATCCCGGACATCATGGTTGAAACGGATGTCATAGTCGGATACCCGACAGAAAGCGAAAAGGACTTCGGCGACACGTTGGCGATGCTTGAAAGGATAAGGCCTGATGTTGTCAACCTTTCCAAGTTCACGCCAAGGAAGGGCACTGTTGCGGCAGGCATGAAGCAGCTCCGGTCGGAAACCATAAAGCAGAGGAGCGTGAAGGCAGCGGCGCTGCTGAAAAAGCTGGGGCTGGAGAACAACAGAAAATATGTCGGGAAGAGGCTCAGCGTCCTTGTTACCGAAGAGGGTAAGGGAAGGGCTGACAACTACAAGCAGGTCGCGTTCAGCGGAAATGCCAAGCTTGGAATCAGGGTTGAAGTTGGGATTGCAGGGTTTACGCACACCACGCTTCTGGGCAAAATAATTTAGCCGCTGGGCTTGTCGTACAGGTTCATTATCATTGAAACTATATCGCCATTCTGGGTCTGGACAATCCTCGCTGCCCTTGTCTGCGTTGACGAGCCCTGCATGCCCTCGTTGCAATTTGAAGGATGGTAAGTGACTGCCTTTGAGTTTGGATTGTATATCTTGACGCAGAGGCTGTACGGCGTTGTATCGTCGACATTCGCTATCCTTGTGTTCATAGTGTCGTCTTCTGCGATCATCCTGTTTGCGGTCACGCTGTCCATTATGCCGTATGTGGAGTCGTTGCTCATCAGGAGCGTTGAGAGCTTTATCATCTCCTTGTCCATGATGTCCTTCTTGTAGTCGTATGCCCCCTGGTAGAACAGCAGGAAGTTGAAGAACGAGAATATCGCCACTATGAATATTATGGCCGCCACTATGGCGTCAAAGCTGAACGACTGGCCTTTCTTGGACGTCATCCGCAAACACCCCCTTCAATGTCCGAGAAGCAAAGCCCGTCCTCCTCCATCCTGAGATAGACCCTCTGCCCTCCGTTAAGCACGACCGGGTTGCCGCCGGCCGTCTTCAGTCTGTAGTCTATTGATAACGATGAGTAGTGCGTCAGGAACGAGTCATAAACCGTGACGTCCACAAAATTTGTGTCCGGGTCCAGCATTACAATGTAGCTGAAGCCGTTTATCGTGGCAGGAAGGTCAAACGACGTTTTGAAGTCCGGGCCCATTGAATAGGCCACGGTTGCGAACGACATGACCTTGCTGTCGATTATCGCGGCCATCACGTAGTCGTTCCTGGAGACCTCGAACCTTGACATGTTGGAGAATATGAAGATGACGATGACGAAGGCGAGCATGAACACTGAAGTATATACGAGGAATTCAAGCGAAACCTGCCCTTTTCTCGTGTCCATCGTTATCCGCCCCTCGCGTCCTCGATGCGCAGCATTATGCCCCGCGTAGCATCGTTATCTGGATCCATGACCGTGCAGTTTATCTTTATCCTCACTATCCCGCCCTTTATTATCTCGTTGGTCGTGCTTCCCGGAGCCTGCGGTATGATTACGCCACCAGGATAGTCCTTGTA
>JBGQMY010000024.1:0-15479 GCA_041500865.1 Candidatus Micrarchaeia archaeon | reverse complement strand
TAGGTGCAGTCTATGCTGTTGTTCAGCGCATAGCTTGCAGTAAGATTGGCGCTCATGTTCTGGAGGTCAGTGCAGTTTGAAACCAGGTACGGGCTTGCCGGGGTGCCGTTGCCGCCCGCGAAGGCGAAAACAGCGGATGCCAAATATAACAGTGCCAATCCACAAAGAACATATTTTGACCATGCTGCCATAGAGGCCTATGGGTAGTCAAATATAAAAATGAATAGGCAACCAGAAAACGGCTGCATGCCCTGCGTCTCCTTGGCCCTGCGCTTCCGCAACGCCGGTCCGCCCCTGCCATAAGACGGCTGGTTCAGCACCTTGGCTTCGGCAATGGTTTCCTGATTCTGAACATACACCAGCCCACGCCTGCCGCCGCAATGGCGGCTGAGGCTGATACAATCATGGCTGGGGGCCTTGATGCCGAGGGCAGCATTGCCACCGCCTGCGAGATTATGGCGTCCGCCTTCAGCGCGCCCATCAGCCAATCTTGATGGGCCGTATTTGCCGCAAAACCAGCATTTCTTATTCTCAAAAAACTTACGTGCAAACCCGGAAATCATGTGTATCTGACGCTGTTAAGCCTTAAAAATGCTCGTTTTTGCTCCGTTTTTTCCACAATCGCCTAAAAAGGAATTCGGAATCCGCCTATAACTGCATGGTTTTGGATTACATTTCCGTTTACGCAAAATCACAGCCGGCTTTAAAAACATTTCCCCGTCCCAATGGTAAACAGCGACAGATGCGACCAACCCCGACGCAGGCGACCCCCCATGGAGACCCTGATGCAACTAGGCATAGTATTCGTCTTCGCCCTTGCAGGGCTTCTTTCAGCAATAAGGCTGAAGATGCCTCCTGTGATAGGCGTAATACTGATAGGGGCGCTAATCGGCCCGCACCTTTTCGGGCTGGTGGACAGGAGCAGCGCGCTTGACCTGTTCTCCGACATAGGGGCGGTCCTGCTATTATTCATAATAGGGATAGAATTCAGCTTGAGCAAGATAATGAGGTTCGGCATGAGGGCGCTGCTTTTCGCCATAGTCAAGCTGTCCTTCGTTTTCCTGGTGATGTACGCGCTGGCCGCGCTGTTCGGCTTCACCCCGGCGCAGAGCATAATAGTGGGCCTGCTTTTCTCGTTCTCAAGCACCACGCTGTTCTCAAAGCTGACAGAGAACTACAAGAGGGACTACAAGAACGAGATACCGCTGCTGTTCGCGCTGCTGATACTTGAGGACATAATAGCGGTGATTGCCCTTGCGGTCATGCCGTCAGTGGCGGCTGCCGACTCCACCATGTATTTTGAAAGCATAATGGTGACGCTGCTGAAGTCGATGGCGATGCTGCTGCTGTTCTACGCGATATTCCGGCTTGCGGTGAAGCACATGCTTGAGTATGCGGCATTCCAGAACACGGAAGTGCTGCTGTTCACTACGCTTTCCGTGTGTGCGATATTCGTGTTCATGGCGACGCTGCTGGGCTTTGAAGCTTCAATAGGCGCATTCCTCGCAGGGAGCATGATGGCGTCCATGAGGCAGTTTGACAGGATAGAGAAGCTCATGCTGCCTTTTGGGCTGTTCTTTTCGTCGTTTTTCTTCCTGTCCATAGGCATGATGGTCGACCTTTCGGCATTGACGCCGATGATGCTGGCTGCCATAGCGCTGTTTCTCGTAGTTAGCGTCCTTGCGAAGTTCCTTTCAGTGGGCTTTTTCAGCTACCTTTTCGGCTCCAACATACAGGCGTCCGTTTTCTCGGCCGTTTCGCTGGTGACGGCAAGCGAGTTCTCGCTGATGATAGCCAGGAAGATGGGCGCCCTTGTCGGGTTTGACATAATAACGCTGATGACCGTTTCGCTCTTCCTCAGCGCGCTGGTCTCGGCAATCATGATGAAGAGGGTGCCTGCCATAACAAGGCGCATAGAGTCCGGCATACCGTTCAGGACCAAGAACAGGATAAAGAGCGTGTCAACGTACCTCGGGGTCGTTACGCGGGAGTTCGAGCCGATGGGGGCGTTCTACGGGCTGTTCATGGACGGAATGAAGAGGATAGTCGCATACGCGGCCATGCTTGCAGTCGCAAACGGGCTCATAGCGCTGCTCTCAAGTTACGTCGGGCTGCTTGCGTACGCGCCCATATCCGGCATGGGCGACATAACGGCGGGGGTGATGCTCCACGTGCTGGTGTCCGCGCTGCTCATATTCAAGATAATAGAGTCCCTGAACCGCGTCGTGGACGGCTTCCTGTCAACGTTCTACAGGATAGACAGGAAGAACTTCGAGATGGACAAGCGGATAGTATACGCCGGCGTCGGGGCAGTCATGCTCATATTGCTGTCTGTGCTTGTGCCGTTCCTGTTCGACGCAGTAAGCATGTCTGCCATGACCGGCATCCTGCAGATAGGGGCAGTCCTGCTGAGCCTTGTGCTCATTGTCGAGATAATATCCACTGCGCACAGGATGGTGGAGGGCGGCATAGCCAGGAAGATAAGCTATTCCAGGAGAAGGCAGAAGAGCTTCATACTGGACATGGTCGGCTTGCAGCGGATATGACCGATTTTTAACTGCTTTGCTGCATAAACAATGCCATGAATCAGGCAAGCAGGCAGGCCTTTGCAAAAAAAGCAGCTGAACGGCCATGCTTAGACAAACAAAAGCTGCCAAGCGAAAAACCGGCATTGTCCGCATTTGAAAAAGAGGCGCTCAACCGCAATCTCTTGCGCGCAGTAAAAAATGGGCGTGGCGCAGAAATCAAAGAACTGCTTAATGATGGGGTGGATATCAATGCGGCAGACGAGCGCGGCAGGAGTGCGCTAACCATTGCCGCAGGAGAAGGGAATACGGACATTTGCGTCCTTTTGCTTGATTACGGCGCAAGACAGATAAGGGCTGCGCTCAAAATCGCGGACATGAACACATGGTATAAAATCGTTGAATGGACGGGCAGCAGCATGAGGAACATAGCCGGAAGCGAAAAGGAAGCGAGAAAAACGCATGGGAGTTCAAGACACTTCTCCGCGCATGCGCCGGCAATGCCTAATCTTATAAACTCTTTTCTACATGAAAAGAAACGATGGAAATACCGCGCATATTCAAGACCCAGCATTACAGCGTAAACGGAACAGGCAGCGACGGAAAGCCATTGACAGTCAGGGTCGCCCTGAAAGTGGAAATTACGGAGCAGGATGCAACCCTGCTGAGGCAGGCGCTGAGGGAAGCTATGGATCGGGGAAACATCGAAAACATGAAGCTGTGCCTGGAGCAGGGGGCCGACCCCAACACAAGGGACAAGAACGGAAATACCGTGCTGATAAACGCAATCCGGCTAGAGGATATGCCCATGATAGAGCTCTTTCTTGGGAACGGGGCCGGCCTGGAACATAATGGTGCGTTCAGCAAGACTCCCCTGATGGCGGCGGCAGAATGCCATAACCCAACTATATGCAAAATGCTTCTTGAAAGGGGCGCAAGGATTGACGCGCTTGACGGAAACGGCCGGACTGCGCTTATAGATTCAATCGCATTGGGCTCAAGGAGCATCAAGGATGCGATAATGACCGTTTTTGTCCTGCTTTCATACGGCGCTGACCCATTTCTCAAAGATGGCGCAAGGAAGTTATCCGCATACGACATGACTGAATTTGTTTCAAGGCATGAAACCAGGTGCATGTTCAGCCTAATCCCCGGAGCCAAAAACAGCAAGATGTTCTTCAGGGAGCTGCGGGACTGTTTTCATGGCTGAACAAGCCCGCAATTGAAGCCAAAGCCTAATTTTATAATCCGTAAGGGAACCAAGGTTCCCTTGAAGCCTTTTAGGAAAAGGCTTCAGCGAAAAACGACTTGACGCTCAACCCCCTCTTTGAGTGACTTTTTAATCCTTTATGTTCAAGCATTAGCCATGTTATCGGGAAAGCAGATAAAGGAGTGCATACAGAGGGGGGAAATAATAATTCAGCCGTTTGATGAAAGGCTAATTGGCCCTGACAGCATAGACATACGCCTAGGCAACCAGATAATGGTCGCAAAGAACATCGCCGACATAATTGACTCCAACAGCCCTGCCGATTTCTGGGAAAGGAGGGACATAGACGAAAAAGGGTTCATGCTCAACCCCAACCAGTTCATACTCGGCACGATACAGGAGAAAATCGGCGTGGGAAAAAGCCTTTCGTGCCAGATAGAGGGAAGGAGCTCTGTAGGAAGGATGGGCATCATGGTTCACGTCACTGCCGGCATAATACACGCCGGATGGGGCATAACCAACCCAAGCAGGATAACGCTGGAGATGTATTCAGTCAACCCGAACCCCGTCATACTGAGGCCTGGCATAAAGATAGCGCAGCTGACGTTCTTCAGGCTTGACGAAAAGGCGGAAAAGGGATACGACGAGCTAAGCGGGAAATACACAGGCCACAGCAACCCGCATCCGCCAAGCGGCTTATAGCCTTGTGGATTGGGCTCATCATAGCCGAGAAGCAGCTTTTTAAAACATTGCGGAAACAACCGGAATACAATGGAGCTCATCATAGCCGAGAAGCCGAACGCCGCAGCCAAGATAGCAAAGGCGCTCGGCAGCGTCGAGGCAAAGAGGCAGGGCAGGATAAACTATTACAAGGTGAATTTCAACGGAAAGGACATCTGCGTCGTTTCCGTTGTAGGGCACATATTCACCCTTGCCGAAAAGAAGAAGTCGTTCGCCTACCCCGTCTTTGACATAGAATGGCGGCAAAGCCACCTTGTGTCAAAGGGCAGCGCCTACACGAAGGCGTATGCGGACACGATAAAGGGCCTTGCAAAGGACGCAGACAAGGTCGTGATTGCGTGCGACTACGACATAGAGGGCACGCTGATAGGCTACAACGTCGCGAAATACCTGATAGGCAAGGAGAAGGGCCTTGAAAGGATGAAGTTCTCCACGCTAACCCCATACGAGCTGAAGGAGGCGTACGAGAAAAGGGGGCCGTTTGACATAAACAACGCCTATGCCGGGGAGGCAAGGCACATCATAGACTGGTATTACGGAATCAACCTCAGCAGGGCGCTGATGGGGGCGCTGAAGAAGACGGGCATGTTCCGCATAATGAGCATCGGCAGGGTGCAGGGCCCCACGCTGGCGATAGGCAGCGAAAGGGAGCTGGACATAGAGAAATTCGTTCCGGTGCCGTTCTGGGCCATATCCATCATGCTGAAGGGCGCGGAATTTGATTACACAGGCGGAAAAATATTTGACAAGCCCAAGGCAGAGGAGATTTTCAAAAGGATAGGCGAAAAGGCCGACATAACGGAGGTCGTGAAGGAGCCAAAAAAGCTGCCTCCGCCGTTCCCGTTTGACCTCACAAGCCTGCAGGTTGAGGCGTATGCGCAGTTCAAATTCTCGCCGGCAAGGACGCTCCAGCTTGCGCAGTCGCTGTACGAGGCGTCGCTGATATCATATCCAAGGACAAGCTCGCAGAAGCTGCCCCCGGCGCTTGGGCTGAAGGGCATAATAGGCAGCCTTGCAAAGCACAGGGACTGGTATGCTGACGGCGCAAAACATCTCGTTGAAAAGTCCCTTTTCATGCCGAACGAGGGCAAGAAGGAGGATGCGGCGCACCCTGCGATATACCCGACAGGCATTGAGCCAGGCAGCATAGGGGACAGCGAAAAGAGGCTGTTTGAGCTGATTGTCGCAAGGTTCATAGCCGTTTTCGGGGAGCCTGCGCTTGAGGAAATAACGAAAGTTTCAGCTGGTTCCAACGGCGTGCAGTTTTCCGCAAGCGGCAAGGTCCTGAAAGACAAGGGATGGATAGCGCTGTACGGAAAATTCTTCAAGAGCAAGGACGTCATCCTGCCGGGTTTCGCAAAAGGCGAAAGCCTGAAGATAGAGAAGAAAAACCTAAACAACGACATGACAAAGCCGCCAAGGAGGTACACCGAGGCGTCGCTTGTCTCGGAGCTGGAGTCAAGGCACCTTGGCACAAAGGCGACAAGGGCCGTGATAATATCAACCATGTTTGACAGGCAGTATTTCGCGAAAGAGACAAACGCGATAGAGGTCACGCATTTCGGGCTTGCGGTCTACCAGGCGCTGAAGGAGAACGCCCCGCACATAGTGGACGAGCAGATGACAAGGGAGCTGGAGGACGACATGGAGGACATCCAGTTCGGCAAGAAAAACAAGGAGCAGGTCATAAAAAAGGGCAAGGACTACGTGCTTGGCATACTTGAGGAGTTCAAGTCAAAGGAAAGCCAGATAGGCGGCAGCCTTGTGGACGCGCTGAAGAAGATGGAGAACGAGGGCAGCATACTCGGCGACTGCAAGTGCGGCGGAAAGCTGAAGATAATAAACTTCAAGGGCTCCAAGTTCGTGGGCTGCACGAACTACCCGAAATGCAGGCAGTCCTATCCGCTTCCGAGGGGCGTGTCCATAAAGCCGGCAGGCACGGTGTGCGGCCAGTGCAGCGTGCCCATGATAAACATAAGGAAGGGCAACAGGGGCTGGCTGACCATATGCCTGAATCCCGCATGCCCGTCAAGGGAAGAATGGAGAAAAAGGAACGAGAAAAAGGAAACTGAAGCCGAGGAAGTCGTTGAGCAGGACGAAGGCAAGGAATAGGCCCCTTCTTTATAACCTTATTATCCATAACAGTGCGGAAGCGATGATGAGCACCAGATGTGCCGATTTGATGACGACCGCTTTGAGTGCTGAGTTTCCCTCATTTTGCCGTTTTATGGGCTTTGGCCAGGCCCTTCATTTTCCCCTTTTTCTGCTTCAGGCTGCCCCTTCGGCGCTTCCGTGTTCCCTTTTTTTCGCATCAGCAGCACGATTGCAACCACGGCCAACGCCACCAATACCAGTATCGCCAATGCCGCAGTCATGCTGATTCCGAACAGCGTGGCCTCTTTGCTGGCTTCCTTTGCAGTGCCGTTGCCAGAGGCGTTTTTGTGCACAGCGGTTGACGCATTGTTTGAAACAGTGACATTCGGCTTCGGCTTTGCCTGCTGGGTTAATCCGGCAGAAAGCGTGTAATTCGTGCTTTGGTTAAGCATATCGCTGCCATAGCATGTCGAGTTGCCGCTCTTCAGGACGTAACAGGTGTGAAGGTCGCCTGCAGCCACGCCCACTGCATCCGCTCCGGTATAGGGGGTTGACTGGAAATACTCGTTCCTTCCATAGCACACGGAGCTGCCGTTCCTCAGCAGATAGCAGACATGGAACCCGCCCATTGAGAACGCTGTTGCGTCGCCGCCATAGTAGGCATGCGCCTGGTCGTCGTCCTTCCTCCCAAAGCATATCCCGTTTCCGCTTTTCAGAAGGTAGCACGTGGCATAGTCGCCTGCAGCCACCCCAATCGCGTCCCCTCCGCCGTAGGGCTTGTCCTCCCCGAACATGTTGGGCCCGAAACAGGACGAGTTGCCGTTGCTGAGCAGGTAGCAGGTGTGGGAATAGCCTGCAGAGACCGCGATGGCGTTGCCGCCCGTGTAGCTGGTTGTTTGGCCATATTTGTTGTTGCCGTTGCAGAACGAGTTGCCGCTCTTCAGCAGATAACAGGCGTGCTTCTCCCCTGCCGAAACTGCCACTGCGTCGCCCCCGTTGTAATCATTGGCTTCGCCGTACTTGTTTTGGCCGAAGCAGGCGGAGTTGCCGTTGCTTAAAACATAGCAGGTGTCAAAATACCCGGCTGCAAGGGCCACGGCATTCCCCCCAAGGTAGGGCGTTGACTGGCCAGACTCGTTCCAGCCGTAGCATTGGGAGTTGCCGTTGCTGAGGAGGTAGCAGGTGTGCCTGTAGCCTGCAGACGCCGAAACGGCATATGAAGGGGGCGTGGGGCCTGGAACCGATGCGCCTGAAACAACGGGCATGCATGCCACGAATAGAATCAGCATGGCGGCGCACATGCCGGAAATTTGCATTTTTGATGCGTGCATGAAACGCTTTGCCAGGCCTTGTTTAAATACATTATTCTGCCATCCGAAAAATCAGTCAATCCCATGATACGTTATAGGCGATGGCGCCGCTTCCGGACACGTTGAACCTATTTGACGTTTCAACCTTTCCCCATGCCGGGGACCACCTGCCGCCATAGCCGTACGAAACGTTGGCAGACGAGACGACTGCAACGTCATCCGAGGCAAGGAGGTATGACGACGAGCTGTTGCAACCGCAGTAATCGATTATTCCAATTGTCCTGCTGTCCTTGAACACGGTGACGTTCCTTTCGTAGTTTTCAAATGCGCCGTTTGGCCCGGTGTTCAGCTTATACTTAAATGCAATCTCGTACCTGTCCGGATATTCCGCCCTTGTCATGTAGTCGCTTGGGAACTCCGCAGCCGTGCCGTATCTCCAGGAACTGAAATATCCAAGCAGATTGCCTGAGTTGAGGTCCCATTGCTCAAAATCATTGCCTATCTTGTCTGCGGATTGGATGTTCCAGTCGTATTTTGTTCCGAGACGTTCATCCACCTTCATGGAATATCCTGGATATCCTGCGGGCCTTATCTTCCAGCTGCCATTATACCACAAGTATACGGCACCCATGTCAAAGGAGGTGTGCAGGTCGTTCCTGATTGCGGTTGAGCCGTTTGCGTTTGCGGTGGGGTGCCTCATGAGCAGGTATCCGCTTCCGTTGTCGAAGAACACCGCAGTTTCGTGGTCCGTGTAAACCATGCCTTCCCTGGCTCTTGGCACTGAATATGCATACCCAATCGCAGTGTCCCCTATTGGCGCAAGCTCTCCGTCCGGAAGGGAAAAGTCGTCCAGCCACCTTCTTGACTTTGCCTCAAAATCCATAAGCAGCACGTTCCCATAGGCTGCGTTTAGCTCATGGACCGCATTCAGCGTATAGGCAAGGTATTCGCTTCCCTCATACCAGGTCATGTAGCCGTTTGACTCGAATCCGTATCCATGGAGGCTTGCAATCAGCGGCCCGAAATCCGGGGCATACGAAGCGTTAAGCCTGCGCATCGCCAATATCCGTATCGCATCGCTCCTTATGGCAAGGTTGTTGACAAGCAAGGGGTTGAAGCGGTCTATGTTTGGGATGCCTGTGCCGAAGCCAAGCATGAAGGAATCGAGGGTTGCAAGCATCCGGCGCGCGTCAAAGCTTTTGTTGCCTCTTATGCAGTCCAGGGCTTGGTCCTGGAAGCCCGCAAGCTTCGTGGTGTCAAAGCCCAGGTCAGGGCCAAACGCCGAGTAATTGACGCATTCTCCGGCTGCCTGGGCGTTCTGCGTTCCCGCGCATCCGCAGGCAAAAAGCAATGCCGTAAGTGCCAAAAAGGCCGCAATCCGCGTTTTCCCAAATAGCGT
The DNA here is from genome assembly GCA_041500865.1 of Candidatus Micrarchaeia archaeon. Classification (GTDB taxonomy): domain Archaea; phylum Micrarchaeota; class Micrarchaeia; order Anstonellales; family J096; genus JAPLWW01. Next base: position 6,200 of record JBGQMY010000024.1, on the reverse strand, counting down.
ATGCATTAGATTGTTATTGACGATGCGCATCAACCCTGTTTATGGGTCAAAATATTTAAAAATCAAAAAGAGCCAAAAATAGTGTCAATGTTTTAATGAAAATGTATCTCGCAGGTAGATGCACCCGAGGCACAATTTAAATCCTTTATGGCAGAAGCCGATACTATGAGGATTGGGCTGGTCGCGCACTCATTCTATCCTGAAAGGGACGGGGTTGCAATGCACGTATACAACCTTGCAATGCAGCTTGCATCTCTCGGCGAAGACGTCCATGTCTTCACGTCTGGGAAAAGGAGCGCGGCAGAGAAAATCGGGGGCGTTACGGTCCACAGGATAAAATCGTTCAGGATGCCCGTATTCTCTTCTCTGTACGTATGCCCGGGCCTGCTGGCTGAGCTGCGGAAAGCCAAACTCGACGTCGTGCATGCGCACGGATACGGCAACCTTTTCTCGCCCATCGCAGGCCTTTATTGCATGCTGAGCGGAAAAAGGATGGCGCTGACGCTGCACGGCTATCCGGACCTGCATGGCCCAAGGAGGATATTCCTTGTCCTGTACAGGACATTTTTGGCGCCGCTTTTCCTGGTTCCGGCAAAGGCGATAATATCCGTTTCCGGACTCGGAAAGGACAGGATTGCCAAAGAGACCAAAACGGAAGTCGCCATAATCCCGAACGGCGTGGACCTTGCCAGGTTCGGATGCAAAAATGATTATGCGAAAAACGAAACCATCGCCTACGTGGGAAGGCTGGACGAGGACAAGGGCGTAATGAGAATCGCCTCTGAGATAGGCGCAAAAAGGAAGGTCCTTTTCGCAGGCAAGGACGAGGGGATGAGGGAAAGGCTGGCCGCCGAATGCAAAAGACGCGGAATCAGCGCGGAATTCATCGAGGTTCCGCCTGACAGGGTTGCGGGGATATACTGCAGGAGCAGGCTGGTGCTTCTGCCTTCCAGGTATGAGGGATTTCCGTTGACGATGCTTGAGGCGCTGGCATCCAGGAGGCCGTTCCTTTCAACCGACGTGGGCGAGGTCAAGAGAGTCCTTTCGGAGCTCATGCCAAGGTCATGGCAATACCTTATCATAGGGGACAGCGTTGAAGCGTCAATAGAAAACGCCGAGTCGCATGCAAGGGAGATTGGCATTGACTTGGCTGAAATCGGGAAAAGGATAAAAAACTACGGCTGGGACGAGGTTGCAAAAAGGACGCTGGGCGTATACAAAAGGCTACTCGGATGAGCCCGAGGAGTCTCCCCCCTTGAGGAACATGAATGCCAGTATTATCGCGACCGCCACGCCCAGTATTATGAAAACCGTGTTGTCGGTGCCCCCTGCCGAAACCGCATTGCTTCCGGACTCGTTGCCCGTGCCGTTCGCGGCAGGAATGCCGCCCTCCACATACTCGCCGGAAACCTCTGCCTCGTTGCCTTCATTGTCAGTGGCAGTGACATTGAACGCAAAGCTGCCTTTTTGGGCTATTGCCACTTTGGCAATGCCAAAGCTGAAAGTCGCCGGATAGTAGACACCGTTTATGTATACGCCGGTGTCGCTTATGCCGGATGCCTTGGTTCCCGCATCCACAACCGAATACGTCAGCTCAAGCTTGCCGTTGCTGTCAGGGGAAATCTTGACGTTTGATATTGCAGGCGCATGCAAATCGAAGTAAAATGTTGCGTTGTGTTCCACGTCCGGCCTCACCTGCCTGTACGCCTCCCTGCCTGCGGCAGAGGCCTTTATGGTGGAAGGCGCGTCAACCAGCTTGATGGCCGTTGAACCGGTTCCGCTGGCCGGAGCCTCGCTTCCGGCCTGGACCGAGAACGGGATGCCGTTCCCGAAATCATCCAGCACCGTGACGTTGAACTCATACGTCTTGAATATGACGTCAAGCGAGTCCGGCGTGCTTGAATTGACGTTAAGCACGGTTGACTGCCGGTGCCCCTTGAATATTATAAAGCCTGGCGTGGGCCCATAGGGCAAAAGGATATAGGTTGAGCCAGTGACGTTGTACTTGTTGTCCGGATACAGCACCAACTCCGCGGATATCGGCAATCCGGAGCTGTCCTTCAGGTTTACCGTTACTCTTTTGGCGGAGATGTTCACCACGTAGCCTTTGAAGAAATTCTTCAGGTCAACTGTGGCAACCTTGCTGTAGTTCATCAGCGAGAGGCTTATCCTCAGCTTGCAGTCGAGGTACTGTGAATTCGGTACCGTGTTCAGCAGCCTGAACTGCGCCATGCCGCTTCCGTTCGTTGCCTCGGGGTCTGTGGTGGCATATTCCGGGCCGGGGGTAAAGAAGTTGGACCTCTTCTGGTACGTGATTGTGACGTTTACGCCCGGCGCGTCCATGTACTTCTGGTCTGTGACGTGGATTGGCACGTCAAGGTAAAAATTTGTAGTGCACATGTCGGCTGCAATGGATGGGGATATCAGCACAAGGAAAGCGGCGAGGGCAAAAATCCTTTTTATCATCAAACCACCACTATTGCTTGAGAGCAATAACATATAAAAGCCTTTCACCCAAAAAAGACCACATATGAGCGCAGTCGGCACCGGCAAGATCACAAGCATCGAGGACTCAAAAAAGTACTACGAAATGGGCATCGAATACATAGACAAGGACAACTACGACAAGGCGCTCGAGAATTTCAACATGGCGATACTCCTCAACCCCCTTTTCTCCGAGGCGTATTTCAGCAGGGCGCTGACATATTACAAGATCAAGGAGTATGACAAGGCAATAGAGGACTACACCAAGGCTACGGAATACGACCCCAAGAACCCTACCATATACAACAACAGGGGCGACTGCCACTACAGGAAGCAGGACTACATGTCCGCGATAAAGGACTACGACAAGGCTGCGCTGCTCAATCCGAGCTACATGAAGGCATACTACAACAGGGGGCTGTGCTACGCGTCCCTTGAGCAATACGAGAAGGCGATTGAGGACTTCGCAAAGGTCGTTGAGCTGAAGCCGGACTTCGCCGAGGCGTTCCACCTCAGGGGCATATCGTACGAATATTCCGGCGACATGGAAAGCGCGATAGACGACTACAAGAAGGCGCTTGAGCTGAAGCCCAACTTCACTGAGGCGAAGTCGCACCTGGACGCGGCAAAGTCCAAGCAGGAGGGCGGCGGAGAGGGCGGGGAGGGCAAGGGAACATCCGACATAAGGATGGTCGAGACGCCGAACATGAATTTCCTGGACGTTGCAGGCATGGACAAGACAAAGGAGGAAATAAGGAAGGCCATAGTCTACCCGCTTGCCAACCCGGAGCTGGCAAAGGCATACGGCAAGCTCGGCGGCGGGGGAATCATGCTTTACGGCCCGCCTGGATGCGGAAAGACGTTCATAGTCAAGGCCGCAGCCGGCGAGAGCAAGGCCAACTTCATAAACGCGAAGCTAAGCGACCTGCTTGACATGTACGTCGGAAACACTGAAAAGAACATACACAAGGCGTTTGAGACGTCCAGGAAGCATCCGCCGTGCATCCTGTTCTTCGACGAAGTGGAGGCGATAGGGAGCAGGAGGGACCAGCAGAGCGGGCCTGGCGGAAGCCAGAGCCTCAAGATGGCCGTAAACCAGATGCTATACGAGATGGACGGCATAGAGGCCAACAACGAGAACGTGCTCATACTTGCCGCAACCAACGCGCCATGGGACGTAGACCCGGCAATGAGGAGGAGCGGCAGGTTCAACAAGGCCCTTTACATACCCGAGCCGGACCTCAACAGCAGGAAGTCCATACTTAAGCTGCACGCCAGGAAGGTGCCTGCCGAGAAGAACATACCCTGGGTCAGGCTCGGGCTTGCGACGGAAGGATACGCGTCTGCCGACCTCAAGGCTATTGTGGAGGAGGCCCGCGACATCCCATGGATGGAGGCCTTCAAGACAGGCAAGAGGAGGAACGTCAGGACAGGGGACTTCATAGCCGCTGTAAGGAAGAAGAAATCCTCGCTTCCGCCGTGGTACGCGCAGGCCAACAACCAGATAGGCAAGCAGAAGGAAGTTTCGTATATAGACGGCAAGAAGCACGTAAAGGAAACGGAGAGCAAGCTCGGGCCGGAGGAAAGGGAGCAGTTCGAGCCGCTGCTCAAGATAATAAAAAAGAGGAACGGCATAGTATCAAAGGTCATGACGTTCGTAATGAGGTGGGTCGGGATAATCGTCCCGATACCGTTCTGAATTTTGCCTGAAAAATCAAATCAGCCGTATATGCTGACTACCGCGACCTTTTCCCGGGGCGCGGTCCCTTCCATTACGGCCTGCACCTTCAGATAGTATATGCCGGGGCCCAGCTGCGTATTGTTGATGTCCGCCTTCCCGGTCGTCACCTGCGTCATTTCCGTGCCGTCGTAAAGGTGGGCCACGAACTCGGTTATGCACTTGCCGTTGCTGCAAAGCTGCCTCCTGTCCACGTATCTCACGGTGTCAGGTATGGTGACCTTGGCGAATATGGCCGAGTCCTCGGAGCCGCCGTTTATCAGCGACGCGGACGTTGAAAGCTGCGAAAGCGCGGCGTTGACCTCCATGATGTTCACGGAGTATGACGAGGACGCCGACTGCAGGTATATGAACATGAGCACGGGTATGAACAGCAGTATCGCGAACCCGATTATCATGAGCGACTCAATCGATGTCTGGCCCTTCATCACGCATATTCACCCTCTTCCAGCATAATATGGTGGCTTGAGTTTTTATTCTTTCTCTTGCTCTTCATCCTCCTCAGTATGCTTTCAAACTCGTTCACGAGCGCAATGAAGCCCTCCATGACCTCATGGGACTCCGCCTGTATGTTGATGATGTGCCCGTCCACGTTGACGTTGGCATGGATTGCGTATGATGACTTGCCCTTCTTCACCCTTACGTCCATGTGGTCTATGCGGAACGACTGGCTGAACTTGGATATCGCCTTTGCCAAAACGTTCTTTGCGTCGTCGTAGTAGAACAGGTCCTCGCCCCCCAGCCCGCTGACGAACACGGACGGGGCTTCCACCGAGAGCTTGAGCACGAGCTTGAGCAGGTCTATGGACGGTATTATGCCTATTGGCTGGCTGTCCCTGTCCACGACAACCGCGTATGCGCTGTTGTTGCGCGCTATTTCCGACGCCACGCTGGGCAGCATGTCGGCCGCGCCCACCATGACGGACGTCCCCCTTATGAGCTGGCCTATCTGTATGCTGTTCCCGCTGTTTATGGTCGTCTTGAACTGCGTGTCCTTGCCCGGCCTGGGCCTTTCCAGCAACAGCAGAAAGTCAAATGTGGATATGACGCCCTTCACTTTGCCGTTGTCAACGGCTATCAGCCTCCTTGTCTTCAGCTCCTTCATGAGGCTCTTGACCGTGCCTATCCTCTCGCTGATGTCAACCGTGTAAACCGGGGTGACCATGACCGCTGATACTGAAACGTTCGGTATCATGCGCCTTACGATTAGCTCCTTTATGAGGTCCGCCTTCGTTATCAGGCCCTGGACCCTGTCCCTTCCGTCAACCACGGCAAGCCCCTTGAACCTGCCGGCAAGGAATTTCTTTATCAGCATTTCCACGTTGTTTGACTCCGAAATATCAATGGTAGGGGCGTTGACCATGGCCATGCCGGCATGCGTCCCCTCGGGATGCTTGATGCTGAAGCTCAGATGCCTGTCGTCAATCATGCCTGCATACTTCCCGTTTTCCGTTACCGCCACGGGAAGCCCCGTCTTAATCATCGTTTCCATTACCTTTGAGAGCGGTTCCTTTGAATCAACAACTAGGGGCTTTTTCATGTCCATGGTACCAACCTTTTTGTTCCCTTTCGGCTGGAAACGTTTTAAAAGCATGCTTTTGCTAGCGCATGGCTTACAATAAGGAAAGTTAAATTTGCCAGCGTCCCCCCGAACGCTGGCAAGGCGACCAGTCCCCTTACACTATATAAGGAGTAATAAGGTGTCGGACGTACTTTTTTTAAAGTTTTCGCTTTTCTGTGTCAAGTCGTATATGTTGATGGCAGTTCCAAAGATTTACCGCCTAAGCTAACCGATGCATTCTGCGAACGGTTTCATGAACGCATTTCCGGTCATGCCAGCAAGCCATTCCATGGTCTTGAGGAATGCAGCCGTTTTCTTTTCGTTGCCCTTTTCGGCGATTGAGGACGCAGTCATGCCCTTCCAATCCCCTTTTCCAGCCTTCGCGTTCACATCTGCGCCTTTTGAAAGCAGGAAAGC
>JBGQMY010000023.1:0-15532 GCA_041500865.1 Candidatus Micrarchaeia archaeon | reverse complement strand
TCATTGGGCCAGAAAGCGGAATGCGCGGAGCGGTCGGCAGCGTACAGCCTGTGGGGCACCGGGTTCCAGGGCTTCAGCTATTACCTTGAAAACAGCAGGGCGCTGCAGAACGGAAGCGCGTATGTCGTCTGCGGAGAATGGAAGGAAACGGAGGAGGGCGGAAACAGCCAAAAGGGCTGGATATGATGGGAAGGAAGCATAACGTCATTGGCCATGCCGTTGGGCGGGGCCATCCTCGTAGAAGGCTGCATGGCGCGCGTTGAGCTGAGGAAAATCAGGAAAAGGGCATGGCAGATGCCCTGATTTGCACAACAGGCCGGATGTACAGCCCTGGCGGGCTTACAGGCGACCCGCGCCTGATGGGGCTGCCGGGCGTGAAGACGCCTTGGCCCGATGTTAGGGGGCGGCATCCTTCTTGCAGACGAATCCATTGGCTTCCAGCCCATGTTGGCCCTAATCATGGCACACATAAACCTTCGTTATGCCCTTGCCGTCCCCGTATGCGGCGATGCGGTATATGCAGTCCTTGCCTTCCATCCTTTCGCCTGCCGAATACCTGTCGCTTATTTCCGTGCTGTTTATCCAGCCGTAATGGCATGCGCCGCCTTCGCACACCGCGTTTTCCCTTATCATGGTTTCCGACGCACTGAGAAGGCCCAGGACCCTTCCGTTCCCGTATGCCGTTTCCGCCGCGTCCGCCCTTGCCAGCATGGCCGAAAACCCTATGTAGACGATTATGATGATTGGCAGCATGGCAGCCAGCGCGTCTATCGTGAACACGCCCCTAAAACCGGCATTTTTCATTTGCTCCATTTCCTTTTCCCGTTTTTCGCAAGCAGGTAATAATATCCCCCGATTGTTATCGCCACCAGAACCAATGCCCACGCAATCCAGGGCCAGTTAGGCCCTTTGGCTGCTGTTGAGTCGGCATTGCTTGCCTGGTTGGTCTGTGGCGCAGTCGCATTCAATGCAAGCCTGCCCGCCTGCTGTGCCAGTTGCACCGCCGATGCGAAGTTTCCATTGGCAAATGCAGCATTGGCCCCATTGATCAAGTCCTGTGCGCCCGTTACGTTTTTTCCTTCCGCCATGGCCTGGCCAATGGCCGAATTGGCCGCTGAGATGGCGGCTGATGCATCCCCTGGGGTTGGGCCTGACGGGGTCTGGTTTTGAATTGGCGTCTCGTTTTGCGCTACGGTCTGGTTTTGATTGGCTGTCTGGTTGTTACTGGTTTGATTCACCGATGTAACCGCGGTTGTCGGCTGCGTGCTGTTGGCAGGCGGCTGGTTAGGGCAAAGGGCAAGGTCCAATGCATCTGAGGCATACTGCAGATACCCGTCCATGGCAGGCTGGTCTATCCTGTAGCTTCCGCTTTCGCTGACGATGAATGAAACGGTTCCGCTTGAGTCTGATTGCCCCGTGCCGGAATATGCGCTTTGCGTGCCAAACAGCCTGACATCAATGCCGGCTATGCCATTGGAATTGGTTGCAGCGAGCTTTCCGCTGCTGCAGTTGAATGAGATGGACCAGGACATCTGTTCCTTGTTATTGTTGGACGCGGTTGATGGGGCGGAAGCGGCGCCAGTCAATTTATTCGTGAGGGGGAGATAATCCGTATTCGGGCCTATGGCGTACGTGGCTGTTTCGCCTATCCCGTCCCTATTGAGATCGATTCCGGCATAATTGGAATACCAGTTCCCGCCGGTGCAATTGCCGCCGACGATGTTCTTTGCCGCGCAGGACTTTGTGGTGTTCCAGGAATTCGTATTATTGTCGTCATATGCCACGCCCTGCCTCCTTGAAGCGTTGAAGGCGTTGTCGTATATCAGGTTTGAGGACGCGCCACTCAGGTAAATCTGGTACGCCGTGTTGTTGTAGGCGACGTTGCCGGTGAGATTGTTGTTGCTGGAGTTGACGCCGAGGCGGAAGCCGTACAGGCCGTTGCCGTAGGCCGAGTTGTTGGTGAGGCTGTTGTAGGTGCTGGATGAGGCGAAGCAATCCGGGCAGGAGACAGAGGGCAGGGTTTCGCCGAAGATGTAGAACCCCGAACCGGAATTGTTGTAGGCGGAGTTGCCCCGGAGCGTGTCGTTGGTTTCCGAGTCTAGGACGAAGCCATCCTGTTGATTGCCGTAGGCGGAGTTGTTGATGAAGCTGATGGTGTCACTGTAGTCGTTATAGGAGCTGTTGGTGAAGCTGATGTTGCCGTTGTAGTCGCTGTAGAAGCCATTGGAATTGTTGTAGGCGAAGTTGCCGATGAGGGTTACGTTGTAGTTGTCCCCATCAAGGCTGAAACCGTTTGTGTTGTTGTAGGCGGTGTTGTTGATGAAGAGGTCGTCGTAGTCTACGATGTAGAACCCGTCATTAGGCATGTAGTACTCGTCATCGGGCAGGACGTAACCAGGGCTGGCGGCGGTGGTGTTGCAGGAGAGCGGGGTGCCGTCGCCCGCACAGATGCAGAATCCGTACTGGTTGTAGGCTATGTTGCCGGAGAACACCATATCATCGTCCATGTAGCTGTAGAAGCCATATGCGTAATTGTCGTGGGCGGTGTTGCCCGTGACGCTGTAGAATGAATTGGAGTTGAGGTTGAAGCCGCAAAAGTTGCCGTAAGCGAGGTTACCGGCGATGGTGTTGTTGGCGCTGCTGTCCCCGGGAAGGTTGAAGCCGGAACCGAGATTGCCGTAGGCGGTGTTGTTGACGAATGTGATGTTGTAGCCGTCCCCGTCGAGGTCGATGCCGGCACCGACGTTATTATAGCAGGTGTCGTTAATCACTGTGGAGTTGAATATCGTGTCGAGATAGATGCCATCTATGAAGTTCGCGATCCGGAAGTTGCTCAAGGTCTCGTTTCTCCAGGCATGGCCATCGCCGAGGCTTTCCGCATTCGCATAGATGCCGCCGGAGCGGGGGTCTAGCTGATTGAGGCCGAAGTCGGGGAGGTAGGTGGCGTTTGATGAATTTCCGCTGACAGTGTATCCGTTCCCGTTGAAGTCAACGTTGTCCGCGATTATTGTGAAGCAGGTGGAGCCGTTGATGCTGACGTTGCCTAGCAGCGTGCCGCTCGCATCCACGTTGCCGCAGCCGTAATAAGGCACGGTTCTCGTCTCGTCCGTGAGGTAATACGTCCCGTTGATGTCCGCATAGCCCTTGGCCGAGTAGGTGTGGTTGAACAGTGTCGAATCATAGGGCAGCGCATAGGAGCATGAAAGGTTGTCTGCGGCCAGGATGCAGGTCTGGTTCGTCCCGTCTATCTCGATGTAGCCGGGTGTGCTCATTGCGCTTGCAGATGTCATGTTGAATGTGATGGGATAGATGAAGTCGTTGACGTTGCTCGCGGGAGTCGGCTGGGAGAACGAGACGTTCGAGGGGGGCGAGGTATTGGCAATGCTGATGTTGGACGCGTTGAGCTGGTAGACGGTGCCATCGTAGTTGCCGACATAGACGTAGCCGTTGGCCACCGCAGGGGAGGATTGCCATGTAGTGCTACCGATTGAAAAGTTTGCTTGGTTGATCCCTGGAACGGGCGTGTAAGAAACCCCGTCCCATGCGGTGTGGCTAAGGTACTTGTGGAACATCGCCCCGTCAGAAGCCATTGGGTTGTCAGCATGGCAAAACGGCAGAATCGAAATGGCTAAAACCAAGGCCAGGATAAAGCAATCGATTCGCATGGATAACTAAACTTAGGATTGTTTATAAATATTTCATGGATTTTGCAACTTTAATCGATGGCCTGCCCCATTTCCTTTAATTATTTCCATGAATTATGACGAAATCAGACAAACCCTGATTGTTTCCCTGTCTGGAGAATGCCTCGCATTGCACGTGGATTGCATTTTTCTGCCCAATTTGGCACTTCGCATAAAATAGCCCTAAAGACACGTAATTCAGCCATGAAAATCAGGAACATCGTGTTTGGATTGGCATTGCCGCCTGATTTTTATTCCCTTTGCGCACAATAAAGCCATGCAGGAAAGGAAGCTCCAGAATAACATTCCGGCAAAGGCGCCAGCTAATCTCAAAGCTGGCATAATAGAAAGCCAAAAGAAGGCATTATCAGAGAAAAAGCAGAAACAGCTCAATGGCATGCTGTTGGATGCCGCTGAAAACGGCAAAACAAAAAGAGCGGAAAGATTGTTAAAAGTTGGCGCAAGCATCGAGGCAAAGGACAACGACGGCCGGACCGCGCTCATGTTTGCCGCACGGAACGGACGCACCCCAACCTGCGCTTTATTGCTTGAACACAACGCAAGCACCGAGGCAAAGAGCAATGACGGCTGGACCGCGCTCATGTGGGCCGCATGGAACGGACACACCCAAACCTGCGCTTTACTGCTTGAACACAACGCAAGCACCGAGGCAAAGAGCAATGACGGCTGGACTGCGCTCATGCATGCCGCATTGCACGAACACACCGAAACCTGCGCTTTACTGCTTGAAAAAGGCGCAAGCATCGAGGCAAAGGACAATGACGGCTGGACTGCGCTCATATGGGCCGCAAAATTCGACAACAAGAAAACGGCCGCATTCCTCAAGTCCATGGAAAAGCTGCAAGAATCAATGGGCAAAGAAGGGATGCAGGCTTTCCTCTCTGATTTTCATGAGTGCGTGAAATAGCGCAGAACAGGGATTTTGGCAGGCGCAGGCATAAAATCAGTAAATGTTTTTCCTATGCCCGACCTTAAGGACCAGTATGGCCAGCCTTTCCCTTTCCATATCGAAGATGACACGGTAATCGCCGACCCTGAGCCTGTATCCGCGCATTCCCACAAGTTTCTTTATGTCGCATGACTCGGGCCTTATCCTCAGGCGCTCAAGCACTGCCATTATCCTTTCCGCCGCATTGCGGTCCAGCTTTTCCAGCTGCCTCAGCGCTTCAGGGGAATAGACCAGCTCGTACATTCAGAGCCCCAGCCTCTTTTTCACTTGCTCGTGCGTGTAGAATCTCCCTGCCTTTATCTCGGCCCTTGCCTGCTCGATGTCCCTCTTTGCCTCATCGTTCAGCTCCATGCCGTCTTCCACCAGGTTCCAGATCACCTCTTCATAGCTTTCCTTGCCGTATTGCTTCCTTTTTTTCAGGGCGTCCACAAGGCCCTCGCTTACCTGGATCGTAGTTACCATAGCAGCTATATAACTGGCAATAGTTTAAAAAACTTTGCGGAAGGGATTGGCACGGACAGAAAAGGTGACTCTTTTTACTCTTGATTTTTAATCCCTTTGCTGCACAATAAAGGCATGCAGAAACAGAAGCTCCAGGAGAATGTGCCTGCACGGAATTTGCCAATCAGGGCAGAGATAGCCAAGGTTGAGAAATTGGCGCAGTTCAATAATATTCTAATTGATGCCGCTAGGCAAGGCAATGTCAAAGAGGTTGAAAGGCTGCTGGAAGCCGGCGCGGATGTGAATGCAACGAATGAAAGGGGCGAGACTGTGCTGATGCGGGCTGCGGAGCACGGGCAGACTGAAGCCTGCGCCTTTCTGATTGCAAAGGGCGCGGATGTGAACGCAAAAATTGAAAAAACACGGGGATGGGCTGGCTGGACTGCGCTGATGCGGGCTGCAAGGAACGGGCGCACCAGAACCTGTGCCTTGCTTATCGGAAACTGCGCGGATATGGGTGCAAAAGCTGAAAACGGGGACTATGCCGGCGAGACTGCGCTGACGCTGGCTGTAAGAGGAGTAAATAATTCGGCTGAAGCAGAGCAGTTCCTCAGGTCCTTGGAAAAAATGCAGGAATTAATAGGCGCGGATGTTGTCAGGAGTTTCCTGAAACCATTCCGCGAGTGCGTTGCCGCCTGATTTCCCTCTTTCTTAGGTGAAGAATGCCCCAATTGGGTCAAAAATGAGGCCAGAATATGCATTCTGGGGTTTTGGCGGGATTATGGCCTGTTTTTAGGTCAAAATTTTTCAATATATGCGAGAGATGAAGCTTATCTCGCACGAATATTGCATAATTGCCTTCCAGTGATTATCACTGGGGCAAGGCAAAAAACCTAGTGTTTAAAACCCTTCAAGGCGTAAGTAAGGCGATGGCTGACGTTCTGCTGTTCCTTGCGCTGTCAACAGGTAGGATGCTGGCAGCATACATGATATCGCTTGTCTTGGCATTGGTCCTTGGGTATTACATGGCCAAGGAGCATATAATCGAACGGATACTCATGCCTATCCTGGACATACTCCAGGCCATACCGATATTGATTTTCTTCCCGCCTGCGATATTCTTTTTCATAGACAAGTTCCCTGGCGGCGCAGGGGTGGAGATAGCCGCAATATTCCTCATCGTGACCAGCATGGTGTGGAACATGATATTTTCCGTTTACGAGGGGTTCTACTCGTTGAAAGGAAGCATGAAGGACATAGGAAAATTATTCAGGGTAAGCGAATTCGACAAGCTGTTCAAGATTTATTTTCCCTATATCGCCATGGGGCTCATCTCCAACTCATTGGTTTCCTGGGCCATCGGATGGTACTTCCTGATAGCGACCGAGGTCATATCGGTGGGGCACAGCAGCTTTGAGCTGAAGGGGATAGGCAATTTCATAATGACGTCGGCAAAGAACGGGGACGTGGGCGGCATACTCACGGGGCTTTTGCTCGTTTCAGGGGTCATCATTTTCATGGACATAATCGTCTGGAGGCCGCTGATGAACATGACGTCCAGGTACCTGAAGGGGAAGAGGGAGGCAATGGTGTATGACAGGACGCTGGACGCCAGGCCCAAGTCGGGCATAAACCTTTCAGGCGCCGTAAAGTCCGTAGTGGGGTGGGCTTTGGAGCATGTTTTAGAGCCCATGGCGGTCGCGGCAAGGAGCCCCGTGATAAACAGCGGCATAATAGTGGCCAAGGAGGGCATAAAATACGGCATAGTGCTCTTCATAGCGGCAATCCTCGCGCTGTTCCTTTACGTGTGCTACCTGATACTGCCGACCGTCACGCTTGGCGACGTATCAATGACGGCGTCCGCGTTCGTCTACTCGCTGGCAAGGATACTGGTCGCGTTCGCGCTTTCCATGCTCTGGGTGGTGCCTGCCGTTTACCTGATAACGAAGAACAAGGGCATAGAGGAGAGAATCATAAGGTACACGGAGGTCGTGTCGTCAATACCTGCGTCTGCGATATTCCCGGCAGCCATCCTCATACTGGTGTCGGTTTTCGGGAACTTCGAGATTGTCGCCATATTGTTCCTGATGACGGGCATCCAGTGGTACCTTTTCTTCAACATATACGGGGGGCTCAAGTCGGTGCCTAACTATGTTTACGACCTGAAGACATTGTACGACATAAAGAACACGCGGTTCATAAGGAAGGCCATACTGCCATTTATAATGCCTTTCATGATAATAGGCTCTATAGCCGCGCTAGGCAGCGGATGGAACACGACCATAATCGCCGAATACGTGACATTGGGAAACACGAAGTTCCAGGTATGGGGGATAGGCAGCATGGTGCAGAACGCGCTTGCGGACGGGAACGTCAAGATGATGTTCCTTTCGGCGTTTGCCGTATGCACGATAATACCGCTGATACACATAACCATATCAAGGCCCATGATGAGGGCCGCGATAAGGAGAAGGGGGCCGGTCGTATGAGGAAGGAATGGGTTTCGCTGAAAAGCGTCGGCAAGATGTTCTACGAGAGCGGAAAGGAGAAGTGGATAATCAAGAACATAAGCTTCACGCTCCACGAAAACGAGATAATCGCGATAGTCGGCCCGAGCGGAAGCGGAAAAACCATGCTGTTAAGGATGATGGCCGGGCTTGAGACCGTTTCAGAAGGGCAGCTGTCCTTCTTCATAGCGTCCACGAAGGTAAGCGACCTCGTGTCAATGGTCTTCCACGACTTCGCGCTTGTGCCGTGGCTCAGCGTGTACGAGAACATGGACCTCGCGGTTGACCACCTGAACATCAGCAAGGACGACAAGAAGGCGCGCATACGGAAGTATGTTGAGATGATGGGCCTTGACGGCAACGAGGGCAGCCAGCCGTACGAGCTTGCACGGGGGTTGAAGCAGAAGGTGGGCATAGCGAGGGCGCTGTCCGTTGAGCCGCTGATACTGCTGATGGACGAGCCGTTCGCGAATTTGGACCCGCTGACCGCGCAGTCCATGAGGGACGAGCTGCTGGCATTGTGGCAGGACAAGGAGTTCCCGACAAACAGCATACTGATGACGTCGCACAGCATAGAGGAGGCCGTTTACATGGCAGACAAGATAATGGTGCTTGACGGCAAGCCGGGCTACATAAAGGAGGTAGTGAACATAGCGCTTCCGAGGCCGAGGCTGATGAAGAGCGCGAAGTTCGAGGAATACGTGTCAAAGATATACGAACTGCTGGTAAGGTGAAATGAAATGCAATGGGTTCCGTACGCAAACATAACCGAGGTAATAGGGCTGGTCGACATCTTGTACAACAACGAGGGCTCCATGAGGATTGAAAGCCTGCAGAAGTACCTGGGCATAGAGATAGACGAGCTGCTGCCCGTCATTGACGCGGCGAAGATAATAGGGCTTGTGATGATAACAAGGGACTGCATAAACATAACGAACATGGGCAGGAGGCTCTACACGCTGAACCCCGAGGGGAAGAAGGCGCTCATATCCTCGCAGATATGCATGATGCCCGTTTTCAGGAAAATCGTTTCAGTCCTCAGGAAAGAGGGCCCGAAGCCGAAGGCGTATTTCCTGCACATGATAGAAAAGGAGCTTTTCGCAAAAGAATCGGAAATGCAGTTCAGGCGCATAATCCAGTGGGGCAGGTATGCCGAAATCCTGTCCTACGACGCAGGAAAGGACGAGATGACCGTCAACCTGGCATGCCCGCTGTCCAGGCCCGAAAAGGCGGAATGATGGATATCCTGTTCCGCCACAGCCAGCTGAGGAAGCACCAGAGCGAGCTGGCGCAGGACGCATTGGGCGCCTTTGAAAGCGGGAACATATTGCTTGCCGAGGCCCCGACGGGGCTGGGCAAGACCGATGCGCTGCTGGGAGCCGCGCTTACTGCCGCTGAAAAGGAAGGCTTAACGGTTTTTTTCCTTACGCCGAAGATATCCCAGCACAGGATAGGGATAGACGTCGTTAAAGGAATCGACAGGAAGCACGGAAAAGGCTTCTCGGCCGTTGACGTGATAGGCAAGAGGCACCTTTGCATGCACCCTGCGCTGAAGGGAACGGACGCGGAGTCCTTCTATTCGGCATGCAACGCGATGAGGAAGGACGAGCTGTGCAAGTTCTGCAGGAAGGCAATCGGATACAGCAGGCCCGAAACGGACGAGGCGAACGCGCTTTTCTCAAGGCTGAAGCCAACGCTTGAGAACGCGCAGCATGCCGAGCTGTTTGACGTTTGTTCGGAAAGCGGGGCATGCCCGTTCGAGATGATGATGAAGATGGCGAAAGGGGCCAACGTCGTCATAGCGGACTATTACCATCTGTTCATACCGGCCGTCCGGGACGCATTCTTGACAAAAACCAAAAAAGACCCTGCAAGAAGCATCGTCATAATAGACGAGGCGCACAACCTGCCCAAGAGGCTGAGGGACTACGTCTCGTCGACTGTCACGACCGGCATGCTGAAAAGGGCGGACAAGGAGCTTGAGCAGCTGGGATACGGGCCGCTCAGCCTTTCAGACGTCCTGCTGGACTGGTCCTCCAAGAAGATAGGCAAGGAGAACGAGGTCAAGGCAAGCGCAAACGAATTCGTTGAGGCGCTGGGCGAAAGCTACAATGTCGACGATTTGATGGAAAAGCTACTGCAGATTGGGGACGAATACGTGCTCAAAACCGGCGGGAGAAGCGCGCTGCTCAAGACCGCGTCATTCATGGAAAAGCTTGGCATGGCAGAAGGGGACGGGCACGTGGATGTGCTAAGCAGGAGGGAAGGCGGCCAGTTCTCGCTGTCCCGCAGGTCATTGGACCCGAGCCCCTTGAGCAGATACATAAACAAGTTCAGGGCAGCGGTGCTTGCAAGCGCGACCTTGAGCCCGCTGGGCATGTACGCGGACCTGCTCGGGCTGGACAAGGCAAGGGTGATCCAAAAGTCGTATTCCTCGCCGTTCGCCAAGGACAACAGGATAATGATCATAACAGAGGGCATGACGACAAAATACACAAGGCGCGTGTTCGAGGAGTTCGTGAAATACGCGTCAACGATTGAAAAAATATACGGAAGGAGCCCGGGCGGAGTGGTGGTTTTCTTTCCGTCATTCAAGGTCATGGGCGAGATAGCTCCGCTGATAAAGGGCATCCCGTACATCATGCAGGGCGAGAGCTCCGGGCCTGCGGAGATAGCGGAGATTATCCACGGGTTCAAGAAGGGCAAGAGGCTTATGCTGGCGGTGCAGGGCGGCTCAGTGGCGGAGGGCGTGGACTTCGCCAACAACGAGATAAAGGTCGTAGTCGTCGCAGGCATAGCGCTTGAGGAGATGGGCGTGGAGATAGACGCCATAATAGGGTATTATGACAGGAAGTTCGGCAAGGGATGGGAATACGGATACATCTATCCTGCCGTGACCAAGGCGTTGCAGTCAGCGGGAAGGGCGATAAGGAAGGAAACGGACAAGGCCGCCATAATCTTCATGGACGAGAGGTTCGCGTGGAACAACTACAAAAAGCTTTTGCCTGACGAAAGGTTCATAATCACGAGGAACCCGGAAAAATACGTCGAGGTGTTCTTCAGGTGAAGGCATGGAAATCCCAAAGCTAAGCGCATTGACGCCGTTCCAGAGGCTTGTCGCGGTCTATATCCTATGGAATGTGGCATGGGCGCCAACATCCTCGATTATTTATGTTTATTTCAATCAGGGCGGCATGTCCCTGCCTGTCATATTTGGGGTCGGGGCGTTCATATACTTGGCGCCATTGCTTGTAATCCCGCTTTTCCGGGGCTTTGCAGCCAGGGATTTCATGGTTGCAGGCATGGCCATTTCCGCGCTTTCAGTACTATCTTTAATTGTCTTGCCGCTTCCGCTGGCGGCCTTTGCTTATCTTTTCCTTTCAGGGCTCACGTGCTTCGCGTTCTGGGCGCCGTTCAACACGATGTTCTATGAATTCAGCAAAGGGAACAGCGCGCAGCTCGGGGCGTTCTATTATTCCGTAAGCCCTGTCATCTCGCTTTTGGTTCCGGCGCTGGCCGGCCTTTTCGTGCAATCGTTCGGGTTCGCGGCGATTTATGCGCTTTCAATAGTTGTTTTCATTATAGGCATTCCGATAGTCTTCTGCCTTGTAGAGAACCGCAAATATGAATATTCATTGATTGACAGCATAAAGTCCATTTCTGGGCTGAAGTCCATGCTGTTCATGGAAGGCTTTACCGCAACGATAATGGTTTCGATGACGCTGAGCGTCATCTTGCTGCGCTATGCGGGCACGCCGCTGCAGTTCGGCATTTTAACGTCCCTGGCAACGGTATTCTCGGTCATTGCGGCATTCGTGGCTGCGCGGTTTTCCGACAGGATGGAACGGCGCAGGGAGCTGCTGCTCGTGCTTGTGGCGTGCTTCGCGCTTTCCGCGATTTTCACCAGCTGGGCGCAGGGGATCGCCATGTTCATATTGGGCTACGGCCTTGTCAATTTCTTTTCGCGCATATTCTTCCCTTTGCCGCTCGCGCTTGTTGTGGACAACAGCAAGGACCTTGTTTCCAGCATGATGGGGCGGGAGTTCATATTCGCCATAAGCAGGGTCAGCGGCGTGCTGGTTGGGTATTTGATAGCAGTAAGCTTCTCATTGGAGGCAACCCTGCTGTTTGAGGGCCTTGCCCTGCTGTTATATATCCCAATCTTCGAGGACAGGAAGAGGAAGCTTGCGAGGCACTGAAAGATTTAAAACGGCAACGAGCCAAAATGGCATTTCAGGGTGTTTATCGGTTGAAGGCGAACGTCGTAGGCTTCAGCATAGCCGGCTCCATGATGGCGGCCGAGCTTGCGGAAAGGGGGCACGACGTAAAGGCATATGAGGAGCATGCAAGCCCGTCCGATTCAATAGAGTGTTCGGGATTAATCTCAAGCAGGGGGATGGAGAACATATCAAAATCAATCAGCGTAAGCAAGGCGGTCCAAAACCGGATAAAGGGCGCAAAGATATTCGTGGGCTGCGAGTGGCTTGAGGTGAAAAGGGACCGCGACGTGGCATATGTGATGGACAGGGAAAAGGTCAATGAGATAAGCGCGAAAGCCGCGGAAAAGAAAGGCGTTGACGTTGAATACGGGACAAGGAAGGCCACCTCGGACATATTGAAGATGAAAAACGCCGTAGGCGCGGACGGGCCCTGGTCAGAGACTGCAAGGGCGTTCGGGTTCCCGCCCATAAGGAAATACGCATATACGATGCATGCCTACGTAGACAGCATATGGGAAAAGGACATGGTCCGCGTCTTCATAAACGACGCATTCAAGGGCTTCTTCGGCTGGATAATACCGCGCAGGAACGTCTCTGAGATAGGCTTCGGGACTGTTGACAGGGCGCTTCTCGGGAAAGGCATAAAATTCTTCGGCGACTGCGGCGAAGGCGTGAAGTGGAGGGGCGCAGTCATCCCGATAAGCATGAGGGAAAGGATGCAGAACAAGGGCGCCGTCCTGTTCGGGGACGCCGCGGGATTGACGAAAAGCGCGACAGGCGGCGGCATAACGTTCATGTCAATTGCCTTGCCGTGGTTCGCGGACGCGTTCGAGGGCAAATGCCATATAGACAAAAGAATAAGGGAATCGCACCTGATGAGGGAGATAGCCGCGCATGACGCCATACAGACGCTGAACGAGCTTGTGCCGTTCCATGCGAAGAAGGCCATGCTTTACGGCCTGGAGCTTTCGGGCCTGAGCAACTGGATAAAGATGAAAGGCGACATGGACTTCCCGATGAGCATGCTTGACGGCGTTGAAGGCGCGCTTGGATAATCAGTCGTGCTTCTCTATTTCGGCGATGTCTTCCATGGAGACGAATTCGTCCGCTACCTCGACAGTCTCGTCATAGGAGATGCCCTTCCTTTCAGCCGCCTTGTCCTCCTTCTTCCTGCTGATGAGCTCCCTCAGCCTTGACCTCAGATCCTTCAGCTCAGACTCCACCTTTACCATCTCGCCCTCGTAATACTTGAGGTCCTCCCTGACCCTCCTTATCCTGCTTGAGGCAGTGAGAAGGGGCTTGACCTTCCTTATCTTCCTTTCAAGGTCGATGATGTCCTTCATCATCAGCTTCTCGGTTTTCGGCGTCGAAGCCTGGGTCGAGAGCCTGAATTCCAGCTTCTTTAACTTTCTAATGAGTATGAACGGGTTTTCCCTTTCGGCCTGCGCGGCCAGCGGCTCAAGCGCCTTGAGCTCTATTGTCTTGTATTTCAGCCCCTTCGAGACTCTCTTGACCCTTTCTATGAGCTCGTTCTTCCTGGCAGTGAGCTTTGAAATTTCCTCCTCGACGCTGCCCTTTTGGGGCACGGCGGGTTGCCTTTGCTCAGGAGCCCCTTTCTCGTCTGCCATGTCAATCACTTTTGCGGAATAATCCAATCAGCGTAATCCTAATCCGGAAAAAGGTTTTAAAAGGTTGTGTTGTGCGTCTGTTTTTGGCCTGCTTGGGCAACCTGGGCGAGCATTTTAATTCCCTTTGCCACATAATGGGGGCATGGCGCAAAGGCTCGCCGAGTCAAAATTCGCAATGCGCATGCGCAAGGCAAAGGATGCCATCTTCCGCAATCCGAAGCTGGAGAAGGCCGGAAGGATACTGACAGGCAGGCAGAAACAGCTTGACGCCAGGCTGATTAAGGCAGCCATGGAAGGCGGCAATGAGGAAATCAACAGGCTGCTGAAGGCTGGCGCGGATGCCGATGCAAGGGACAAAGACGGCTGGACCCCGCTCATGCATGCCGCATGGAATGGAAGCGCCGACACCTGCGTATTGCTGGTCAAAAAAGGCGCGGAAGTGAATGCAGGGGACTGCTTCGGCTCCACCGCGCTCATAGAGGCCGCGTGCAACGGAAAGGCCGGCATCTGCAGGTTCCTGGCTGAAAATGGCGCGGGCATGGAAATAAGGGACAATGCTGGCAGGACCCCGCTCATGTATGCCGCACGCAGCGGGCATACCGACGTCTGCTCGCTCCTGGTCGGAAAAGGCGCTGACATCGGGGCAAAGGACCATGCCGGCAATACCGCATTCGCGTGGGCCGCACAGACCAGCAAAAAGGAAACGGCAGACTTCCTTAAGTTCGCGCCCATTTTGCCAAGGGCACGGGAAATGTCCAACTGATTCTGTTCCGGCTTCATGTGGTGCATAACCTGGAATGGGATTTGAGACGGAAAAGCCAGTTAAAGCTGCAAACGCGTTTTATTCAGGCTTCAAGGAATGCATCCAATAGCATTTTTAACTCCTTTTATGCACAATATAGCTATGCAGGAAATGAAGCCCGTGTTCAGGCGCGCGCTTGAGAAAATGCATATCATAAAACGCAAACAGGAGCCGGCGCCAAGCGAGAAGCCAAAACTGCCAGAAGAAGCGCAGAAGAAACTCAATGATGAACTCATCAGCGCCGCAGAGCAAGACAACAACGAAGAGATTGGGCGGCTCATCAAGAAAGGCGCAAGCATCGAGGCAAAGGACAACTACGGCTGGACTGCGCTCATGCGGGCCGCACGGGAAGGATATACTGACGTATGCATGCTGTTGGTTGAAAAAGGCGCAAGCATCGAGGCAAAGAGCAATGACGGCAGGACCGCGCTCATATATGCCGCAATATGGGGGCACACCCCAACCTGCGCTTTACTGCTTGAACACAACGCAAGCATCAAGGCAGAAGATAAAGAACACAAGACCGCATCCTCAATCGCCAAAAAATACGGCAACAAAGAAACAGCCGCATTCCTCAAGTCCATAGAAAAGCTGCAGATATCGGTAGGCGCAGATGTTGTCAAGAATTTCCTGAAATCCTTCGGCGAGTGCCTTGCAGGATGATTTTTATTCCCTTCGCCGCATAATAAGGTCATGGCACAGCGCCAAAGGGAAAAGGAGCCAGGCCGTTTCCGGAAAAAAACATTGCGCCTATTCGAATTAAGCAAGAAGTCGGCGAAAAGGATGCTGATGTTTCCAAGCAAGCGCAAAAAGCTGGACGAGGCGCTCTTGAACGCCGTCCCCCAGGGAGACGATGAAGGAATCGATAGGCTGCTAAAGGCCGGCGCAGACATAGAAGCAAAGGACGATGACGGCAGGACCGCGCTCATGCGTGCCGCATACAACGGACGCATCCCAACCTGCGCTTTATTGCTCGAAAAAGGCGCAAGCATCGAGGCAAAGGACAACGACGGCAGGACTGCGCTCATGCATGCCGCATGGCTAGGGTACATAGAAACCTGCGCTTTACTGCTTGAACACAACGCAAGCATCGAGGCAAAGAGCAATGGCGGCATGACTGCGCTTATATGTGCCGCAAGGAACGGATGCACCCAAACATGCGCTTTCCTGCTTGAAAAAGGCGCAGACATAGAGGCAAATGACAATGACGGCACGACTGCGCTCATGTATGCCGCACATTGGGGACACACCGAAACCTGCGCTTTACTGCTTGAACACAAC
>JBGQMY010000022.1:0-20840 GCA_041500865.1 Candidatus Micrarchaeia archaeon | reverse complement strand
TTCAAGACAGACTCAGACACTTCAGAAGGAATTGACCTGTGGAAGAGGTTAGGAGGGGCGAACGTCTGGTCCTGGTCAAAGAAGAGGATGGAGCCTGTCGGAAACTGGATAGCTTCCACAAACCCCAATGAGGGGAGCGCGATAGCCGACAAGGAGGAAACACATCTCGCAAGGAGAGTCTCATCGCACTTCTACTGGTACTCAAACGAGTTCGGCACGCCTGCGGACATACCTGGCAGGGAGCATTTCCAATGGGGCACGGGCAGGCACGTCGTGGAGCCGGCCCAGCAATGGAAGGTCTACAACCTTTATGAGTTCAAGACACAGGAATGGAAGCGGAACGAGGATCCGGGCAGAGACCAATGGGTTTTCAAGGAGCCTAAGACCAGCTCCATGAACATGGCCGACAAGGACGACCTTGCGTATGCGTCGTTAAGCATAAGGAAGAGGCACACCACGATTGTGGACGACTATTTCAAGAGGGAGCAGGAGCTTTCGTACTATTCGCCGTCAAGGCACGCAATGGGCATAATGATAAACCCGCTCATAGCAACAAACTTCCTGTCCAGCACAGTGGAAAGGGGATTGAACAACATATACGACAGAGCCAGGGACGCTATGGAGGAGGAAGGACCGATAGACCCGCTGACCGGACGGCCAGAAGCAGCGCCAAAGCGTTTTGCCAAAAAAGTAGGGGGCGCGACCGCAAACTTCTTTGCAAGTACGCTTTCAGCGCCGCTGAACATAGCGGCAGTAACGCTAGGCGGAACCAACTACATGATGAAATGCAGCCAGTGCGGCAGCCTTGTGAGAAGGGGGGCAGGCTCATGCACGCAATGCGGCGTAGAGTACAAATGAGGTTTTTGACAATGGATAAGGCACAGGTTTTGGCATTGACAGTCATAATTTCCTTGGCGCTGCTTTCAGGATGCACGCAAAGCATGATAGCCTCAAGCACGAATCAGTATCTTATAGACAGCAACACCATCATGAATCCGAACATGAGCGTGGACAAGGCGAAGCTGGACGCCTACCTCAGCCAGGGAAGCTGCAGCATACTGGTGTGCCAGAACGCCTCAAAGGCCACGTCCTCTTTCAGCAAGTGGGTAAAGTTCATGTACTACAGCGCTCGCTACTGGCAATGGATGGACCCCTCGCTCATCGGCGGCAGCTGCTGGCTCCAGAACGTCACGAACGAGAACAAGAACGATACCATGACCAACCTAAGCAAGGGCGTCTACTATGCGCGCGAGTTCGGCATAGGCCAGGGCATGAGCTTTGCGGACTTCAACGACGCCAACCCGTACTGCAACAATTCGCTCAGGTATGCGGTCAAGCTGGTCCGCTCCCTTGACGGAGTGAAATACTCATTTTCGCCGAAGTCGTATTCCGGAGCGGCGTGCTTCCTTGACAAGAGCGTGATTCCGCTCTACATACTCTACAACAACGGCACAGTCCCAGACCAGGAGAACGCTGCGGACTTCGCAAGCCAGATGTCAGGTTTGGGCCCCGTGATGATAGCGACTGAGATGAACCCCCAGTCAAGCGACGGCAACATAGGGAAGATAAACAACGAGATAAGGGAGATAAGGCTCAACTGCCCGAACTGCATGGTCGGATTGTCCATAAGGAACGGGCCCAACGGCACCAAGATGCTCAATGCGCTGAATGAATCGGGCTACGACTCGCTGCAGTACGTTGATTTCGTCGGCTTCGGCATCGACAGCGACTACCTTGTTGACAACAACGACACGAACTGCGGCTCAGGAGACCATCTTGAGGGCCTGGCAGAGGAGGCGAGCACTGCGATAAGGGCGAAGTACGGCAAGCCGACCTTCTGGTATTACGTAAACATCAACAGGAGCGCGTGCAGGTGGAGCGACTTCGAGGAGCGCAAGATTTTCTGGCTGATGTTCAACGACATACCAGAAATGTCCAAAAACGGCGTGCTTGGCATGTCCCCCGAGCCGTTCTATTCAGACGCGTTCTTCGAGCCCGTTGAAAACATGTCGTTCATGAACCCGGATTTGTCAAGCCCGTCGCTGAGGCAGAGCGCCTCGTCCACGTGGTTCTCCTTGTGCCAAAACTACTACGGAAACAGGAACTTCCAGCTTTTTGCGATTGACACTTCGCCGTTGGGGGACAAGTGCGGGGTCCTTGACTTCATTCCGGAGAAGACGATGACGTACGGGGGAAGGCAGAGCACGGGCGACTACGTGCCCCTTGCCGACGTGAACTACGGGAACAAGGAAGACCAGACGTACAGGTGCAAGGCATGCTTCCTCATCTACGACTCAAAGGACACGCCGCCCTTCCTCAAGGGCATCAAGGGCAGCTTTGACAGCTCGCACTGCACCAAGCCCGATGACGCCATACGCAGGATGGAGTTCTACGGCGAGCTTTACGACATAGACTCAAACCTTCTGAGGGCCATCGCGCAGCAGGAATCCGGTTTTGACCACTGCGCCATCTCATACCTTAATGCAAGCGACGCATCCAAGTGCACAGGGATAGTCGTACACAAGTCCGACATTGTGGACGCAGCAGGCCAGGCAGGGTGCGACGTAAATTCCATGCCTGACCCGCCTTATGACAACAGCCGGCAGCCAGGCGCGCCCCAGCCGCAGTACACCATCTGCGCGAGCGGCATGATGCAGACCACTGATTTGCCAGGCGCCATGTATGCGCAGCGCGGCCTTGCGATGCCTCCGGAGGTGAAGGCATGCGGCGGCGCCAGCTTCAACCCGTTCAATGCCAGCCACAGCATCTGCGCAGCAGCCTATAAGATAGCGTGGCAGTTCCTTCCTGATGCGTCTTCCGCGGTGTCCAACAACCGCGACATATTCAACGTCTCGTCATTTTCAGATGCAGACAACCAGAACCTCAGGGACGCCCTGACAGTTGAGTTCACTGCAGAGCGCTATTACGGGAACCCAATAAGCAGCGGGTCTGACACATACGTCCCGCTTTGGAGCAGCTTCAGGCCCAACGTGGACAAGGGCAGCGACTGCGGCAAGATGAACAGCATCGGCCAGTCCCTGTGCTGCAGCTACGACAACAAGAAATGGAACTACAAGAACCAGTATGGCGTCTGCGGAAACGCAAAAATGGACCCAGTCACGTTCTACTCAAAGGTGAAGGGCGCATACCCGAAGATACAGTATGGCACGCAGGTGCTTTCAGCCTACATGGGCGCGATAGACGCTTGCGGGGGCTGCGCCAGCGACGCATACTACAAGGCAATGGACGCGAAAATAAGGATTTATGCGCCCAATGCGCAGATTGGCTGATTACTTTTTCATCCAGTAATAGACCGCCCTTCTGCCTATCCCGTACTTTGCCATGGAGGACGGGTCCCTTGCGAATTCTTCCATTATGGCTTTTCTTTGCTCTGCTGAGAACATTGGCTTCCTTCCGCGTTTCCTGTCCTCCAGAATTACCTCTATGCCCACCTTGTCCAGCGCTTCCATCTGCCTCTTTGATATCTGCCTTGCTATTCCCTTTCCAACCGTTATCCTCTTGAGGTTCGGCAGCGCGTTCAGCATGGCAAAGAGCATCCTCTTTGATGGCTTCGCGTAAAGCATGACATCCGTTATCTCCGGATTGGGCGTTAACAATTCAGCTATTGCCTTCCTTGTCCCCCTTATCTCCAAGGTATGCCGCGAACTCATGCCCCTTTCCGCCCTCCATGATTGCCTTTACGCTTGCCTCTGCCTTGCTTACGCCGGCTTCGTCCATGCCAGTCATTTTTGACGCTATCTCCTTTGTCCCGTATATGGCAAGAAGCCCTGCAGCCAATTCCCCCGACTCCATGACATTCTCAAACTGCAGCTTTCTCCTTATGACGCTGTATGCGTCTATCCCGAGCAGGCTCCTCAGGTACACGAAGACCGCAACCTGCTCCTCGCTGGGCATCGGGGCAAGCGTCGGGAACACGAGGCCCCTTTCCCTTTGCGTCCTGTTGTTCAGCAAATAGTATTTCATTATGGGCGTGAAGAGCATCGCAGCGGCGTTCCTCATTATCCACTTGTTCATGCCGTCCCTTGTCCTGTATATTTCCTCAACCCACTCCTTCCTGGTCTTGAACGCCTCTCCGTCGCTTTCCATGTATCCCTTCTTTGCAAGCTCCCTCTTCTCCTTCTCGAATCCCTCTGCATAGTCCAGCCTGCTGAACGGCGCTATGCCCAGCTCCAGCAGCGCCTTGTTGTATTCCCTTATCTTCCCTGCGTTGAACTGGCCTATCGCCAAATCGGAAACATAGCAGGCTACGGACGCGCACAGCAGCTTCCTTATCATCTTGCTCCTGATTATCGGGAACCTCTTTTTCGTCTTTCCAGATTTCTTGATTATCGCTTCGTTTGGGAGGCCTGCCATCGCCTCCTCCCTTGTCTTTCCCTTTTTAGTGTACACCATGCCAAGCTCTTCAACCTCGACATAGTGCCTTTCCTCGGTATGGCCGGACTTTGACAGGTATCCGTCAAGCTCCTTGTACGCCTTTACTGCGCCGTTGCCGTGTATTATCAGCTCGCCTATGTAATCGCCGTTCCTCGGCATGTGCGCAATCAGGTCGGTATAGCCGTTCCTTGCCAGCGCCTTTTTGAGCGCATTTTCGGCTATCATCGCCTGCGTCTTGACAAGCGTGTACTTCTTAAGCACAGCCATCCTCATGAAATGGTCCATGTGCTTCTTTATGTCTTCCTGTTCCCTCTTTTCCGCATCGCCCGGAATCCTTGCCATGTGCGCAAACGGGTGTACGAACCCGCGCCTTACCATCTCGTCCCTGAGCTCCTTCAGCTCCTTGAGCTGGGCGCCCTGCCCAAGCCTCGCTGTGGCGTGCTCTATAAGCGCGTGCGACGGTATCAAGGCTATGTCCTGCTTCGGGTTCTCTTCCATTGCTTCCCTGTTGCATCAAAAGCCTTTTAACCCGCTTGGGACGTGGGTGCCAAGGGCGTCTACGGTCACTATTTTTAACCTGTTTGCCGCACAAAAGGAGGCATGGCAGAGCGCAGGACGTTCCGCGAAAGGGCCAAGAGCATTGCAAAAAAATCAATCCTATTGCTGAAAAAGCTTAGCCCGGAACGCGCGGTATCAGAGATCAGGCTTAATCAAGAGCTTGCCGGCATGATAAAGTCTAAGTTCAACAACGATCCCCAATCTGGAGATTGGGAACGCATAAAAGAGCTTGTCTCAGCCGGCGCCAATGTCAACATAAATGCCTTTGTTGGCATAACGCCGCTTATGATGGCCGCATTTTACGGGCGCACCGATGTATGCGTATTCCTGCTTGCAAACGGCGCAAACCTGGATGAAAAAAGTGACTCCGGTAACTCTGCGCTAAGATTTGCCAAATCAGGAATGGGCTATGGCAGACGTTCAGGAGAATGCCAAAAAACAGCGGATTTCCTTTTTTATGCAGGGCTCCTGTCGTGGCTGACTGGCAGGGAACAATTCAAATATTTCCTGCCCAGCTTCTCGGAATGCGTTGGTCTATAAGTTAGGCGGCAACACACTCGGTGAAAGACTTCATAAATGAACCCAATGCCTCCTTTTCCATTATTCTTATTAATTTTTTTATTGATTTTAGGAACTTAGCCGTTTTAATGCATTCATTTCCATCAGCTCTTTGCTGGGCTGTCCTTCCCCATACATCCTTTATGGCAATGAGCTTTCTTACCTCGCCGCCTGCTTCTGCATACTTCTCAATCAGCAAAGCGCAAATTTTAGATTCGCTGTTGGGTCTGTTGACGTTGGTTGCGGCATCGTGAAGGGCTGTTGAAAATCCATCATTCGTTTTGGCAATCAGTTTCTTTACGTTTCCCCCTGCTTTTGCGTATTCATCTATGAGCAGTCTGCATACCTTAACGTATCCGTTATATGCAGCTATATGCAGGGCAGTATTGCCTCCATCCTCTTCTTCTTCATCGTTTTCATCTTCTTTATGATTCTTTGCGGCAATCAGTTTCTTTACGTCTCCGACCGAATTTGCGTATTCAGATATAATCATGGCGCAGGTTTCTATATATCCCATACATGCAGCGTTATGCAGGGCTGTCTCTCCGCACTCATCTGTTGCCATTATGTTTGCGCCTGCCTTGATGAGCCGCCTTATTTCGTCATTGTCGCCATTGAAGGCTGCATGGATAAGCATATCATTGAATTGTTTTTGTTTACTTGCTGGCAATGCTGCCAGCTTACCGCTTGGGATAATGCCAACTTTGATTTGAGCTTGTTCCTTTGCCCGCATATTTCTTTGGAGCCGATTTTTCTGCATAGATTCATTGTGCGCCAAAGGAATTAAAAATAGCGCCGCAGGAGCTGAATCTACGGTAAAACTTCGTTGTGCTCTATCTTGTCCCTGACGTACTCGCTGACGAACGTCAATCTTTGCCCCTGCAAAGCGTCCTGCTCTATCTTCTTCTTCGTGTCCAGGACCTTCTTCAGCTCCTTTACCCACTCAGGATGCTTGGCTATCCAGGGATACTCCATCATCTCCTTTGCCCTCTTGATGTCCAGCTCCTTTGCGTTTATTGTCAATTTCTGCAAAAACTCGTAACGGTCAATGTCGCTCATCGTCACGCCTATAAACCGTGAATTCGGTATGCTGAACTCCTTTCCCAAATACGCAAGATTCATCGAGCCTGTTTTCAAAGTCCAGTAGATGTACCATCCCCAGGCGTCGCAGTCCGTGAAGACGTAAACCGGCAGTCCCTTGTCAGCCAGCTTCCGTATCAATCTTCTTGTTCCCCTTGAGCTCTGGCCTTTTGGCGTTATGAGTATGGCCTTTTCCTTCTGCCAGAACCTGTCCTCGTTGAGCCTTTGCCAGAGCGCGTCCTTTTCAACTACAAGCACGTAGTCCGCCTTCACGCTTTCTATTTCCATGCCGTTGTCCACGTCGCTCGGAATCATCCAGCCGCTCCTTCCCTGCTTCGTCCCGTCTATCGTTATCTCCTCGCCGCCGAACCTGTCAATCAGCTTTATGTTTCCGGCCAGCACGCCCTTCCTGTCTGTCGTTAAATGAAAGTCCTCCCTTTTCGCGCCTATCGCGACCTCCAAATCCTCAACAAGCACGTTTGACTCGCTCTGTTCCTCAAACAGGCTTTCATCTAAGTCGTCGCCCAAGCTGAACTTCATCTGGTAATAAAGGCCCCTGATGCTGGTGTGCAGGCCTTCGCGTATAAACTGCTTCAATTTGTTTGCAATGCTTATCGTCTGCATGAATGTCCTTGCCTGCCCTAAATTCATGAACTTCCTTGTTTCAGTCTTGTCGCCCAGTTTCAGGTATCCGTCTTTGCTGTCGAAAAGTATGTTGCTTTTGCCTCTTAACGAAGTCTCAAAAGTAGGCGTGGTGTCCCTGTCGACCTCGCTGACCATGTCCTTTCCAAGGTTTACGAGGTTATCGTAGGCCTTTTGGTCCTCGTTCCTTTTTTCACTCCTCTTCTCCGTTGCCATTCTCCTCCCCTCCGCTCTTTTCTGCGGGCTTTTCCTCTTCTTCGTCCATATCCGCCGCATATTTCGTCTCTATGATATGCGTAAGCTTCCTTTCCAGCTCGGCCTTGCTGCTTTCCTCTGAGAGGTTTGCCAGGTCCTCGCTGAGCCTTTTGATGTATCTCATCAGCGCAGTCTTCCTTTTTTCCATGTCGCCGGCCTTTCTCTTCCTTCCGAGGCTCATCTTGATGCCCCTTGCGCACTCCATTATCGCGTTCTTTATCTCTTGTTTTACCTCATCTATGTCGGATATGGCCTGCTTGCCTGCCCCGACGTAGGGTATGTGCACGCTTGACACGTTAACCAAAATCACGGCAGGGTCGTTCTCCATGTCAATGCCGTACCTCTTCCAGTCTATCTCCTTTACCGATTCGACGATTGCGCATCCTGATGCGTCGAACATGAGCGGGGTTCGGTTCGCATACCTGTATATCTCGCCCTTTTTCTCGTTGATT
The DNA here is from genome assembly GCA_041500865.1 of Candidatus Micrarchaeia archaeon. Lineage (GTDB taxonomy): Archaea > Micrarchaeota > Micrarchaeia > Anstonellales > J096 > JAPLWW01. Next base: position 12,900 of record JBGQMY010000022.1, on the reverse strand, counting down.
TTGCCGCCGAACGCTATGCCGACCTCCACTGCATATGGTATGCCGCCCGAATATATCTGTATGTTCCGTTCAACGACGTTCACGAACTCCGGCTCAAGCACGTTCTTCATGCTCTTTTCTATCTGCTCCTTGCCTATCGGTATGACAGAGTCCAATGGAGGGGCTATCCATTTCAGCTTCTGGATGGCATTGACCAGCTTCTCTGATTCTTCCCATGACAGTTCCTTTGGGCTCTTGCTGAAGTCAATGTCAGTCAGTCCCTTAAGCTCCTGCACCTTCTGCGCGGAAAACCTGGTGAAATTTTCAGTAAGGAACGCCGAAAGCTTCGCTTCCTTTGCGCCGTGCGCCATCGCCTGCAAATCGTAAGTGCTTATGCCAAGCGGATGCGGCTGTACCTCCTTCGGCCTTTTCGGGGCAGCGTCAACGGACCTTGCGAACCTGTAAACCTCGTTTCCCGGCGCTATCAGCTCAATCTGCGCATGCGGGTTCGCTATCGCGGTCCTTTTGACGTATTCCAGGACGCCGTATGCGCCCTTGTCGAACTTGACTTCGCCGAACTCCGCCTCCACCGTGAGCCCGCTGTATGACGCGTCCTGCTCCGCCATGTTCTCTATTATCGGTTCGTTGGTTTTCAAGTCCACTTTAACGTCGCAGGATATGGCCTTGCCCTTATGCGCCGATAGGACATGGACGGCTTTTCCGGTCGTTATCTGCGCGTACATCGTGCATCCTGTTGCGCCGATGCCCTGCTGGCCCCTTTGCTGCATGTAGCGGTGGAATTTTGTCCCTGCCAGCATCTTGCCCAGCGCCTTGCCGATGATGGATTTCGGCATGCCGGGGCCATTGTCAGAAACAACGACCCTGTACCGTTCTTCCCCCATTTCCGTTACCTCTATCCTGATGTTCGGGAGTATGCCGTGCTCGTCGCATGCGTCAAGCGAGTTTGTCATGTATTCGTGAATGATAGTGGTGAGGCTCCTTGTCTTTCCTGAGAAGCCGAGCATGTGCTTGTTTTTCTTGAAGAATTCCGCTACTGAGTGCTCCCTGAAATCCTTGTTCATGTCTCTCGGGGGGTCTTGGGGATTTGGCTCCATGCCCCTTTATAGAAAGTATAAGGGTTTTAAAGGTTCGTTGGGCCTTTGCCTGAGCGCGTCCTTTTCCAGAAACAGGAATATTTATAAACTACCCGAATGAAAAATAAGATACAATGGATGCCATTAGCCAATATATACTGGCAAATTCAATAGTGGTTTTTAGGTTCGTGCTCGGAGCGATAGGCGCCCTCACTTATTTTGCCGTGGTAAAATCCGGTTTTGTGAAGATAGAGGAAACATCGGAGAACATAGAAAATCCTTACCTGGAAAAAATCCATTATGTGCTGTTCTTCTGTTTCATCGGGGGCTTGTTGAGCATCCTGTTTGAAACGAATTTCATAGGCGCATTCGTCCAGGGGCTGCTGTTGCGCCCGACCCTGAAAGGGCTGATAGAAAGGGGAACAACAAAAGAGTGATGACATGAAACTTCCGGAAATAAAGATAAGAACCAAGCTGTACGACCTGTTCGGGTTGCCGAGAAAGAGGCTTCCCCAAAAGAAGAAGTGAGCCGTGGCCCATTTAGAAAGTGGGGAGATTGGGGCTTGCCTATTCCTTTATCGCTTTCCCTATCTCTTCTTTCGTAAATCCGATTTTAATAAGCTCTTCAACTGCAGACTTGCGGCTTAATCCCCTGTTGATGCGGGTTGCATAAGCTTCCTTCAGTATCGCCGCACTGTCCAGCTTTTTCAGCCTCCTTGCTATCGGAACGGTTATCTTGTGCATCTCCTCCAATTCAACCAATTTGTTGTAAAGCGCGACATACCACGCCTTTGCCTCGCTTTGGGCGGCGCATTCCGCAAGCACAACGTCCCATTTTATCCTTGAAGTGCGGATTATCGCCGCAATGTCATCTGCGTCGTCAGCCCTTTCAGTTATGCCTTTGAAAAGGATCACATCCTCGTTTGAAACCATCTTCACTGCCATATTCCCGTAGGTTCCAAGCAGTTCTGAACGGGACGCCATCCATTCTGAAAGCTCAAGCACCCCGCAGACCTTGCCGACAAACAAATCCAGCCTTAAGCCATCCCTGTTTTTCCAGATTCCGGAGGCTTTCATCTCCGCATATTCCGTTTCTATCCTTTTTGGCTCGGAAAAGCCTAACTTGGCTATCGCCTTTACGAAGGCATTGAGGCCATTTGCATCCCTGAACACCAAATCCAATTCCTTTGTTGCGTTCTTCTGGTTGCGGAAGCACATGGCGCCGCCCCCCAGCAGGAAAACCTCAACCTTTCCCCGTATTCTTCCCCCTATCTTTCCGAATTCGCCTTCCAAATCGCCCTTCGTGAATTTTTCTGTCATTCAAATTCCCCCATCTTGCCGTAAAACTCGTTTTTTGTCCAGCCCAGCCATTCCTTTCCCATAATACGTTTTTGCCAGCTTTTTGAGCAGTTGCATATTGAATTTATTCTTGTTCTTCGCGAAAAATATCCCAAGAACCGGCATGTCAATATTATCTCTTATAAAACTGTTTAAAAGAATATCTGAATTTTAAATCCGCGCTCATTCATACCTCAGCGCCTCAACCGGCGGTATGGACGATGCGTTCCGCGCAGGTATGACCCCGGAGATTATTCCGACGACTGCGGAAAACGCCACGCCGAAAAGGGCAAGCACGGGCGTTATGTTAACCGCAAGGCCGAGGCTCGTGACAATTGATGAGATTATGAAGCTCAAGAACACGCCCAAAACCCCGCCGACGGTGCCGATTATGCACGCCTCAATCACGAACAGCATCAGCACGTCCGGGCCGGTCATGCCAAGGGACTTGTAGACGCCGATTTGCCGCGTCTGCTCCAGCACGCTCATGAACATCGTGTTTGCCGTGCCAATCCCGCCGACAATCAAGGCGACCGACGCAATCCCGCCCAAAAACAGCGTAAGCGTGCTCGTCATCGCGGAAACCGTGGCCTGCATGGATTCTGCCGTGGTGACAGTGAAATCGTCCTTGCTGCTGTCGGTTATCCCATGGAGCGCTTCAAGCGCCTCTGTCATGCTCTTCGCAACGGCCGCAGTGCCATATCCGTCTGCCACTATAACAACTATCTTGCTCACGTCCTTTGTCTGGTTAAGCAGGGCCTTCGCGGCCTTCTGCGGTATGTATACGCTGCTGTCCGAGCTGCCGAACGAGGACGAGCCGGATGAGTTCAGGATTCCCACGACCCTGAACGCCAGGCCGCCTATCTTTATCTGCTTGCCTAGCATGTCTGCCCCCTTGAACGTGCGGTTTGCGACTGAGGCGCCGATGACAGCAGTATACACGTCGCCCGTGCCCAGAAACTTGCCTGCGCTTAAATTGACGCCCACATTCTTCGGGAACTCGCGCGGCTCTGTCCCCACAACAGTCACGGACGACTTCATGTCTGAATATTCCACTTCGGCACGGCCTGAGACCTGGGCGTCAAGCGAGTTCACCCCAGCTACCGTGCGCAAAGCATCAGCCTCAGTGAATGTTATGGTGCTTGTTTGCCTGGTCTGGAAACCGGAATCCGGGGGTCCCCCGTCCCCCGAAAAACCCCCTCCTGCCATCATGCCGATCCTTTCAGTGGATGTTCCGCCAGGGCTTATGGAGATTATGTTGGTGCCAAGCGTGTTCAGACTGCTGCTTATGCTGTCGCTCATGCCGAAGCTTATCGCAACCAGCGTGACGACTGCGGCAACGCCTATCACGATGCCGAGTATGGCAAGCCAGCTGCGCAGGCTCCTGTGGCGCAGCGTGTCAACGGCTATCGACGCAAGGTCCTGTATGTTCATTTCCTCTGCTCCTCTTTTTTTGGATCTTCCTTTTTGCGCCTGAATTTCTTAATCCAGACAAAGTATGCCAGGCCAAGCACAACGGCAATCGCAGCTATGGGAATTATGTCAATCCCAAAAACCCGGATGCCGCTGCTGGAATTCCTGCTAAACTGGCCTGGGCCGCCGTTCATGTTGCCGCTTGATCCGGCAGATGAAGCGTCTGTTGAGCTGCCTACAACGATATCAAGCTCCTTTGTCACAATCTTTTCTTGGTTCATGCTGTCCCTGAATGTCACTGTCACCAAAAGAGGATAGCTTCCAGTCGCATAAGGCGCAGAAACCGTGGGCTGTGCCGTGTAGGAGTCGTCCACGTTCAGCGTGCCTATGAACTCCGTTGCTGAAGCGGTGACCCTAAGGCCGCTGTTTGCCTTGGGCTCCACGCTCACATACGCGCTGCGTATTGCGGAGTTGCCAGTGTTGGCTATCTTTATGGACACCTTGGCCTCGCTTCCAGGCGTCAGCGTCTGGCCGTTGCTTATCGTCAATTCCGGGGTCGCCTGTACGAGCACGCCCACGCTCCCGTTCCACGACTGGTCGTTTCCCGAAAGGATGCTTACAGGCAGGTCGTAGTATCCTGCAGCCGCGCTTGGGCTTATGCCGATTGTGACATTCGTGTTGCGGGTCTCGCCCGGCCCGACGTTGTCAAAGTATATCTTTGACGAGCCGAGCGGCATGAACTCGTTCCCGCTGCCTATGTCCACGACCGCGGAATCGGGGTCTGCGCCCCTGTTCTTGATTGAAAGGGAGAAAACGGCCCCTGAGCCTATCTCCACGGGCGTTGCCGGAGAAAGCGAAAGGGCCCATTTTGTGTTGGACCTCATTATGCCAATCGGCCCCGCATAAACCGTCTCGTTCGCCCTGTTGTGCAGCGCGTCCTCATACGTCAAAAGGATGGGCACCATCTGCCTTCCATAGGAGGAAGGCGATGAAAGCACGAGCGCAAGCGACACGTTGCGTTCCTCCCCGTCTTTCATTTCTCCCAGCTGTATCGCGGATGTCCCGTTAAGGAAAAACCCGGAATCAGGATAAGGCTCAATGGCCACGTCGCTTATGTCGTTCCCGCCTATGTCCTTCAGCGAAAGCTTGACCGAAAGCGAGTCACCTGGATATATTTCCGATGGGCTTGCGTCCAGAACGTTGGCGGATACGTCGTTCCTACCGGATATGCTTACCGGTATGGATGCGTATGTAGTATGTATTCCTGAGGAATCCTGGCAGGATATCCTGAGATAAATGATGATAACCCCGCCTTCATACCCGTCAGGGATGTGGAAAGGCAACGCCGTTATCGTGGACGAGCCCGGGCCTATGTCCCCCACGCTCATGTAATTGTCCTCAGTCCCGTACGAATAATAGATGGTGGTGGATTGCGCGGTCTCTGTCCCGGCGTTGCCTATGTCCAGCTTCAGCTGGGCGTACGAGCCGCTGTAAACGGTGTCCGGTATCGTTGAATAGCCGGAAACCTGCACGGTGGCCCCGCCCGTATCCGTTGATGTGCTGGTGCTCGTTGATGCCGTGGTTGCGGCAGCCGCAAGCCCGACAAGCAAAACCGCCGCGAATGCGGCAAACCATTTTATTTTGTTCATATTGTTCATTCCTCCTTATTATTGACAGCTGCGCGCTGCGGCTTGGTGACGTCCTTGTCTATCATGCCGTCCTTTATGTGTATGGTCCGGTTTGCAAGGGACGCCACCATATGGTCGTGCGTCACAAGTATGACTGTTATGCCAAGGTCCTTATGCAAGGACGATATGAAGCTAAGCACCGCCGTCCCTGTTACGGAGTCAAGGTTTCCCGTCGGTTCGTCCGCAAGCAATATGCGCGGATTGGTGACAAGCGCCCTGGCTATCGCGACGCGCTGCTTCTGCCCGCCGCTGAGCTCGGAAGGCATGCGCTCTTTCTTGTCCAGTATGCCGACCATGGCAAGGGTCTTCTCCACCTTTGCCCTGCGTTCCGGGGCCGGAACGCCCTTAATCATTAGCGGCAGCTCCACGTTGCGCGAGACGCTCATGTTCGCGGACAGGTTGAACGCCTGGAACACGAACCCTATGTTGTCCCTCCGTATCATCGCAAGCCCGTCTTCAGGCATTTTTGACACAACGTTTCCGTCAAAGGACACGGTGCCGGAGCTGGGCTTGTCAAGCAGCCCTGATATGTGGAGCAGCGTGCTTTTTCCGCTTCCGCTCTGCCCTATGATTGAAACAAATTCGCCCTCATTGACCCTGAAGCTTGCGCCTTTCAACGCAAGGAATGGGCTGCCCCCGTCGTATGACTTGGAAACATTCGAAAGCTCTATCAGCGAAGCCATAACATCACTTTAAGTTTTGTGCGGGCGGCGCCTTCCGCCGCCCAGCAAAAACACAGTCCTAAAACAAATGCCTTTCCGCGGCTATAAAAGGGTTTGCCGGATTAATACCCAAATCTCCCCTCATTTCGAGCTCAGCCATGCCAGTATTGCAAGCGATATGGTCGCAAACACGTAAGGCACCACTGAGAACATGCCGGTCCTGCCGTAAATCCCCATGAACCAGTACAGCAGCGGCGTTGACGTTATCGCGAACAGCATGAACGACACTACTGCCATCAGTATGCCGAACGTGAACCCGCTCCTCAGCTCAAGGTAGTCCTTCAGGTAAATGAACGTGAGGAAGACGGAGAGCGCGAGCATGAGCATGGAGACGGCGTTCATAGCAAGGAACATCAGCATGTCGCTTATGGGCCCGCGCCAGAACGGGAAAAGCAGGTCAGTGACCGCTATCATAGCGATGGATGCAACTATTATTCCCAAAGTGCCTAGCGCGGCAGCAGCCGTGTAGTCTTTCTTTGGCTTTTCAGTAGCCGTTTTCCCGCCTTTCTCATTCGTCCCCATTTTCACCACTCCCCAAAGCCTTTTTCATGTAATCATTGCCTTCAAACTCCGGGCTTATGAAATACACGGCCCCGTAGCCTTCCTTCATCCTGTATATTATGCCGTTTTCGGCAAGGGTTTCCACGTGCCCCTGCACGGTCTTGTAGTCCAAATCCAGCGACACTGCAAGCTGGTGCATGTTGGACGGGCTTTTGTGCAATGCCCTTATTATCCTGCGCCGCGTGGGCCCGCCCCTTGACGCCTCCAGCATCCAATACAGCAGGCGCGACCTGGCATCCATGCAGGTGTGTTGCCTCTTTCCCTATTTATAACTTTTTGCCCAAATCGTAAGGGAACCAAGGTTCCCTTAACGGTCAACCTTCCTTCATTTTGGTCTGCGGACCTGGAATGGCCCCTTTCTTTTTGCGAAAAAGAAAGCCGTCCACGGGAAAGAAAAAAGCATTTAGGCGCCTGCTGGCGCAAAAGCCCCGGGTTCAAAAGAAAGCATTTTGGCGCCTTATGTTGTGGTATTCACTGGCGCCTCTGCCGGTTGAAGGCGTTTCCCTTTTCTGTCGCCTTCACTATGCTTTTTCTTCCTTTGCTTATCCTTTTCACGTAGCCTTGGGATTCAAGAGACTTTGCGAGCAGGCTTGCCTTTGCTTCGGGCCAGGATGACTGCCTGCTTAGCTCAGCCTGCCCGATTGTGCCCTCGTTCTCGTAAAGGATGAGCAGGAACCTGTCCTCGTCCTCGGAAAGCCCCCTGTTGCCTTCAACTGCCGCCTCGTGCAGCTGCTCCTTTTTGCCAGTAAGCAAGAATATTATGATTGCGATTATTATGAACACTATGGAAACAGCAAGAAGCGCCATTTTCCAGTCCATGGGCGCCGTGGGATTGGCAGCCCCGGATGCATTGGTTATGTTGGCACAAAGGGACGATGCCATGAGAAGCAACGCTGCAAATGAAACGATTGCCAGTTTCATGTCAACATATCCGATGCAGGGTTTTTAAATTTCACACATTCGGGCAATCCTTCCAAAAGTAGTTTTCTTTCCGCAGGGAGATTCTTTTTCTTCTAAAGTAGTTTCTTTTGGGGTGAAGAAAAACACAGTCGGTTTTTCCCTAGGCTTTTTTTGAAAAAGCCTATTGCAGGGAGTGGGATTTGAACCCACGAACCCCAATGGAGACTAGGCCCTCAACCTAGCGCCTTTGACCATGCTTGGCGATCCCTGCCTAATATCATATAATAAGGAAAACAGTTAAAAAACCTATTTCGCTTCCTTTATCGCTTCGTGAAGCGACTTGAAGTCCGCGTCCATCTTCTTGAGCGCGCGCCTTATGAGCTCGGACGTTTCCATGTGGTGCATGTTCTCCGCCCAGAAGTGGATTGCCCCCTTCTCGTCGATGTCGTAGGACGCTATGCCGGACTGGAACTTGGCATGCTCCCTGCCCGTGTCCTTCTTTGCCTTGCACTCAATGCGCAGGACCTGGCCCTCCAGAAGCCTTATGATGGGTATGTCGTCTATTGCGACCTTCACGGCCTCGCTGTTGCTCTTGATGTCCTTGGAATACACTGTTCCAGGCCCGGCAAAGTCAAGGTAAAACCCTATTTTCTCGGGGTCTATGTCCGCTTCCGGCGTGGTAAGCGGTATCATGCCTATCCTGTGCGCGATGTACTCGTCGAAGAATGAGGTCGTGTTCTCATAAACCACGATTTTGTCTATCGCATAGACAGGAACGCCGTTTATGAGGTACCTCCTCAGGGTGTTGGCAAGCTTAACGTCGCCGTCCGCTATGTCAAAGGAGACCTTCCCGCCCTTTTCGGAATAGTTCGCGATTTTCACGTAATCAGACCCTCCTTCCCCTTCTTCCGCCCTTCTTCCTCATGGAATCGGTAGGAAGCGGAGTAACGTCCTCTATCCTCTTTATGGACAGGCCGGACCTTGATATCATCCTGATTGCGGCCTGCGCTCCCGAGCCGGGAGACTTGGCCTTGTTTCCGCCCTGGCCCCTTATCCTTATGATGACGTTGGATATGCCTTTCTCCTTCAAATCGGTAGATATCTTCTGCGCGGCCCTCATGGCCGCATACGGCCTTCCCTCCTCCCTTGAGGAGTCGACCATCATGCCGCCCGACGCCCAAGTCAGCGTTTCGGAGCCGCTCAGGTCCGTTGACGTCATTATCGTGTCGTTCTTTGACGAGTAGATGTAGATTATCGCGACCCTGTTGCTGCTCATTGGGATTCACCCTCCTTCTTCGGCTCTTCGGCAGCCGGCGCTTCTGTTGCCGGCGCCTCCGCAGGCTTAGGCTCTTCCTTTTCCGGAACGGAAATGTCTATCGGCTTGTAGTAAGCGATGTCCCCCTCAGTTGCGCGCGTCACCGTTGTTCCGGGGGACGTTATCCTTCTTCCTTTAATTGCAATGTAGCCGTGCGTTATCAGCTGCCTTGCCTGGACAGGCGTCCTTGCCATGCCCTTCCTGAATACAATCGTCTGCAGCCTCCTTTCAAGGAAATTCCTCACTGTAAGCGAAAGGACGTTGTCTATCGTCGCGTCCCCTGCAAGTATGCCCATCCTCTCGAGCTTTCCGAGCACGACGGCAGCGCCCTTCTTCCTCTCCTCTTCGGAAAGGGCGAGCAGCTTCCTTGCCTCGCGCCTCACGCGCCTAAGCTCGGACTGCGCAATCCACAGCTCTCGCGCGTTCTTGAGCCCGTACTCCCTTTTCAGCTTGCCCTCCTCGACGACCCTTGTCTTGTCGAGCAGCTTTTTCGGCTTCTTGTATTTCTTCGTTATTTTCCTAGGATCGCCCATAAGCGTTCACCCTCATTTCTTCTCCGCAGGCTTCTTCTCAGCCGCAGGGGCCGCAGCAGCCGGAGCTGCCGGGGCCGCTCCAGACGAGGATGCCCTTTGCCTGGCGCCCCTTCCGCCCTCTTCTTCAGGAAGCTGGCCTGGCTTGAGCTTTTCCCTCATGACTCCCATGGTAAGGCCTTTCCTTCCGGTGTTCCTTGTCCTTTGTCCCCTGACTTTCTTGCCTTTCAGCGCCCTGAATCCCTGCCATGTCCTGTTCTTCTTCTTGCCTTCCAGGTCCTGCCTGAGCACGAACGCAAGGTCGTTCATTATCATCTGCTTGCTTTCCCCTGTTGAAGGGTCGCTCTGCCTGTTCAGCAGGAACTTCGGCAGGTCGTTGCTTGTTATGCCGAAAAGCACCTTGTCAATATTGGCTATCTGCTCGTCCGAAAGGTCGCCTATCTGGACCTCCGGGCTTATGCCAAGCTTCTTCTCAATGAGCCTTGTTACAGCGTTCCTGAGAGAATGGCCGATGCCCCTTATCCTTAGGACAGCGTTCTTGAGTCTGGTGTCGCCGCCCATGTCCTTTCCCGCAATCCTGACGATGCCCTTCTTTGTTCCTCTTATGTCGTGCTTCGGGGCCTCCTTGTGGGCTTCTTTCGCTTCCTTCTTGTGCGGCTTCTGCTCCTTTGCCTCGGCTGGGGCTTCCTTTTTGTCAGCATTTTCCTCTTCCTGCTTTTTCTCCTTTGACGCCATCCAATCACCATGACTTTGAACGCCGGGGATGGGAATTTCAGCTAAAGGCTATGCGCCAATAACGTTTGAACCCATGAGCCCTTGCGGGCATACGCTTTCCAGGCGTACGCGTTAACCAGGTTCCGCCACCCCGGCGAGATTATCTTTATTGTGGGCAACGTTTAAAAACGTTGACCGGTTCCCTAACGCTTTCTGCCAAATATAGCTCCGAAAGCTTTTTAATGGGGCTGGACGACGGACGGCTCAGTGAACCCTATTTTTCCCATGGCGTCCTGCCGGCAAACCGGTAATCAAGGGGCTGGAAGGCGAATCGCAGCCCATACAGGCACCTGGGCTCCATGACACGCAATGAAACTTGGAGCATTCATGCCTCCATCTAATCAATCTGCGCCATGCATTAGGGTGCTTCTTCATCATTTGCTCAGCCATAATATCACTTGTTGCCATAAATGGCTAAAAAAGTTTTTAAATTCATAAGAATGCCAATGCGCTTTTTTAATGGGGCTGGGAACGGTTTATTAGACGGGCGCCTGGAAGAACAGGCCCACCGCGTATCCCGCAAGCGCCGCAACTCCGCCTATGACCATGAGCTCAATGCCGCCCTTCAGCCACTTCCCCGACGTCTCGCTGCTCTTGTACGCGCCGATGATGAAAAGGAGCGCCAGCGAGGCTGCCAGCGATACCGGGATTGAGGCCTGCACCGTCAGGAAGAAGAACGGCAGTATCGGGACGAACGAGCCAATCAGTGCGCTGCCGCCGACAAGCGCCGCCTGCCAGAACGGCGACATGCCCTCGCTCGGGTTCTCAAGCCCTAATTCCTCGCGCATCATCGTTTCCAGCCATACCTTGCGGTCGGACGTTATCCTGTCAACGATGCCTTTCAGCAAGCTGCCGCTGAAACCCTTTTTCCGGTAAATTTCCTCTATCTCCTTTTTTTCGTTCAATGGGACCTCGTCAATTTCCCTGTCTTCCCTTTTGCGCTCTGATTCGTAGTGTTCGGCCTCTGCGCGCGTGGACGTGTAGGCTACAGCCGCCATGCTGACGCTTTCGGCGAACGTCGCTGCAAGGCCTGCAAGCAGCACAATGTGGCTGGAGCTTGTCGCTGTCGCGACGCCCAGCGCTATGCCAAGGACATTCACTATGCCGTCCTGCCCGCCGAGGATTAGGTTGCGGAACATGCGGCCCATGCCGACCTTGTGGGCCTCGTCCATTTTGTGCGGCCCGTCCCCTTTCATTGCTGCCATCACTTCACCATGAATATTAATTTGCAAGCGACGCCAGGTGCTCCATCTCCTCATCGCTTAACGTGTAAAATATCTTCGCCTTTTCCGGCTCCCTTGAAATGAGCTTTGCGTACAGGGGCAGGAACGGCAGCACCCTTTTTGACGAAGTATGGACCCTTTTCCCTATTTTCAGTGCGACCGATTTCGCCATCGCCCTTGCTGCCATTGAGCGGCTCATCTCAACCAGGTAAAGCGGGAACTGGTAGTTTTCAATCGGCTTGTTGTACACGTGCCTCTTGCTCAATCCCACGCCTGCGGTCATCAGCGTAACCGAATAACGCATATACCCGTAATACTGCCTCTTGAATATCCTTCCGTCAAAGACATCCGCCCTTGACAGCCAGTTGAACGCCTCCGCGATTTCCTCCGGCGTCTCGTATTCCCTGGCTATGTTCTCGTCAAGCCAGAGCTTCAGCATGTCAGTGTCCATGTCCATGACGGACGAGGCATAACGCGCCCCTGAAAGCGTGGAGCACCTGAAAATTGTTTTCAATACGCTTTTGTCGTCTATCTTCCTGTCCCTTATGCCGGACGCCGTTGCCTCCAGGTCGTTGAGCGCGGAGCGCAAGTCGCCTGAGCAGCCTGCGGCTATCTTCATTATCGCCCCCTCGGTTGCGTCAAGCTTTTCCTTCTTCGCTATGTCGCGGAGGACGTTTGCGACTTCGGATGGCGCGATGCGCTTCATCTGGACCGTTTTCACGTACATCCTGAGGGGCCTTAGCTTGGGCTCCGACGTGTCGTTTGCCGTTATTATGACCGGTAAGCTCGCATTCTTTATCAGCTCAACAAGCTCGCTTATGCCTCCCCTGTCGTCCTTTGTCATCGCATCCGCGTCGTCAACAAGGATAATCCTTTTCTTGCCGAAAACTGTTTTTGAGAAGAACGCCGGCCTTATGTTCCTTTCAAGCGTTGCCTTGTCCCTCAGCCCGCTTGACGAAATCTCGAGCATCTCAAGGCCGAAGTCCTTTGCAAGCGCATATGCGAGGCTGGTCTTTCCTACGCCCGAGGGCCCACCCACCATGAGCGGCTTCTCTTTCTTGCCGCTGAGGATGGCCTCAACCCATTTGCGCGCAGCCTCCCTGACGTCTGCGTTGCCTATGATGTCTGATACGGATTTCGGCATGTACTTCCTTGTCAGGGGCACCATCGGAAGCATATCAGAGGCATCATTTAAAATGGTAACGGGCAGAGCCCAGCGATGTTTTTTAACACCTTTGCCGCACAATAAAGGCATGCAGGAAAGGAAGCCGCTCCTAAGGCGGATGATGGAAAGGATAAGGCCAAAACAGAAAAAGCCAGACATCGCAAAAAGCGAGAAGCTGGCATTGTCTACAGAAGAGCA
>JBGQMY010000021.1:0-21309 GCA_041500865.1 Candidatus Micrarchaeia archaeon | reverse complement strand
TGCCTATGCCAGCCTTGCACTTCAGCGGAACATCCTGTTGAGCTTATCGAGCTTCCCTATGCCAACAACCTCGTCCTCCGCTATTGCGTAGATTTCCGCGTTTTGGACATTGCACTTGCTGAGCATCGGGCTCAGCCACCGTTGCTCGTTCACTATGTTGAACCCGATGCTCAACGGGTTGAACGCAGGCAGCACAAGGACGTTCTCCTTTTTCATGAACATATAGGCCTGGTATTCGTGCATCGCGCCCAGCTCGTCCCTGACCTTGACTGCAGGATGGTCATGCCCTATTATCGTCAGCAGCTTTTTGGAAGGCTCCAGGTCAAGGTTGCCGTGCGTCACCCTGAAGCCGCCTGTTTCGTATATCTCCTTTATCTCAATGCCCCTCATGATGTTCTGCAGGTACAGGTCGTGGTTCCCCTTTATCGCGATTATCCTGACTGACTTTTTCATTTCGCCAATATAGTTGGCCAGCTCGTCCCATTCCTGCCTCAGGCCCCTCCCGAACGAGAACTTGAGGTCGCCGTTGAGCACGAGCGTGCTTAGCCCGTAATCCCTTATGAGCATCTTGGTTTTTTTCATTATCTCCGCGGTCTGCACCCGCGTGGATATCATGCCCGTCTCCTCCATGCCTATGTGCAGGTCCGCTATGACGCCAACCTGTTCTTTTTCAAGCACTGCTGCCGAGTATTCGGTCAACGTAAGCCCCTTTGCTATGTTTATCCCTGCCATTGGGCTTGTTTTCGGATCAACGTTATAAAAATATGGCGTTTATCGGAATCCAGGGCGTCTTTTGCCCATATTGGGCCTATCGCACAGTTAAAAAATATTTGCCTTGTGATATCCATGAGTATCAGCAGGTGCATGGCAGTGAAGGGAACAGGGATTAAGGCCAAGGAAACGCTTTCTACGTCAATGAAAGACAGGTACATATCGGACGTTTCCGAAGCCGACGATGGAAAAACGCTGACCATAGCCGGCTGGGTGCATTCATATAGGGAGATGGGCGCAATCGCGTTTGCAATCATAAGGGACGGGAGCGGAAGGATACAGGCGAAGATACCGTTCAAGCCTGCTGAAAAGCCGGAAAGGGAGGCTGCGGTCCAGGTGCGCGGAAAGGTCAAAAAAGATACTAGGGCGCCTGGCGGCATCGAGATAGAGGCTGAAACCTTGGCTGTGCTTGGCAAGGTTTACCAGGTCCCTGCGTTCTACCCTGAGCAGAAGGATGAGCCAGGGCTTGGGACGCGGCTTGACAACCGCGCGCTTGACCTGAGGCGGGAAAAGACAAGGGCGGTTTTCAACATCAGGGCATCGCTTGAATCTTCGTTTAGGGAGGAACTTTCAGGCATGGGCTTTGAGGAGATAACGCCTGCATGCATAGTCGGGGCTTCAACCGAAGGCGGGGCGCAGCTTTTCAAGATAGACTATTTTGACAAGCCCGCGTTTTTGGGCCAGAGCCCGCAGTTCTACAAGCAGATGGCGGTCATAGGCGGCATGGAAAGGGTTTCCATGACAACGCCGGTCTTCAGGGCCGAAAAGCACGAGGGCCCGTTCCACATAAACGAGATACTGCAGATGGACATAGAGATGGCGTTTGCGAATGACGACGACGTGATAAGGATACTTTCAAAGACGTTCTTGGGCATGCTCAGGCATGTTGCTGATGTGAACAAGGCGGAGCTGAAGTCGCTTGGCGTTGAGCTGAAGGTCCCGGAAAAAGTGCCTGAGATTGACTATTCAGACGCCGTAAGCATGCTTGCCGTGGATGGCGAGAAGATAAGGTTCGGCGACGATTTCTCAAAAGAGCAGGAAGCCAAGATATGCACGCTTTCCAAAAGCGAGGCAGTCATCATAAGGGACTATCCGACTGCGATAAGGGCGTTCTATTCCATGCCAAAAGAGGACAACCCGAAGATATGCAGGTCATTTGACCTGATATACCGGGGGATGGAGATATGCTCGGGGGCGCAGCGCATCCACATTCCGGAGCTTTTGGAAAAACAGATAGCGGCAAGGGGAATGGACCCTGCGCATTTCAAGTCGTACCTGGACGCATTCAGGTGCGGGGCTCCGCCGCATGCAGGGTGGAGCATAGGGCTGGACAGGCTGACGATGGCCGTGTGCAAGCTGGAGAACGTCAGGGAAGCGGTCATGTTCCCGAGGGACAGGCAGAGGATACGGCCGTAGGAGGACTTTCCGCCTGATGCTCTCCATTTAAATACCTTATTAACCACAATAAGCCATAGGTAAACCCCATGGCAACAATTGCATAACCAAGAGTGCTTGTCATTGAAACAGGCGGCACAATAGTCCAGAAAATGGGGCGGGACAAAATATACCGGCCAGTGGATCATTGCATTACTCCCATGGTAAAAGGCATTTCAAAAATCGCCGATGTTGAAGTGGAAAGGCTGCCGAAGCTGATTGACAGCACCAATATGACTACCAAGGAGCGCGCGGAATTGGCAGAAAAAATATATAAAAATGCCTCCAAATTTGATGGATTTGTCATAATCCATGGAACAGACTCCATGGTCGAGACTGGCGCAGCGCTTACGTTTATGGTCCAGGGGCTCGGGAAACCGATAATCCTGACAGGCGCCCAGATGTCAATCTACAATGACGACTCTGATGGCCCGCACAATGTGCGTTCCGCGATAAAAGCAGCTACCATGGACTATGGGGAAGTGGCAATAGTCTTTAATGAGGGCGTATACCGCGCAGTCCGCGCCATGAAATATGACGAGTCTGCGCTTACCGCGTTCACATCCCCCAGAACACCGACAATAGGAAAGGTGGGTATCGAATTTTTCGAGTGCGAGCACCGGATAAGGAGGCATGGCGGAGAACTGCGGCTGTTTACTGGATTCGATACAAACGTAGCGTTTTTCTATCCGGCATCAGGCCTGAGCGTAGACACGTTCACGAAAATCCTTGCAATGAAAAACGTCCATGGCGCAGTCTTTGCAGGCTTTGGGGCTGGCAACATACCGAATGTTTATTACAGGGGCATAGAAAGGGCAGTCTCAATGAATAAGCCGCTCGTTGTCGTGACGCAGTGCCCGCAGGGCGCCGCAGACATGGGAATATACGAAGTCGGCGCGGTCCCTCTCCAATTGGGCGCAATTTCAGGAGGGGATATGACAATCCAGACCGCCACGCAGAAGCTCATGTATGCGCTTGGCAAGGCCAAATATGACAAGATACCGCCAAAGGATAGGATAGATTTTGTAAAACAAATCATTCATACGGATTACGCAAAAGAGATCGAGACTGAAGGAAAGAAACTTGAGAAGTCCTGATGCAGATTTATCCTCAGGGGAATATCTTTTTGTCCAAAAGCCGGCATAGCGGCAAGGTTTTTAACGCTTTACAGGGCATACCCATCATCCGGTGCGATAAATGAAGATAGACAAGGAGACCGTTGCCAGGATGTCCGAGCTTGCCAGGATAAGGCTCAGCGACGCGGAGATATCCAGGCTTGAGGCCGAGTTCGGCGAGATATTCAAGCAGTTCTCAAGCATAAGCGAGCTTGGCTCAGGCGATGAGCAGCTGTTCTACGTGTCCGGGGGCAACGGGAAGCTAAGGACCGATATTGGGGCCGCAAAAGGCGCAAACAGGAAAGAGGCAGACCGCATAGCCGGCCAATTCACGAAAAAGGACGGCAGGCTGCTTGTGGCGCCGAAATCCCTGGACTGATGCTTATGGGAGAACACATACAGCGCATCTCGGAGCTTCTTGAGAAAATCAGGAAAGAGGACAAGGGGATAGGCGCATTCATAGAGATATACGAAAAGGAGGCGCTTGCAAAGGCAAAGGAGCTTGACGACAAGGCGAAAGCCAAAAAGAAGATTGGAAAGCTGGCAGGGAAGGCAATCGCGATAAAGAACAACATTGCATACACAGGAAAGCTGCTGACGTGCGGCTCCAAGATGCTGGAAAAATATACAGCCCCATACAGTGCATCGGTTGTTGAGCGCATAGAGGCCGAAGACGGAATAATCATAGGCAGCGCGAACCTGGACGAGTTTGCATGCGGCAGCGACACGACAAAAAGCGCAATGAAAATCACAAGGAACCCGCTTGACGTTGATTATGTGCCAGGCGGCAGCAGCGGAGGCAGCGCAGCGTCAGTCGCAGCAGGTTTTGCCGAAATTGCGCTTGGCTCAGACACAGGCGGCTCAATAAGGTGCCCGGCCTCATTCTGCGGCGTTATAGGCATGAAGCCGACATACGGCATGGTCCCAAGGTACGGCCTTTCAGACATGGCAATGAGCCTGGACCAGATAGGCCCTCTTTCAAGAAGCGTCAAGGACGCAAAGCTCATGCTTTCAGTCATAGCAGGCAGGGACGGAAGGGACCAGACAACATCAGGCGCGCCTGAAAAGCCGGATTTTGAATACAGGGGAAAGCCGAAAATAGCAATCCCAAGGGAATTTTTGGAAGGCGTTGACAAAAGCATAGCAAAGAACTTCAATTCGCTTGTGGAAAAGCTGGAAAAGGAAGGCTATTCCATTTCCGAGATATCAATACCAGAGCTGAAGCACGCAATACCAATCTATTACCTTACGGTTTTCGCTGAATTCTCCAGCGCAATGCAGAAATACGACGGACTGAGGTATGGGGAAACCGGCCGGGACTTGGAAGACTTGGTCAAGGACGTGAGCGAATTGCGCGGGGACAAGCTTGGCCTGGAAGTGAAAAGAAGGATATTGCTCGGCACGTTCATAACGACAAAGGAATACCAGGACGCATGGTACGGCAAGACGCTGAAGGCCAGGGCGGTGCTGAAATCAGCGATAGAGAAAGCGCTGTCAAAGCACGAGCTGCTATTAGGCCCGACGATGAGCGCCCTGCCTTGGAAAATAGGTGAAAAGATGACGAATCCGCTTGAGCTTTATTTGGCGGATATACTCACGGTGCCTGCGAACCTCGCAGGAATTCCTGCAGGAAGCGTGCCGTTCGGAAAAGCAGGGAAATTCAGGCCTGGGATGCAGGTGCTTGGAAGCAGGTTTTCCGACGCGAAAGTCCTTTCGCTGATGGAAGGGATTGAGAGGCTGGATGGCGCATGAACACGATGATAGGGCTTGAGATACACGTCCAGCTGAACACGGAATCCAAGCTGTTCTGCGCCTGCCGCACGGACTATGGCAAAGCAGAGGCAAACACGAACATCTGCCCGATATGCGCAGGACAGCCTGGCGGAAAGCCCATGGGAATCAATGAAAAAGCAATCAAGACAGTTCTCAAAATGGCGTGCATGCTTGGGTCAAAGCATGAGGAAAAGCCAATCTTCGTGCAAAGGAAGCACTATTTCTACCCTGACCTGCCGTCAGGCTACCAAAGGACGTCGAAGCCTGTCGCAAAGGGCGGAAAG
This sequence comes from Candidatus Micrarchaeia archaeon, assembly GCA_041500865.1. GTDB lineage: Archaea > Micrarchaeota > Micrarchaeia > Anstonellales > J096 > JAPLWW01. The sequence continues at coordinate 15,932 of JBGQMY010000021.1, read as the reverse complement.
CTCAATGGCATAGGGATATGGGAGGTCCATTTCGAGGAAGACCCTGGCAGGTATGAGCTGAAGAAAGGGACTGTTGACTACAACAGGAGCGGAATCCCGCTTGCGGAAATCGTGACCGCGCCTGACATGAAAAGCCCTGAAGACGCGCGCAAGTTCCTTGGAAAGCTGGAGCATTACCTCCGCTATTTCGACTTGATAAAGGAGGAGGTCGGCTCAATGAGGGTCGACTCCAACGTAAGCATAGAAGGCGGAAACAGGGTTGAAGTCAAGAACATCAACTCATTCTCAAACGTGTATGATGCATTGTCATTCGAAATAAAGCGGCAGGCGACCCAGCTTGAGCAGGGCATTCCAATCGTCCAGGAAACAAGGCACTTTGACGAAAACAGCGGCATAACGGTGAGGCTGAGAAAAAAGGAGACCGCTGACGACTACAGGTATGTCCCGGACCCCGACATACTTCCGATACTGATAAGCAAGGAGGAATGGGCGAACGCAGAAAAAGAAGTTGCTGAGCTTCCTGACGCAAGGGCGGAAAGGATGTCAAAGCACTACAAGATAGGCGCTGAGGACGCAATGGTCCTTGTTGCCGAAAAGGAGTTTGCCGACGCATATGAGGAAATGACCAAGACGTTCAACACACAAAAACTTGCAAACTGGATGCGCGGGCCCCTGATGAAGCAATTGAACTACAGGAACCTGCTGTATAGGAAAAGCGGGCTTTCAAGGGCTCATGTAAGCGGGCTTTACGGCATGTTCTCTTCAGGGAAAATAACGGACAAGGCCGCTGACCAGGTGCTGATAGGCATGCTGGACAGCAAGGAAATGGCGGCTGCAAGGGACAGCGGCAAGCCGGCAGCCGGGGCAATGCCGCTTGGAATCGCAAAGAGCCTCGGTTTGCTGAAGACAGGGGATTTGGCGGCAGTGAAAAAGGCGTGCGAAGAGGCAATCAAGGAAAACAACAAGGCAGCGCTTGACTACAAGGGCGGAAACGCGAAGTCGCTGCATTTCTTGGTGGGTAAGGTCATGCAGAAGACGAAAGGCACTGCTGACGCGACAGAGGCGGAAAAAATCCTCAGGGAAATCATGCAATAATGGGCATATCCAAGACCTACGCAATGTCGTGCTTTGAGGTCGTTAGAGAGGGGCTTTGAAAAGAGTATATATACGCATTGGTTCCTAACATTGCAAGCGCCGGAACCGCAGGCCAGACTGCCTGCCATGAGATTTGGTGAATATGGCCGAAGCCGCAAAAGACAAGAAGGAAAAGGACATCCAGCCAGCGGTGGAAGTCAGCGAGCTCACCAAGATAATGAACGAACGCATCATAGTGGACCGCATCTCCTTTTCCGTGGAAAGCGGCGAGATTTTCGGCTTGCTGGGCGCAAACGGCAGCGGAAAAACCACTACGTTCAACATGCTCTCCGGCCTGCTGGCGCCGTCATCCGGCACAATAATAATGCTCGGCAAGAGCATAAAGGAGATGCAGAGGCTCCCGAGGCCGGAAATGGGGTTCGTGATGCAGGAAAACTCGTTCTATGAAACCCTAACCGTTCGCGAGAACCTTGAGTTCTTCGCTGAGATGATTGGCATCCCTTCCGCGGAGAAGACTGGAAGGATAAGGAAGCTGCTCCAGGACATGAGCCTTTCCGAAAAGGCGGACACGCTGGCGTCCAGGCTCTCGGGCGGCATGAAGAAAAGGCTCAATATGGCATGTGCGCTGGTCCACGACCCAAAAATTGTATTGCTTGACGAGCCCACAGTGGGCCTTGACCCCGTAGTCCGCAAGGAGATATGGGCCCTCATAGAGAGGATGCACGCATCAAACAAGACTATAATAATAACGTCGCATTACATGGACGAGGTGGAGCGGCTCTGCCACCGAGTCGCGATAATGTACGCCTCGCGCCTGGTCGCGTCAGGAACCCCGGAGGAGCTGAAAGCCAAGTACAGGCTCAACCAGATGGAGGACGTTTTCGCCCATCTGGCGAAGCCCACGGCGTGATTGCATGGTGAAAGTGCTCTCGGTCATAAGGAAGGAACTGCAGGAAATATCCCACGACCGCACAATGCTAATCGTGCTCGTCATGTTCCCGATTTTCATAATGCTCTTCATGGGCAGCTCCTTCCGCTCAATGGAGATATCCGGGCTTCCGATAGGCATAACAGGGGCTGCCAACGCCACTTTCGCAGAGGCGCTGTTAAGCGAAATCAACCAGTCGCACGCATTCAACCTCCGGAGCTACGCCTCCGAGGAGGACGCGATGGATGCGTTCAGGAACGGCCAGCTGCATGCGGTAATAGTCGTCCCGGCAGACTTTGACAAGATGATTTCACAGGGCAACGGCTCCGAAGTGCGCATCCTTGTGGACAACTCAGACCTTTCCCTTGAGCAGGCGATGCTCACGGCAATGTCCGCGGTCATAGAGGCTTCCTCGGCGAACATAACAAGGAGCTATGTATACACTGCCTGGGGCGAGCTCCGCGGCCTGAACAGCTCCGCTTCTTCGCTCAGCGGGGAGCTGGCAGAAACGAAAGCCAGGATGCAGGACACCAAGGCCACGCTCGCGGAAGTCAGGCTTAAGATAGACAACATCAGCATCTCCTCGCTGGAAGGGACGCTGGACAATGCTTCCGCCGAGACGGCGGACCTGCAGGCCCTTCTTCTTGTGCAGAAAGGCACGCTGGCTAACGCTTCCGAAAGCAGCAATGGCCTGTTCGCGCGGAGCGATTCATTCATCGCCAACGCCAGCGAGGCGCTCAACGGCTCCATAGGCGCGCTTGACGGGGCATGCGCCAAGCTTGACAGCGAATCGGCAAACCTGACGGAAACGCGCAACAGGTTGGACGAATCAATAATGGGGCTGGAGCTGATAAGGAATGCCACTTCCGATGCCGTCACAGGGGCTGCGCTTGACCTGAACCTGGCAGGCCTGCGGTCGCTCAGGGACAGCACCGCGCAGCAAATCATTGACATGCAGCAGGAAAAGGAGACTCTTGTTGAACTCAACGGCACGCTGTACGGGGCTTATTCATCCCTTGACAACTATTCCATCGCCATCATGAACGCCAAAAGCAAGAGCGCCGCGCTCTCCGAAACTGAGGACGCGCTTGACAATGCGTCCGCTGCGCTTTCCAGCCTCAACGGCTCGTTTTCCAGCGCTAGGCTGCAGGTGTCTGCGCTGGGGGCGCTGCTTTCGGACATAAGGAACACAAGCTCGCAGGTGGAGTCCACGCTGGATGCGGCCATGGCGCAGGCCGATTCGGTGGAGCAGCTGATAGCGACGCTTGAGAATACGGTTGCGGAGCAGACTGCCAAGGACCCCAAGGTCATTGCATCGCCGCTTTCCGTGAAAGTGGAAAACCAGTATGCAAAGGCGAGCTTTGTGGACTTCGTCATGCCGCAGGTGATTGCGGTCTCGCTCCTGTTCTCCTGTTTCCTGCTGGGCTCCGTGAGCCTGGTGCGCGAGAAGACGAGAAAGACCATCGTGCGCGCGCTGCTCGCGCCTGGCGCGCTGGCAAACCTCGTCGCAGGGAAGATAGCGACGCTCGTGCTCCTGTCATTCGGTCAGGTCGCCCTCATACTGGCAATTGCGTCGCTGCTGTTCGGCGTGAGCCCGCCAATGGACTGGGGCGTGCTGCTGTGGGGGACCATGATTTCGTCGCTTGTGCTCTCATCAATAGGCGTGCTTGTGGGGTTCTACGCGCAGAGCGAGTCCGCGGCGATACAGGGATGCCTGCTGATTGCCATACCGATGCTTTTCCTGGGAAACATCGTGTTCTCGCCTGAGCTGCTGCCCGTATACACTCAGCTGCTCCAGCAGGCGCTGCCCCTGGCGCACGTCACAAGCATATTCAAGGTCGTGCTCATCACAGGTGGCAGCCCCGGCGTTGACATAGCGGCGCTCATATCCTATTTAGTGCTGCTTTCAGTCCTGCTGGCCTACGTCGTCGTAATGCGCAAGGACATAACCAACTACAATTGACATTATATTGGCAAAGACGTCTAGGATATTTTTTAAACGCTAAGTACCATACTCTTTTTGGCTAAGTGATTAAAATGAAATTTGGTCCAATTAGGGAATGTATATATTGCGGTAATCGCAGTGACAAACTTAGCAATGAGCATATTATTGCTTATGGACTGGGTGGAACTGATATTCTTTTGAATGCATCCTGCAAAAAGTGTCAGGATATAACAAGCAAAATCGAATTAAACGTCCTTCATAAAGAGTTACTTCAAATTCGCACTAAATTGGATATGCCATCTAGAAAATCTTCTTTGCCAGAAAATCTTTCGATGGTAGCAGTATATGATAATAAAAAGGAAGAAATTTATTTGCCTAAAGAGAAATGTCCAACATTTATTAACTTTTTAGAATATCCCCTGCCCGGTGTGTTTGGTGGTGATATGCCAGATCATGGTATTAATATTATTGGAGTTCAACTACATCAAATAGGAGAATCATTAAAAGAAACCAAAGAAATTTTAAAATCTTTAAATACAAATGAAATAGAAAGTTCTCATATCCATAAAGGGGTTGAATTTGAGAAAATGCTGGCTAAAATTGCTTATGGATATGCAGTTGCTCAATATGGAATTGATGTTGTTCGCCAATCCCCGCTAAGATCGATAATATTAGGTACTTCAGATGTTATAGGTCAATATATTGGCATGGGTAATTTTCATCCTATATATACAAATCCATTTTATAGGATTAAACTTGAGAAGAATGGGAATTGGTTATTCGCAAGAATCTATCTTCTTCCAAACAGTCCAGAATATATTGTTATAATATTAGAAGGGGATTCAAAGGATAAACCCAAGATATATCAATATACATTTTCAGTAGAAACTTTAGAATTTAAACAGACTTTTTTAATTCAAACATATATAACTTGTGATAAGATAGCAAATCCTGATTATATATCAAGCGCCAGCTATTACCTTTCTGAACCTACTTCTTATATAGATTAATGAATTCTTTCTGTCTCTTTAACAATTACAATGTCTCTTGCGCCAAGCGCGGCTATGCTAAATCAGGACGGTGATAGCTTTTTTACAATAGCTCAAACCTGATTATCTTGACAAGCGTGTCTTCATCCACTTTTTGTCTGTAATATGTAGAATAAGTTTTGTACATCTCCTTATCAGAAGAAAACTTTTCATGACCTTCCTTGTCCTTGTCCGTCAGCCGCCCCAATTTTGCCTCTTTTACGGATGTCACTTTCGCCTTTGCGAATTCCTCTTTTGATTCCCACTCCAGAAGGGAAACCTCATCGCCAACAGAAATGTCCTTTTCGTCAAACAGGCGCCAGGTATTGTCCTTCTTGCCTTCCAATATCAATTTGGCCAATTCCTTCCTGAATTTAAGCGTCTTCATGGATTCCAAGCCTCTTTCTTATTTCCCTGACCCTTGTTTCGCCGAACCCCTTCTTTTCTGCCACGAACGCGATTATCCTTTCGAGTTCATCCTTCTCCACTTCGAACTCGGCGCAAACCGCCCTTGCCTCCCTGTACTGGCCGCGGCATATCCTGATTCCTATCGCCTTGTGGCAGCTGATTGTTTCCTTTACAGCAAATCCGAACTTCCTGGCCAGCCTTGCGGCGCTAAGGTGCCTTTTATGGTTGATTTCCGAGCACACGGCGTCGCAGCATATTATGCGCACAATCCCTTCCGGCACTCCCGCCGCCCTGGCCAGCACGACCGCACTCCTGAACCTGCCCGCCTCTATGCTGGCGCAAACGGCCGAGATGTCAGTCCCGGGATCACGAAACATCTTCCTTAGCTCTGACACGACCACGGATTTCGACTGGATGCACACGTTCCTCTTCAATGCGTTTTCAATGGTTGCCATGGCAAAACCTCATGTGCTTCCCACGAGCCTCTTATGCAGCTCCCTGATGAACTCCTTCCTGTCTTCAACGATGACGATGTCGCTTGCGCCAAGCGCGGCTATGCTGAACCCGAACGGGGTCGGCACGTCACGGCCTCTCAGCAGCACCAGGTTCCTCTTTCCGATGTCTTCAAGGCACTGCACTGCCTCGTCAACGTGTATCGCGTCCTCCATGACCTCCTGGTACGCCTCCTTCAGCAAAGGAAAATCCGGATAATAGAGGTTTATCAGCCTGTAAAGCGCGTCTGAGTTGAACTGCTGTTTCTTGAGTGAAATCAGCTTGCCCGGATACCGCCTCAGGACCAGGAGCCCCCTTACGCTGACGTTCTTGAACCTCCTTCTCAGCAGCTCGCTCTTTGAAATTGCCGATTTCAGGTTGGATATGAATTTTTCCTTAGACATGGAAAGCGCGGACCTTATGTCCTCCTCGCCGATATGCTTCCAGCGCCCGACCGTCACCATGAACCCGTAGTCGTTTATCGTCACCCTTACGTTCGTCCTCAGCCTTTCGCCGAACCAGTTGGCGAACGCCCTTCCAATCGCGTCGGTCGCCTTCCTGCCCGCAACGGCATGGAATATGTAGCTCTTGAGCCCGCCCTCGTCAACGTATTCCTCAACAAGCATCTCATTCGGGTTCGGGACTACGCCGTATTTCTTCTGCTCCAGCACATAGCTCCTTACTGCCTTCAGCGTAACATCGTCAAGATGGTATTTCTCAGCAAGCTCCTTTTCGCCCATTGAAAGCGCCTCCCACCTGAACCTCTCAATGTCCCGCGCCGATTCGTAAGGCAAGGGCAGCATCTCGGAGAACCAGGCAGGGATTGTGGGCTTCTTTCCGACGGCCGGGTTCACGAAGACCTTGCTGCCCCTTGCGGAAATGAACTCGTAGGCCCTTCCGCCAAGCACGAAGATATCGCCTGAAACGAGCCTTTCTATGAACCCTTCCTCCAGCTTTCCGATGAACTTGTTGTTCGGCATGAAGACAGGGGCGGAGCTTTCGTCCGGAATCGTGCCGGTATTCATGATGTATATGGCGCGGGCCAGCTTGCCGCGCTTGCCGAACTGGCCGTTGTCCATCCATATCTTCCCGTATACGTATTTGGCCTCCAATTCGTTGAACTCGCCTGAAACGTATTTCAGCACGTTCATGAAATCTGATTTTTCCAATGTTGAATAGTTGTAGCATTTCCTTATTGTCTTGTATGCCTCGTCTATGCCCCATGGCCTTTCCAAAGCCATGCCCAAAACATGCTGGACAAGCACGTCAAGCGGGTTTTTCACGACCTTTATGGACTCGAATTTCCCTTCGCGGGCGTTCTGCGCAAGGACCACGGATTCCATCATGTCGTCCCTGTCAAGCACAATGACGTGGCCGACGCTGGTGTCGCTCAGCCTGTGGCCGCTCCTCCCTATGCGCTGCACGAGCCGCGTCGCGCTTTTCGGCGAGCCGAGCAGTATGACAAGGTCTATGCTTCCGATGTCTATGCCAAGCTCAAGGCTTGTTGAGCAAACAACGGCCTTCAGAAGCCCCTGTTTCAGCTTGTCCTCAGTCTCAATCCTTGTCTCCCTGCTTATGCTGGAATGGTGCGCCTCAATGCTGTCCACGTACTTCTTCCCGAAAAGGGACTTGAGGTGGAAGACCACCCGCTCGGTCGCGCTCCTGGTGTTGGTAAATATCAGCGTCGTGTTGTGTGCCTCTATCTCCTCGTCCAGAAGTTTGTAAAGGGCGGCGTTCGCCTCCTCGGCAGGCGTGTAAATCAGGTCCTCTATGGGGCTCTTCACCTCTATCTCGGTCTCCTTCATCGTGTTGACGTCTACGACTATGCAGTCCCTTTCAGTCCCGACAAGGTATCTTGCCACCTCGTCAAGCGGGTGTATGGTCGCGGAAAGGCCTATCCTGACAGGCTCCGGATTCATGCCTGCGCTCAGCCGCTCAACCGAAAGGGAGAGGTGCGCGCCCCTCTTGTTCCCTGCCAGCGAGTGTATCTCGTCCGTTATGACCCAGCTGACGTCCGTGAGCAGGCCCCTGAACTTCGGCGCGTTGAGCATGATGGCGAAGCTTTCGGGCGTCGTTATCAGTATATGCGGCGGCTTCCTCAGCATCTTCGCCTTTTCCGAAGCAGTTGTGTCGCTGGTCCGTATCCCAACCCTTATGTCCAGATTTTCTATTTTCTTGCTTATTGCGTCAAGCGGAACCATAAGGTTCTTTTTGATGTCGTTGTTCAGCGCCCTGAGCGGCGATATGTATATTACGTAAACCTTGTCCTCAAGCTTGTTACCTTTCTTGAGCCTTGTCAGCTCGTTGAGTATGGCAAGGAAAGCCGACAGAGTCTTTCCGCTTCCAGTCGGAGATGAGACAAGGACGTTCTTCCTGTTGTGTATTGACATGACAGAGTGCCTTTGGGCTGGCGTGAAGGACTTGAATTTTTTCCTGAACCAGTCCCCGACCTCAGGCTCAAGGACGCCGTATATCTCCCCGTCTTCAAACGAGAAGAGCGATTTGGTTATCATGAAATCCGCACCGGTGTTTATGCATACAACCGTTTTTAACCATTTGCCAAAATTAGGCCCTATATATAGCGATTAGTGATAGTGAGATTGCGCCAAACAGGCCGAAAAGCCGCGCTTACTTTGGCTTTGAAAGGTAGATTTCTATCGTTGAAACCCTGTTGACCCTGCCGTCCTCTCCGGTCAGCTCCTCGGTGCCTATCTTCACTTCCTTTATCTGCACGTCGCTGAGGTACCTGTTCTTGAGTATCTGGACAACGTCTATCGCCTTGGAGGTGAGCTTTCCGCGCGCCTTCACGCCTATCTCCGTGGCGCCGTTCGTGAACTGGGTAAGCGCCGCAAGCACGTATCCCATGGACGGTTTCTTGCCGACGAATACCGTGTTGTCGTCCGCCCTGTGTTCCTTGTGCTCTTCCTGCGTTTCCTCTGCCATCGTTGTTCACCCCTTTTGGTTATTCCGTATTGCCAGGGCCTCTTTTTATGCCTTTCCATCAAACCGGCTTTGCCCCTGAAGCCGCGCTTTTCGCCGAGCTTGGAGTCAAATCCCCCCAAGCCGCTTCTTGACGGCAGGGCTCTCCAGCTCCCTGAGCGCGTCCTTTGCTATCCATTTCGAGTTTTTGGAGTCCATCTTCAATATGCCCTTTGCCGCCTTTATCGCCATCCTGTTGAGCTTTGCGTTCCTTTTTCCTATCTGTCTTAGCGCCCAGTTGATTGCCTTCCTCACGTAGTTGCGCTCGTCCCCGGATTCGCGCTTGACCGCGTCAAGGAAATTGACGAAAGCAAGGTCCATGACCCCGCTGTCCTTTGTGGCAAGGCATGCCATGATGGCGAAGCCCGCCCTTTTTACGTACTCTTCCCTGCGCTTGCTCCATTCCTGCGCCTTCTTCCTTGCGAACGGCGTTTCGCAGAACAGGTTCATGCACACCTGGTCGCAAAGGTCCCACGAGTCAAATGCCAACGCCTGTTTTTCCATCTGCTCCTGGCTGACCTTGTCCGCCTCGTCCACCATCGAAGAGAGTATCCTTGCCTCGTGGATGCCCGAATCCCACAGTTCCATCGCCAATTCGTGGTTTTTCGGTATTGAGGAGGCAAGCTTCCTTAAGTCGGCTACGCTTATGCCGTAGGCCCTCTCGGTGTTTATGCCGAAGCGCGCCATGCCAGCCCTGTCCTTCTCGCTCCTTTTGCCTTCCATCCAGGCCATTATCTCGGAAAACGGCATTGCCATGGCATGTTATTATGCTTGAACCTTTATAATATCTTTGATTTTATGCATAACCGTGATATCTTCGGAAGGGAAAAGGCCCGTCATAATGGACAGGCCGGAGCAAAGCAAGGCGCTGAACTTCGGGCTCGGCGAGCTGAAGAAAGGCGTGCTTTGCCTTGACCCGATAGAGGCGCTATACCTTTACGAGATAAAGGGCTTTGGCGCCGAGAGCCCGGATACATTACTTAATTCCATTGGGGGCTCGCTGGACAAATACATCGTCTTCAGGGACCTTTCAACAAGGGGATACAAGGCTGGCCTGCGCTCGGAGCCAAAGGGCTCGCCAAAGGAGCCCAAGCTTTACAAAGGCGAAAAGGCATCCTTCCATGGAGAGAAGATAAGGGGCGCGGCATCCAAGGGCCTCGTCATCTGCGAAGGCGGCAAGAATTTTTATAGTGAGTACTGGTTTGGTCAGCACGGCGTGTACAAAAGGGAGGGCCTTGGCAGCTCGCTCATCCTTGACCAGTTCGAGGCCGAGTTCCTTAAGCGGCTCGGCCTTTTGAAATATTCAGGCGAACTCAAAAAGCTGAGATACTTCGACGAGTATTTCCGGATATACAAAGAATGGAGGGAGCTTGGGTTCATACTCAAGTCAGGCTTCAAGTTCGGAGGGGATTTCAGGATTTACTTTCCAGGAACAACGCCGTCAAACTTTGACCATTCCAAGCACGTCATGCAGGTATTTCCTGAAAAATATACCATTGAGGCAGGCGAATGGGCAAGGGCGGTCAGGATTTCTCATGGCATAAGGAAGACGTTCATACTTGCGATACCGGAGCTGGTTTCCAAGCTCCCGTTCAAACCCGACATGTTTGCCGAAAGGGAGGGCGCAGCCTATGCCGTGAAAGTGTTCTATGAGGCGGATGTCATAAGCGGCAGGGCGCTGCATTCCGCGCTTTCATACTGCGCTGAAAAGGGCATGGCCATGCTCATTGCGATAGTCGACAGGGACACGTCAGTCTCATATTACACGGTTGAGCGCGTAATGCTTGAAGGCAGCAAGAACATGTACTTCGAGATAGGCTGGTTCAGGCCGTAAATTCCTTCGGATTGTCCTTAACCCGAACCGCCGCACAACTGCGGCAAAGGGCCGCCGCATGCCTTGATGGGCTTTTCTGTTGAACATAGGCTCTGGCAACGACGTCTGCCAATGCTTTAAAGCAAGAAGTCCGTTTATCCACCATGGCAAAGGAACATTCGCTTCTAAATGACGAGGACTTTCTTGCTGCCACAAAGCTGCGCAAGCTTGAAGCTAAAAGAAAAGCAGAAAAGCTCAGGACCGAAACCCTTGGCGAAGTCAGGAAAAGATACGGATAACTCGGTTGGGGTATTGCACATATATTGCACGGAAGGATGCGGAGAATGACCGACTATTTTGTTTTCGTTGACGAGAGCGGCGACCTCGGAAAGCTGGGAACGAGCTACTTTATAGTTGCTGCCATTCAGGTACAGGACGACAAGCCGCTTGGTAGAATAATAAAAAGGGCCCGCGAACGGAAACTAAAAAAAGAGATGAAAGAGCTCAATGAACTCAAGGGCGCCAAGACAACCCCCGAAATAAGAAAATTTATACTTGGGAAAATTGCAGATCTAGAATGCAAAATATTCATACTTGCCGTGGAAAAGAAGAAAATCCTGCCCGGACTTATGGCTGCGCAGAATAAGCTGTACAACTGGCTTTTCAGGCTATTGTGCCAACAGGTAACCGGTGAAAGCATAAGCCTCGTGATTGACAAGAAATACAAAAACATCATCCAACGCCATGAACTGGAAGCATACTTGGAAAAGCAACTTTCTATGCGCGGTATAACAGTTTCAGTATCACAGCTGGAATCGCATACGTCTCTTCAGCTTCAAGCGGTTGATTTTGTGGCCTGGGCCGCAAACCGCAAGTTCTCGCATGGGGATGATTCATATTACAGGATAATAGAGAAAAAAATCGCGAACAGCGGGGCTGTTGAATTATGGAGTTAGGATTTGTGGACCCGCGGAGACATGTTAGTGTGCACCATCCGGAGCACTCGACCCCGCGGACTTACCCACACTGTATCTATGTCAAAAACATATAAAAAGGTTTCGGGATGTCTGCCTTTTTAAAAGAGGGCACATGTCTATTTTCCTAATTCCTCGTGACCAGCGTTATTATGTCCCCGTCCTTCAGCACATGGTCGCCGCCGACGCGCTGGCCCCCGAACCTCGCGCTCGGGCCCCAGACCAGGCAATAGCGCAGGCTGCTTGCCAGCTCCCTGTGCAGCACCTTCGCCGCTTCCCTCACTGTTGATTTGCTTTTCAGCATCATGGGCTTGTCCATGTCCGGCTTTCCTCCCACCGGCTTGGTAAAGATGCGTATGAAGTCAAGGTCCCTGAAAATCCTTTCCTTCAGCAGCTCAAGGCCCTTCTGGTCCTTTGCAGAAACGAAAACGGCATCCTTGAACTTCTTTCTCAGTTCATCCCTTTCCTTTTCGTCAGCAAGGTCTATCTTGTTGACTATGACAATCATTTTCACGTAAACCCGGTTTTTCTCAAGCGCGTCTATGAACCCGTCCGCATTGACGTCCTCCCGCACAATGACGGTCGCGTTGTGTATGCTGTACTCGTTGAGTATCGCCTTCATGGTCCTGTCGTCTATTTTGGTTAGCTTCCTTGTCTTTATGATGTTGAGCCCGCCGCGCGGATGCCTTTCAACCGTTACGTCAGGCGGCCTTTCATTCATCCTCATGCCGACGCCCCTGAGCTCCCTCAGTATGGTGTTGAATTCCTTTTCAGCGCTGAACGGCGTGAGTATCACGATAAGCATGTCAGAGCTTCTTGCGACGCCGATAATCTCCCTTCCGCGGCCGCGGCCCTCCTTTGCGCCTTCAATGATTCCAGGAAGGTCAAGAATCTGGATTTCCGTTTCGTTGTACCTCAGCATGCCCGGTATTACCGTCAGCGTGGTAAACGCATATTCGGCCATCTTGCTTTTCGCATTTGTCAGGCTTGTGAGCACCGTGGATTTGCCGACTGACGGAAAACCAATCAGGGCAACAGTCGCGTCCCCGCTTTTCGTGACGTCAAAGCCGCCGCCCCCTCCTCCGCCAGGGCCCTTCTCAAGCTGCGCCCGCCTCAGCTTCGCTATCTTCGCCTTGAGCAGGCCTATGTGGTGCTCTGTCGCCTTGTTCTTCTGCGTGCGGAGTATCTCGTCCTCAAGGTCCTTCAGCTTTTCCTGTATTCCCATCCTGTTCCAGGATTAGGCGATATCCCTTAAAAACCGTTGCGATGGGCGGGCGCATGCCGGGACAGATGCAGTGCAATGACGCATGGCAGGCCATGGGAACCGTAAAAAGTCCGAAAAAGGCAAAAAAGGGCAGCATAATGTTAGAATATATGTTTCTTTGTAACTATAAATCAAGGAAGTTATTTATATACGGGCATTATAAAAACAAAACAAGGTCGCAAGAGGCCTGAAAATGGATGAGCACGAATCCGCAACCCCCATGTACGGGGCTGCGTTTCTAGCGATAGTGCTATTGCTAGCTGGTCTTAGCCTGACATCAGCCAATGGCGAGGGCCAAAACGGAACCGACGTCTGGCAGGACGTAAACGCCTCATACGAAAATGCCACCAACTGTTCTGCCATCCCCTGCCCGCCAAATGAATCGCAGGAGGTGTGGGCGCAGTTGAACGGGTCTGTCCTGCCGCCTGCCCCTGCCAGCACATCACCGCAGAGCGAAACCGCCCCGCCCCAGCAAAACGAAACCTGGATTTTCTCCGAGGCGAACGGCTCTGCCGAGTTCAACGGCACCATAGAGGCTCCGGCGTACAACGAAACCGAAAACGGAACGGCCGGGAACGGCACACCGGCGCCGCAGGCCAACGGAACGGGGCAGGGCACTTCGCCCCCGCCCAACGAAACCGCAAACAGCACCGACATATGGGAAGAGATAAACGCGACTGTCATCGCAAACCAGACGTATGCCAATGCCAGCGTCAATACCTCCCAAGGCCCGGGAGAAACCGTTGATGTATGGAAAGACGTGGCAAACGAAACCGTTGTCCCCCCGGCTGGGAACATCAGCAACACAACGAACCAGTCATACAGGTGGCTGCCGCCCCAGCCGCCAGCCTCGGCCTCATTCGCGAACATCTCAGTCCACCGCCTGCCCCGCGGCGGCCAGCTCACGCTCTCGTCAAACGGATACGGCACACGGATGGACAGCAGGGCATATGACATGCTGGCTGCAAACGCGACAGTCCGCCTCATCGTGCAGGGCGGCAGGAACTTCAGCCTGCGCGGCACGAACCTGGCAGAGCTCAAGGCCATAGGCGGCCGCGGCCTGCACGTGCTGGAGATAGGCAAGGACTCGCTCGCGGCCCTCATCCAGTCAGGGACAACGGACATATACCTTGACACGCCGATGGACGCCTCGCTTGCGGACAGCATCCCGCTCATAAGGGCGGATGAGGCCAGGGACTCATTCAGCCTAAGCGGCGGCGGCATCGCAATATGTTTATTGGATACTGGCGTGGACTACAACGCAGCGCAGTTCAGCGGAAAGGTAATCAGCGGCTACGATTTCGCCAATGGCGACAACGACAGCATGGACGACAGCGGCCACGGCACGTTCATGGCATCCGTCATCCATGCGATAGCGCCCGGCGCAACCATCATCGCCATAAAGGTGCTGGATGCATCGGGGCACGGCTATTCATCCGACATAATATCTGGCATTGACTACTGCAGGCAGGCCGCAGCAAGCGGAAACATGACGCCGGATAAAATAAAGATAATCTCCATGAGCTTCGGCGGGGGGGACTTCACTGGCTATTGCGACTCGGACCTGGTGGCGATGGCGGCCCAGGACGCATACGACGGCGGGCTGCTTGCCGTCGCGTCATCCGGCAACGGCGGCTCGTCAGCCATAACCGAGCCGGCCTGCGCCATGAACGCCACGGCGGTCGCGTCAACGGACAAATCCGACGCAATCTCATCATTTTCCAACATCAACCCCATGGTTGACCTGCTTGCGCCGGGCGAAGGCATAACCGCCACGGGGCTCGGCGGGCCGCAGACGCTTTCCGGAACGTCGGTGAGCGTGGCGCATGTGTCGGGGGCAGCGGCCCTAATCCTGGAAATCAATCCCGACATGCCGCCATACGAGACTGGGCAGCGGTTCATGACAACGGGGATTCCCATCCAATACGGCGGCGTTTTCTACCCGCGCATAGACGTCTTCAACGCTGCGATAAACAACATTACCAACATATCTGAGAAGCCGCCAGTCAACGAAACCAACCAGACCTACAACGGCACTTACGAGGCAGCGTCCAACATGTGGTGCAACATCACGCTTTCCTCGGGAACCTGCCCCACCAACACATCCTCATGCTCCGGCTCTGCCTGCAGTTATACGGGCTGCAGCTGCGTCGTCAGCGCCTCGCAGACAATAGACAACGCCACTGTCTACACGTTCGCTTCCCTCACAATCAATTCCGGGGTAATAATCACCATCACCCCTGCTGCCGCAGGAGGCCTGGGCGGGACTGGCTTAGCCAACGGCTCTGCGGGTTATAACGACAGCGTGCCGTTCGGCGGCACCGGCGGCACCGGCGGCGCAGGAGGCGCAGGAGCCGCAGGAGGCGCAGGAGGCTCAACAGCAGGCGGCGGAGGCGGCGGAGCAAGCAACACAAGCTCGAACACCCGAGGAACCGGCGGCAACAACGGCGGGGGAGGCGGCGGAGGCGCGGGCAGAGCCACAGGGAACAACGGCGCGGCAGGCGGCCCAGGCGGCGGAACAGTGACCTTTATCGCATCCTCGTTCATACGTGTCATCGGCAGCATCATAGCGAATGGAACCAAAGGCTACGCCGCGAATGCCAGCAACGCGACGGGAGGCGGCGGCGGGGGCGGCGGCGGCAGAATCATGCTGGTTGCCTCAAACATCACTGTCAGCGGGACAGTGCGGGCAAACGGCGGCGTGGGCGGGGCCGGCGGAAGCGGCGGCACAGGCGGCGGCGGGGGCGGCGGGGGCGGCGGGGGTTTCATCAACATCTCTTCGACATATTACACAAACACCGGGACAGTGCAGGCAATCGGCGCAAGAAACGGAACCGGCGGAGGGTCAGCTGGAAAGGCTGGCACCAATGGAACCGGAGGCCAGGTAGCAGTATTGACTGTAACCCCAAAGAACCCTGCAAACGGCTCAGGAGTCAGTTCCATGCCAATCCTGAACTTCACAGTGGTTTCATCCACAAATGCAGTCATTAACTGCAGTATGAAGCT
>JBGQMY010000020.1:0-22031 GCA_041500865.1 Candidatus Micrarchaeia archaeon | reverse complement strand
CTTCCCTTCCTGTTCGAGGCAGGATACGAGGGCCCCGTCTACATGACGCCGCCGACAAAGGACCTGATGGCGCTTCTGCAGAACGACTACATACAGCTTTCAAAGAGATACCTCGGCTCTGAGCCGCCGTACACCAAGAAGGAAATCCAGACCGAGCTCAACAACACGATATCAGTGGACTACAACGAAGTGATTGACATAACGCCGGACGTGAAGCTCACGTTCTACAATGCAGGCCACATCCTCGGAAGCGCGGTAACCCACCTTCACATCGGCGAGGGCAAGCACAACCTCATATACAGCGGGGATTTGAAGTTCGGGTTCACACAGCTCTTTGACCCGGCGCACATCAACTTCCCGCGCGCGGAGACCATCTTCGTTGAGTCAACGTACGGCGGAAGGAACGACTTCATGTCAAACAGGAACGATTCCGAGGAACGGCTTATGGCGGTCATAAACAATGCCATACAGAGGAAGGGCAAGGTGCTCATACCCGTTTTCTCTGTCGGAAGGAGCCAGGAGATACTTCTCGTGCTTGAGGATTACAGCAGGAGGCATCCCGAATGGAACATACCGGTTTACATAGACGGCATGATTCTTGAGGCCTCTGCGATACATACCGCTTACCCGGACTATCTCAGGGCGTCAGTCCAGAAGAGGATACTGAGCAACGACTCGCCCTTTGAGTCCCCGATGATAAAGCTGGCATACGGCAGGGACAAGAAAGAGATAATAGACGGCGAGCCCTGCGTCATAGTCGCGCCTTCAGGCATGCTCACGGGAGGCCCGGTCATGGAATACATCTACATGATGGCGCCAGACCCGCTCAACACCCTGATTTTCGTAGGATACCAGAGCGCGCTTTCGCTCGGGAGCAAGATACAGCAGGGCGTGCGCGAGATATCCGCGCCTGGCGAGAACGGAAAAACGAAAGTCATGAATATACAGATGGAGGTCGAGACCGTTGAAGGCTTTTCCGGCCACAGCGACAGGAAGCAGCTCATGGCCTGGCTCGGCAACATCTCGCCCAAGCCGCGCAGGGTGTTCACGATGCACGGGGACTACGGAAAAACGGAGGAGTTCGCGCATGACGTCTCAAGGACGCTTGGCGTGCATGCCGAGGCGCCGTTCAACATGGAGGTAAGGAGGATAAGATGAGGTATATCCTCTTTACGTCAAAACAACCGGCAAGCTACAACATAGCCAGGCACCTTATTGAAACCGAATTCTTTGAGACGTCCAGCTCCCTCTGGGAATGGAATGGCTTCACGCTTGTGGGCAAAAGCCTGGCGGACCAAATCATTGACCTTGACAAGAAGGGCAGCTCTGGGCAAGTATGGGAATGGAACGGCTTCACGCTTGTTGACATGCTGACAGATACCGTGCTGGACATTCTTCCCCCAAAAGACGCCGAGATGGCCATCGTATTGAGCCCGCACCGCTCCGAGACAGGCAAGCCGTGCCTGACGACCCACACGTCCGGGAACTGGTGCAACAAGGCTGATTTCGGGGGCTCGCCAAGCACGCTTAGCTTCGCAAACGCCTCATTCATGAAAAATTTCCTGCTGAATGCCACGGAGCTGAACAAGAAGGCAGGCCTTGGGTTTGAGGTCTGCTACGAGGCAGACCATCACGGGCCCACTGTTGACGTGCCTTGCACGTTTGTGGAAGTCGGCTCGTCCGAAAAGGAATGGAATGACCTTAAGGCGTGTTCCGTTGTCGCAGATGCCGTAATGGACGCGCTTCGCTCCAACAAAAAATATGGCGCATTTTTCGGCATAGGCTTTGGCCATTACATGCCCTCAATGACAGAATACTCGCTCAATTCGGAATGCGCAGTTGGCCACATGCTTGCATCGCATTCGCTTTCCTGCCTTGATTCCGGCATGTTCAGGCAGGCGATATCCAAGAACATGGAAGGCAAAGCCAGCTATGTTGCAATGGAGAAAAAGGCGTTCAATGCCGCGCAAAGGAAGAGCGTCTCGGAGCTTTGCGCGTCAGAAGGCATTGAGGAAGTGCTGTTCTGATTTCCGCAAAACCAAGGCAACTTAAAAAATCCTTCATTTACGAACCATGCCATGGACGTTTCCATCGAGGTTGTGAGGCAGGGCAGCAGGCTTGCGGAGATAGGCGCGCCAGCTTTTCTGGAGTTCATCAACCCGATAATAGCAGAAAAGGCCATGATAATGTCCCAGAAGGAAATCACCATTGCCGAAGAGGAGGAATGGCTCAAGAAGACGGCAAAGGCCCTGGATGAGGGAAAAAAGCTCTATGTCCTTGCTTTTAGCAAAGGCAGCATAGCCGGCAGCTGCGAAGCAAGGAAGGGTATCCTGCAGCCGTACGAGCATAACGTTGATTTCGGGCTTTCAGTCTCAAAAGAGTTCAGAGGCAAGGGCCTTGGCAGGCGTTTGCTGCTGATGGCCATAAAAGAAGGCAGGGCATCCTTTTTCCCGCACAAAATGATGATAGAGTATGTGGACGGCAACGAGCCTGCCAGAAAGCTCTACGAAAGCGTTGGCTTCAGGGATGTTTGCAGGCTAAAGAGCTATTACTGCCACTATGGCGAGTTCAGGGACCGCGTAATCATGGAGCTGGCGGATAAGGGGCATTGATAAAAGGCCGACGGGCGTTTAAAAAGCAACAAAAGGGTTTTTATACCCAAACTTCCACAATTATACCATATGTCCAAGACTGCAACAAGAGGGGGCACTGATACTGCTCCGGTAACAAGGCCGGAGGCGCCGACCGAAAGGGCTGCGCGGGAGAGAAGCCAGCGCCTGCAATATCTCGGGAAGCGGCAGGGTATCGCAGAACTTCACGAAGCGCTTATAGACATTCACTCCGTAACAAGGGAAACAAGGATAAATGGGGCAAAGAAGCTGGCAGAGCTGAAGTCCGCACAAGCCTTTTCGCCTTTGCTGGACGTCCTGCAAAAGGAGAAAGACCCGGAACTGAGGATTCTGTTGCTCAAAGCAATGAAGGAGACTGTTTCCGAACCGCCGTTCAACCCGCTGTTCAGGAACGCCATTGAGCCGCTCAAGAAGATAATACTCAGCGGAGGGGACATCAGGGAATATTCAGAGGCGATGCTTACGATTACGAACTGCATAGCAGACCATCGCCAGGACGTAGCAGAGTTCCTTTCCGCGCTCGTGGGCGAAGTGAGCTCGAGATACGGAGAAAGTGACCGCCGCTTTATGCTGGCAAGCATCACCTATTCCTCTATTGAAAGAGACTGATCTTCATTTCTGCCCAAGCACGACTTTTTTCATGAATATGTCAAAGAATAAAGGGTCAAACTCAGCCTTTTTCTTTTTTATCTCGAATATGACCTCTTCCTGCGTAAGGAGGCCTTCACGGTAGGATCTTGGGCTCAGCATTGCATCGTAATTGTCGGCAAGCGCGAGCAGCCTGGCGCCGATGGGTATCTCTTCCCCCGAAAGCCTTGTGGGTATGTATTCGTTGCCGACCTTCCTGAAGCCGCAGAAGCTCTCGTGGTGGTCCCTTGCCAGCTCGGCTATGGCTTCGGCGTCAGCATCGCTTATCCCGCCGATGTCTTTGAAAATCCCTTTCAGCATCTGGTATGAGTATTCTGCATGCTTGTCCATCTCTGTCCTTTCTGCAGCCTCAAGCGGCCCCGGCTTCCTGAGAAGCTGGTTTCTGACGCCTGCCTTGCCTATGTCATGCATAAGCGCTGCAAGCCTTATGACTGCCTTGTCCCTTGCCGTTATGTTGTCCATGTGCTCAAGCATCCTTGCCACGTATGCCGCTGTCCTTGTGTCATGGCCGTATTCGGTATATCCGCTCCTTTCAGATATGTCTATCAGCTTGACCAGGATGCCTGCATATGTGTTGGCCAGCTTTTCCGGCATGCCGATATTGGAAAATTCCGCGGATATCTCCTTCCTGAGGATTTTCATCCTCTTTTCCCTGTCAGCAAGGAACTCCATGGATTTTTCCCACTGTTCCTCAGGCGTCGGCTTTTTGTCTTTTACCAAATACCCGCGTTCCACAAGCTCTTCCATGGAAGGCATTTTTCCGCCTTTATACGTAATGTCGTTGATATTCTTCAGGACGTTTTCCTGCGCTGACGCATCCAGCCCCATCCTATTTATTGCCGTCTTTAACCCTTCCAACGTCTCTATTCCTTTTGCAAACTCTTCCCCAGACGCCACTGCCAGCCCTTCCGCCTTGCCGCCTTTTGTCCTGCTTGTGTCTCTTCCCGCAAGTGCGGCTCCGGCACTTCCGCCTATCTCCGCATTCACGATTCTTGATGTCCCGAGCCCTGTTTCAAAAAGCAGGAACGTGCCGAACATCAGGCCGCAGGTCTTAGCAATCCTCCAAGCGTCAACCTTGTAGCCAGGCTCCCTTGCCTGCGCCTCCATCAGGTTCAGCTCAATGCGCTCAGCATCCGCAACCTTGCGTATCTCGGACGCATTTTTGTTTCCTGCCAGCTTGCTTTCCATCTTGTCAAGCATGGCGCGCGTTGACGCTATGCCCTGCTGCGGGCTTGCCTCAAAGTCCTTCATGGATTTGGAAAGCTGGAAACCATTGAAAACCTCCATGCCAGTGAATGCAATAGTCATCGCTCCGTTTATCACAAGCATCCGCGTGGTCAGCGCGGCCTTTGCGCCCTGGCCCATCGCCTTTGCGGTAAGGCTGAGCCCTTCCTTTATCCCTTCCTTTGCAATCGCCTTTCCTGTAGAGCTGGCGATGGCGCCCAGGCCGAAGAACATGCCGACCGTCATGGCGCCGTCTATCGTCGCAACCGCCCATTTGGTTCTGCCCTCTATCTTATATGCCGCAATCATCTCCCTAAGGCCTATCAGGCCTTCCATGTACCTGTTGTAGTCCTCAAGCATCCTCTGGGCCTTTGCCGCAATCTTGAATCCGTCAGCCGGTTCCTTGCCGGCCTTAATGTCGCATATGTGCTTGTGCAGGCCGAGCGCGCTGTTTGCGAACTTCCCCTGCCTTTTTTCAATCTCCTCGCCCACTTTCGCCAGCCTGTTGTACTCCTTCGGGCCTGCGGCAAAGCCCGTAAACAGCCTGAAGCCCGCCAGGTCCTTGAGCATCATGTTCCAGAGGGGTATGTCGGCCATCGCCCCAGTTAGCGCCGTCTGCGTCTTGAACGTCTCATTCACCATATGGAGCAGGTTTTTGTTTATCGTGTCAAGCTGCGCTGCCTGCGCGGCATCGGAAACTGACGGCAGTTTTGCCTGTCTTTCCGATTCCGGCAATGCGGCCTTTCTCTGGGCTTCAACCATGCCCTACTTTTGGGCAATCGTCTTTTTATATTTAGCACCAAGACGGAAAAATGAAAAATTAAGGGGCGGGCGCGCCTATTCCATGTCCCCCATCCCGCCAGGCGGCATGCCGCCTTGGCCGCCGCCGGACTTGCCCCTTGCGGATATTATGTCGTTATCCTCTTTCCTGTTTTATCTCGCTTATATCTGCCAGGCCTGAATTCGGCAGCATTGAAAACAGGGCCGTCAACACATGCCCTTTTCCCATTCGGTATCGAACATTTTCCGCAAATACCTTCGCTGCAGCTTGTCATCCTTTCAACAAGATGGTATATTCTTCCGGGTTGAGTGTGCCTTCTTTCTATTGCATCAGCTTTTTTTATCGCAATCTCCGGACCGCAATTAAAGAAATAAGCGCCCTCATATTGCCCAGTCTCAAGAACTTTCTCTAAAAGGCCTGAAATAAGGCCATTATGGCCCCTTGTTCCGTCATCTGTCGAGATAAATAATTCGCCCATCTCCGCAAGTTTGTCATGGTAAACAAGCTCGTCCGCAGTCTTAGCTCCAATCACAAAAACCCTTTTCCCGTTGTGATGCGTTGCAGCATGATGAATCGGGGCTATGCCGCAGCCAGCTCCGACATAGATTACCATGTCTTTTTCTGGAAAACCAAACCCATTTCCATACGGTCCCCTTACCCTTACAACATTATTTTTCTTCAGCTCAAAAACCTTTGAAGTAGTCTCACCAAACTTTTCACCATCTTCCTTTAACCTGACTTTTCGTATCAATAACTCAAGGCCAAATCTGTCATCGGCAACAGAGAATGGCTTTGCGTGCCTGTTGTCAACTTTCAGATGGACATACTGGCCAGGCTTGGCATCCAAATTCTCATAGAACCTGAGCAACCGCAAAGTTTCGCTGATCTCTGCAATATCCTTAATTATAAAAGGCCTGTACTGCCTTATTTCTTTATCCAAAGTCATCCGCTTTGCAAGATCTGTGCCGTTCTTCAGATCCAATTCAAGATTATGGAAATATGTTCTTATCTCTTCAGAATCCAATTGCGCCAGTGATGTTCCTATCGCATAAAAGAAGTTATTATCAATCTTGTCCAAGCAATTTATACTACTTGCTCCATCTATGCCGCCCATCACTATCATCGGGACTTTGACAGCATCCCTTAATTTTTTTATAGTGCGATATGCTATAGGGAATATCTCTGGGCCAGAAAGGCCTCCAAACTGGTTGCTTAATTCAGGGTTTGGCCCGCCCAAAGTATTTATTGCAGAAATCCCGTCTGCGCCTGCATCAATAGCAGCGTTTACCACCTCTATAATTCTTATAACGCCGGCATTCACTTTTACGATTAATGGCTTTTTTGTGACTTTTCTCACTGCAGAGACATTTGAATAAACTAGTTTTGGGTCGCTTCCTATGAGTACGCCCCCTTTTTCTGCATGAGGGCATGAGACATTCAATTCCATCCCGCCTATAATATCCCCCAGCTTATCAAACTCTGCAGCACAGTGCTGGAATCTTTCTTCGTTGCTTTCTCCAATCTGCGGCATCAGGAAGACGTCGTTTGGAACAGATGATCCTAGTTCGCGGAACTCCTTTATCATTTCCTCAAGCCCAGGATTTGCATAGCCGACAGCATTCCAGCCTGAATTTTGCGTCACCAAAAGAAAGATATCCTCAGGATTGCCAACCTTTGGCTCGATAGTCGTGCTTTTTCCGACATAAAAGCCAAGTTGTGGCACATTGTTCAGCATCCACCTGGCAGTGTCAGAGTTGGTGGCGATAACGCCAGACGGAAAGCCAAACCTTCCCCTTACCTGTTTCCCAAACAAGCTGAATTGTCTTCTTGGGGTAGTGTCGTCTGGTTCAGGCTTGTGCCATGCCTGCGTTTTTTTCAAGGAAGCGTTCGTCATGAGTAATATTGTGTATAAAAAAGTTTTTTAATGGTATGTCTTGGTTATTGGCAAAATGCAAAAACTAATAAAAAATTAGGGCTTGGAGCAAGCCCATTACTCCATGTCCCCCATCCCGCCAGGCGGCATGCCGCCTTGGCCGCCGCCGGACTTGCCCCTTGCGGATATTATGTCGTCTATCCTAAGTATGAGCCTCGCTGTTTCAGTTGCCGAAGAGATGGCCAGCCTCACGACCTTGACAGGCTCAAGCACGCCAAGCTTCTTCATGTCCTCAACCTTCCCGTGAAGCACGTCAACGCCAAAGTCCCTTCCTTCTGCCTTCGCATGCTTGGACTTCAGCTCAACAAGCGTGTCTATGGAGTCCATGCCGCCGTTTTCAGCAAGAGATACGGGTATTGCCTCAAGCGACTCTGCAAACGCCTCTATGGCAAGCTGCTCCCTTCCGCCTATGCCCGCGGCATACTCCCTCAGGCCCTTTGCCAATTCCACCTCAACGCTTCCGCCCCCTGTGACGTACTTTCCGTCCTCCAGCGCGGATGAAACAGAGCCAAGCGAGTCCTTTATTGCCCTTTCCACCTCGCTGACAACATGCTCAGTCCCGCCCCTTACAAATATGCTGACGCTCTTTGGGTCCTTGCACTTTTCAACGAAAACCATTGCCTCGCCGCCAATCTTCCTTTCTTCTATGACTCCGGCCAGCCCCAGCTCTTTTGCCGAAAGGCCGTCTATTGTTGACACGACTGTCGCGCCAGTCGCCCTTCCCAGCTTCTCCATGTCGCTTTTCTTCACGCGCCTAACTGCGATTATCCCGTTCTTTGCAAGATAATGCTGTGCAACGTCATCTATCCCTTTTTGGACAAAGACTGCCGTTGCCCCTGAAGCCTTTATCTTGTCAACCATTCCCCTAAGCGTGTTCTCCTCCTGCTTCAGGAATGCCTCCATCTGGTCCGGGCTCGTTATCTCTATTTTCGCGTCCGTTTCCGTTTTCTCGATTTCCAGCGCGGCGTCTATGAGCGCGATTTTCGCGTTCTCCATCCTCTTCGCCATGCCGGAGTGCACTATCTCCTTGTCTATTATGATTCCGTTTATCAGCGCGGTGTCCAAAACCTCGCCGCCTGCCTTTTTCTCTATTTTTATCAAATCGAGGTCAATGTAGTTTGTGCCTTCGCGCCTTTCGCTTATCTGCGTCACTGCCTTAACCACCATGTCCGCTATTGCGGCTTTCTCAGCATCGCTTCCGATGCCTTTTGAGCCCATGGAAACAAGCGCTATCTTTTTCAGTATCGCTTCATCCTTTTCCGTAACAGTTTCGGATATCTTGTCAAATATCTCATTTGCCTTGACCTCTGCCAGCTCGTATCCCTTGATTATCGTCGTCGGGTGTATGCTCCTGTCAAGCAGCGACCCCGCGTTCTTGAGCAGGTTGCCCGCTATGACCACGCTTGTCGTGGTCCCGTCGCCGACCTCCTTGTCCTGCGTTTTCGCTATCTCCACCATGAGCTTTGCGGTCGGGTGCTCAACGTTCATCTCCTCCAGTATCGTCGCGCCGTCGTTCGTTATTATGATGTCGCCAAGGTCGCTGACCAGCATCTTGTCCATGCCCTTTGGCCCCAGCGTGGTCTTTATTATCTGCGCCATGGCATAGCCTATCGCTATGTTAAGCCTCATTGCGTCCCTTCCAAGTATCCTCTGCGTGCCTTCAGCCATCGGCTCATTGCTTATTTTTCCTGCCATATCCAATTACCTCCATTGATGTTTTCGTTTATCATTATGATAAAGGCAAACTCCTTTTTAGCCAAATATTTTAAAAATCTTGCCTAAGCGGCCCGTATTTAAACCGCTATAGGAACACCGACGAGAGGAGCCCTGCGGCCAGCGGAACCGTTATGTTGTCATTGACGTTGCCGCTAAAATACTCCATTATGGCAGAGCCTGCAACGACTATTGCCATCCCCAAGGCCTTGTGCGGGTACAGAAGGGCAAGGCCGATGAAAGAGAACACGATGAACGCCGCCATGCCCTCCAGGCTCTTGCCCTTCCTGTGCAGCGCCATGCCCACCAGCGAGCATACGCCGTCCCCTATGGCCCACACTATGCTTGCGGCGATTGCGCTTTCCTTCCCGAAAACCCAGTAGGCTAGCATTATGGACGCAGAGAAGAGCACGGCAGCCTCGCCGGCCATCGCTATGTCGTCCCTTTCAAGCACGCCGTTTATTGCGCGGAACAGCCCCCTGAAGCGGCTTGACCCGGCATGGACGCCGGCCCAGTTGTACGCAAGCACCGCGAGTATGACCGTTATCTGGCTGGCGTAGAATGCATTCTGGCCGTATCGGAACGCTATGTATGCCACCATCAGCCCGAACAGTATGTGGCTAGCCTTTCTTATGATTTCCCCCATTGAAAGCAACACCTATCGCGTAGTTCAATAGCACTGCAATGCCTATGGACCTGCCGACCTCCGCAATGTCGTGTATCCCAAACCATATCCTGCTCAGGCTTACTGCCAAAGCCAGGAACAGGAAGAATATGAACTCCTTCTTGTTGTAGTATGCGAGCGCGAACATCATAGACACGAGCGCATGGCCGCTCACTATGCCGGAATCGCCGGGGCAGAATGAAAGGCCTTCGCACGGCCGGGGCTCCCAAAAAAGGGCCTTTATCGCTATTGTCGCGATGCTGCCCGCCAAGATGCATAGCATTCCCTTCAGCAGGCCCTTCTTGCTGCCAAAAGACATGCCGACCAGCACCAGGCCGATGACGAAAAGCAATGACGAAACGAGTTCATTTACCATTCACGATGATTTTGGCAATAAGATATTAAAATGATGGCTATTGCTCATTTGCCGAAGCACTGCGTGACCACCTTGGCGCTTTCCGTGATGCCATTGTCTCCGGTGTTTTGCACCACCAGGTATATCCTCCCAGACTCATTGCGGTAGATTGAGCATGCCCCTCCCTGCGTCTGCGTGCCTTTGCAGGTGGAATAGAAGGTTTGGCCGCTCTTGAATTTTTCGTAATCGCTTGGCGTTGCCATCAGATACCAGTTCAGGGGCCCTGAAAGGGACGTGACCGTTATGTTGAACTTGCACCATGCATACGCCTCGTCCATCGCTGGCTCCCACCAATAATAATGGTAGCTGTTTGAGTCTATGGTGTTCGTCTGGCTTATCGTATCCCAGGGGCCGAACTCCGTCCTGCTGGTCTCAACCCCCCCTTTGTAGCCTGACGCGTTGCAGTCGTATATGTCAAATCTCTGGGTTGCGTTCAGGCACTTGTCTATAGTATTTCCGGGATACCATGCCCCTGCCGTGTCGAATATCATCCAGTACTCCATCTTTCCGGAGTTGTTGTAGTATCGGTAATACAGCGTTGTGTTTTTCGCGTCCTCATACCTTGACCTTATCGCCTTGACCATCATGTCCAGGCCGCTTTCGTTGCCTACGTAGGCATAGGCGAACGCATGGTTGCAGTCAGGCACTATGCGGACGCTTGCGCTTCCCCCTATCGCCTCTATCATGGACGCCATGAGCACGGCCTGGTTCTTGCAGTCGCCTGACTTGGTCGCAAGCGTTTCGCTGGGGTAATAGGGCCTGCCAAGGTCCGCAGGCACGTTCTGGTAGAATACGTTCTTTTTCACCCAGTAGTATATGTCCAAAAGCTGGTTTATCGAGACAGGGCCCGGATGGCCGGATATGGCCTCGGACGCGGCCTTCCTGACGTCCAAGTCCGTAGGCGTGAACTTGTCGCAATAGGCTTTCATGAACTTGTCGCATGGAGGGCTGTTGTCGTTGTCGTTGCAGGTGTATATGCCGGTTTCGTTGAGCCTCTGCTTCGGGCAGTCGTCCGTGTTCACAACAAGCGAGTTGTCGCTGCACCTGAACAGCTTAGGGCATTTTGAAGCGTCCTGCACCACTGTTCCGTCCTGGCACGTGTAATTTTTGGTTTCCTGGTCGCAGGCGCCGTCGTTGTTGCTGTCCGTGCAGCAGCCGCCGTTTCCGTCGTCAATGTAGGGCGAGGAGCAGTCGGCCGGGCTAGGGGACGGCGGGATGATGCCGCAGCAGCCAGCGAGCAGGATAGTGGCGCAGATAAGAGCAAAAACCGCAGCATTGAGCATTTCTCCTGCCATTCAAAAGCCTTAGGTGTGAAACCATTAAAAAGGTAGCCTCAGGGCCCGTCAGACCCTGCATCGTCTTTCAAATGAGTCTTAATGAGGAAACGGCAAGGAATATCGCTATGCTGGCAGCGGCAAGCGCGGAGAAATAAACAAGCTCCTTGCTCCTGTCGCTTTCCAGGGACGCGCAGAAATCCGATATTATGCCGGCGTTTATCGCAAGGTAGGCGGGTATCAGGCCTTCTGCCATCCATCCCAAATCCATGCTGACGTTGACTATCCCGCCCATCTTGCCTGCTATCCCCATTGCCATGGCAAGCACAAGCGGCATTATCAGCATGCCAAGTATTACGCTGTACTTCTGCATCGCCATCGTGGAGTTCTGCTCCCTCCTTGTTTCCTGGAACAGCAGCAGGTCGTCAGCCATTTCGGTTATCCTTTCGTTCACGTTGCCGCCCGCCCTGTAGACCTGGTCCATTGTCTCCATGACCTTCGCAAGCAAGGGGCTCCTGTTCCTTTCAATCATGTCCCTTATCGCGGCTTCGGGGCTGATATTCGCCCTTAGCTGATTGTAAGTTTTCCTGAATTCCTCGCGCACGCCCTCTAGCTCCGAATTGGCGAGCCGTTCAACGACCTTCTGGAATGACGTGCCTTTCGGGAGCGACGATATCAGCAGCAGCGCGTTCGGCAGATTGGCCTCCAATTTTCCGGTCTTGGCGTCCTCAACGTGCCTTTTGACGAACAAAGACAATGCGGCCAGCAGCACAAGCGCAAGGACGACAGCCTTTAGCTGCATGCCTATTGGCAGCATCAGCACCAGCGCGACAGCGATTGATATGAGCACGCCTTTCGGAAGCTGGCCCTTCTGGGAAAACGACGTGCGAGGCATTGCCATCCTGCCTGTCAGGAGGACCAGGTAGCTTATTGCAGGGAACATGATGAGCATTATTGGCGCCATTGCGGAGTCGGGCTGGCCAGTCCCGTAAAGCACAGGCCCGACTATGCCGGATATCATGTAGAACGTCGGCCCTATGACAGAGACCATTATGAAGAATATGGAATAGATTGAGCTTTTTGCGGCGTATTCCCTTAGCCTGTGCCTCTGCTCGTTCATCAGGTCGCTTCCCATCCTCTTGAGCTCGTTGCCGCCCCCGCCCTGCTCGTATGCGCCTATTATCTGGGCTATCGCCCTTTTCACCCCGGTCTTGTCAGACCTGGAGCCCAGGTCGGCAAGCGCGGATGCCGGGCTGGCGCCCTTGGATATCTCCCTGGCGACGTTTCCGATTTCCCTGTTCAGCGTGCCTTCCCTCTGCGAGAGCATGGAAAGCGCGGAAAGGAACGGTATGCCCATGTTTATGAGCGCGCCAAGGTCCCTTAGGAAGAGCGGCAGCTCCGCCTCCATCTCGCTCTCCATCCTGTCCTTCTCAAGGCCTGGCAGGGAATAGAAGAACGCGAGAGCCGCCATCCCGCAAATTGCCGCAAGCGCAAGGCTCCATGCCAAGACAAACATGAGCACGGCTGCAACAATGCCGGACAATATTGTGAATGTCAAATACCTTTTTGCGTCAGCGGCGATGCCAAGACAAAGAAATATCTTCCTTGTCCTTGAGACGTCCGCATCAAGCGGGGGCAGCTTTTCCGAAACCGGAATAACGAGCTCTATCATTTCGCTTCCCCGTAAAGCTCCTTTTGTATAGTCGCATAGAATCCCAGGAAGTCAGCCGGCGAGCGCGCAGTCAGCCTTTCCCTGAAGCCCATCTCCTTTTCAGCCTCCTGCGCGCTGAAGCCCATCCTCTCGGCAAGCAGCGAGAGCGCCTTTCCGACATTTTCAGTTTTCCACGCGTCCGTTTGCATGTCGTATCTGGCAAGCGGCACAGGCGCCCCGTTATCCACAAGGCTGAGTTCGCTTATCTTCCTCACTTCTTTCGTTATCCTCTTTTTCCTGTCGTATGCCATCATCCTCCTCTGCACCGCGATTAGGTCTATGCTGGAAAGGTCCATGCGCTGGACTCCCATGCTTGCCAGCCTGTTGAGCGCCTCCTGCGACGACTGCGCATGGAACGTTGCATATACGCCCCTTGCCTGGCCTCCGAGCAGCACGTCGACAAGCGCATTGACCTCTTCCCTGTTCCTCACTTCCCCGACTATTATCCTGTCCGGCCTCATCCTTAGCGAATCATATATCAGGTCCATGAGCGATATGCCCATGTCCTTGTTCGCAACCATCCTTATCTGGTGCTCGTGCGGTATGCTTATCTCCGGCGTCTCCTCAGTTATGAGTATCCTCTCGTCTTTCGGTATGAACGTGAAAAGCGAGTTGAGCGTCGTAGTCTTTCCGCCTGCCGTGTTTCCCGACACGATTATTGAGCTGTCGCTTTGCATGAACATGGAAAGCAGCGCAAAGATTGGCGCGCTCCCTGTCCCGTTGTCAATAAGCTGCCGCGGCGAAAGCGGAACGGTTTTGAATTTCCTTATCGTCAGCTCGCCTGCCGAAACCGGGGATATGGAAGCATGCAGCCTGCTCCCGTCATGCAGCGATGCGTCCAGCCTCGGATGCTGGAGCGTTATGCGCCTGCCGATGCCCTTTGCCATCTTGTTTATTATCTCCATAAGGGTGTGCTCGTCCGTTATCTCGGCATTGACGGCCTTCCATCCCTTTCCCGCGATGAAGACATAGACGGGCTTTGAAAGGCCTATTACCGCTATTTCCTCTATCTCCGGGTCCTTCAGCAGCTCGTCAAAAAAAGCCAGCCCGTATATGTGGCGGAAGGCCGCCTCAACCAGGTATTTTTTTTGGTTCTGGTCAAGCGATATCCCCTCGTCCTTCGCCATGGCAAGCAGGATGCTGTGCAGCATTTCCGTTATCTCGGCCTCGTCCCTGAACTCAGACACCCGTATGTGCTCCTTGAAGCGCGAGGCCATGCCTGAGACGAATTCCTCCTCGTCCGCGCTCAGCGCTGGCTGCTTTACCCTGTACTCGCCCTCGTTTAGGATTCTCCAGCCAAGCGCCATAGTGCGCCCTTATGGGTTGTTTTGTTTAAAAATGCGGCCTTCCCTGGCGCTTGCCGCCGGCTTGCCCGGCTGCCTGCCTTTCGGCTGCGCCCTTCCTGGCAATGTCGTTCAGGAAGCGCCTGGCCTTTGAGAAGTGCTCCCTCGCCTCTGCCAGCTTTGCAACCGTCCCTATGTCAAACCACGGCTTGTCAAAGCTCATGCAGAGCACCGGGATTTTCTTTGCCAGAAGATATTGGACAAAGCTGCCTGGCGTGTCCGGGTTGTTGCCTTCGTCAAGGTACCTCCTTATCAGCGGCAGCGTCTTCCTTGGGTAGAAATAGGCGCATGTAGAGCAAAGCGTTGACTTTGGGGCCTTTGGCTTTTCCTCAAAGCTCAGCACCCTTCCCGAATTGTCCATCTCGATGACCCCGAAGCTTTTTGCGGCCTCTGCGCTCTTCAGGTCATACGCAAGTATCAGGTTTTCGTTGCTTTCAATGAATCTTCTGTATGCCCCGCCTATGGAGAACGTCAGGATGGAGTCCCCGCCTATGACAAGTACGTCGTCGTCAATCCCGATTTTGTTGATTGCGTAGTCTATGTCGCCGATTGCGCCGAGCTTGTCCCCCTCTGACGTGCTGCCGTCGCTGAGCAGCGTCACGTTTTTGCCCTTTGCCCATGCCCTGAACCTTTCCTCAAACCTGGCGTTCGTTATCACGTAAACGTCATTTATGCCTATAGATTCCATGCTTTCCAGGACGTGGTCTATTATCGGCTTCCCGTCAACGTCAAGCAGGGGCTTCGGGAAGTTTTCAGTCAGGGGGCGGAGCCGCTTTGCATAGCCTGCGGCAAGTATTATGCCCTTCATGGCAGTTTGCTTGGCGCCTGCATTTTAAAAATCTGTTGCTCCACTTCCGCAATATGGATTACCGGAGCCTGCTTTCATATGAAAAAAAGTACGGCAGATGCGGCAACGACCTGCTTGTCATAATACCGTGCTTCATGAATTATGACGTCCTTGTCAAGCACCTTGGCTACCTTTCAAAGCAGACGTTCCAGAAATTTGACGTTGTCATCGTGCTGGGTCCTGATTTTGGCGATGCGAGGCTTTTTGATTACCTGAAAAACAGGAAGTTCGGTTTTGGCATAATCGTGGCAAAAAGGAAGGAGGACACGGGCTCTGCAGGCGGCTTCTTCACAGGGCAGAAATACGGGTTTGAGAACGGATACAAGTACATGATAAACGCGGACGACGACTGCATGCCGGTAACCTCCACCCTTATAGAGGACCTTTATTCAAGGCGGGAGGTTGGATACGTTTCCCCAACTACGCATCTGCTTGTGGATAAGGAATACAGTGTCACTATTGGCCATCCAACCGTGGCCCAATACGCGCTTTTCTCAAGGGGGATATTCGCGAAATACGGTCTGTGCTTTGCGCCGCTTTACTGCGGGGCTGAAGACGGCGAGTTTGCGGAGCGGATTGATAAGGAAAAATCCGTGATGCTTCCTGACGTCGTAGAACATCCATACAGCTTTGCCGGAAAGTCTGTGCTGAAATCCCCTTCCAGGCTTTGGCTGTACCTGCTGTCAAATCTGGTAATAATGAAACTGACCTTGCCCCGGCTAGAGGCGGCTGTTTTTTTCGGGTTTTTGCTTTCGCTTTCGGCGTTCTTCATACCGATGTACGGATTCGGCCTCTTTGCCGCGATGACAAGCCTGCTGTTCTCGTATAAATTCGGCAAGGGGGCTTATGACAGGATAGATGCCTCCATAAAGAAAACCATTTTGCCCAAGAGCGGGATTCCGGCAGGCTTGAAAATAATAGACGATGCCAGCGCCAGCTATCTTGAGGGCAATTCCGGGGCCAAGATGCTCAGCATACTGGAGGACGCCTTGCCCTTTTTCAGGAAGGATGCACTCGTTGTCAACACGTTCAGCTACCTGAAGATTATCGTGCTCGGCTGCTTCTGCAGGACACTGTATTTCAGGCTTGACGATGACCATTACATGCTGATGTCCAGCAACGCAAACGCCCTGCTCCACATTGCAAAGCTTCTGCTGCTGCCTTTTTTTGCCATCCTCTATTGCTGCCTGCTGCTGATAATCTACATTCCGCTTAAAATAACCAAACAGCCGCGCACCGTGGGCTTCGGCCTAGACTGAATATTCATTTTTTTGCACCATTATAACCATTCAACTGTTCCAAGAAACTTGAAAAGTAACTGGCGTTCTTCAGGTTCAGAAAATTTTTCCTATCATTATCCAAATCATGATAATCCATTTTTTTGATGTCTTCAGCAGAATAATCCAGCACGCTTTCCGGCTTGCCCTTGGTCACGATTCCCAGGCCGCAATCGCAGTTTAGGACAAATACGCTAACGTCCTTCATTGTCCTGAGGCAGACTATGCCTTTCCACACATCGCCCGTCCAGCTCCCGGTCCAATCCAGGCCCTGTCCATGGGCCTTATCGCGCGCTTCTTCGTACGACATGGCAGGCGTTGCAACAGCCTCAGACCAGGGGTTGCAGTCATGCATTATGATGACGCCGTTTCCATTGAGGTATTTCAGGCAGTTTTTTACGTCCCTCAAAACTTGGCCGTATTCATGCAATCCGTCAATCAGCACAACATCAACTCCGCGCCCGCCAAACGCCTTTTCAGCCGCAGTCTGGAAGAATTCGTCAGAAGTCATCTCGAAAAACCGCGTGTTGGAATCCAAATTGTCAAGCACGTCCTGCGCTGGCGGCACTGGGTCTACGCCTATCTTGCGTTCTGCCTGCACTGCCTTGAAGGATTCGCCGAATGAGACCCCTATCTCCAAGTATGTTTTTCCGTTTATCCTTTCCAGCGTTTTTTGGGCGACTTCTATCCTGTCCGGTTCTTTCAGTATTTTTCTTGACAAGAACGTTTTTGCGCCCCTATTCGCGGCTCCGGCTGCATTCACAAAAACGAGCGCAATTGCATACAGGCGCTTTCTTTTTTTCACAAAGTCTCTCATATCTCTCTTCATATTTCCGGCCATATTCACCGGAACCAAAATTCAATATATAAATCTTCCTTTTTTCCCTTAAGAGGAAGCTAAACCAGGATACTGCAGCAATCACTAATCTTTTATACTTTCGTGTCCCAATGCCTTTATGGTATCAACAGCCGTCATATTCGCAGGCGGAAAGGGAACGAGGCTGATGCCTGTAACCGAAACAACGCCCAAGCCGCTTGTCAACATAGGCGAAATGCCCATCATGTGGCACATAATGAAATACCTTTCATGTTTCGGGGTAAACAAGTTTGCAATCGCAAGCGGCTACAAGCACGAGCAGGTTGTCGACTATTGGGCTGATTACCACAGGCACAGCTCAAACGGGCTGACAGTAAACACGGCGGACGGCGAAGTGGCGTTTGACGGAAATCCGGAGCAGTGGGAAATCAGGATAAGGAACACGGGCCTTGAGAACGGGACCGCAAGCAGGCTATACCAGATGAAAGGCACGATATCCGAGGATTCATTCATAGTGGCATACGGCGACAACCTGGCCGACGTCAACATCCCTGCGCTTGAAAGCGCATACAAAAAAGCCCTTGCAAACGGCTGCATTGGCGTGATTTCAATATACAGGCCCCTGTCGCGTTTCGGCGTTGTTAGGTTTGACGACAAAAAGGTGACTGATTTCGTGGAAAAGCCCCTGTCAAACGACTATATCAACATAGGCTTCATGGTTTTCTCGAAAAAGCTGTTTGAGTACATGGGCAGGATGGGCATAAAGGAAGAGGACATGATGGAATTCCCGCTGCTCACAAACTTGGCAAAGGACGGCAAGCTCGGCTATTATATCCACGACGGCTTCTGGGAGCCCATGGATGCATATCGTGACTACATGAAGCTCAATGAGATATGGGCCTCGGGCAAGGCGCCATGGAAAAAATGGTGAACAGCAAATGGCAATGGATAATTTGGTGGCTGCATGAATATCTTCATAACCGGAAATCTTGGATACAACGGATGCATCCTTGTAAATGAGCTCAGGAAGAGGGGGCATTTCACTGTTGGCTACGATTCCGGGTACTTCGTCAATGCGTCGTTTTTCGGCCTTAGGGAGTATCTTCCGGACGTCCAGATAATGAAGGACATAAGGAAAGTGTCGGCAGACGACCTGAAAAAGCACAACATAGAGAAGATTGTCCACCTATCCGCGCTTTCAAACGACCCGCTCGGCGACCTCTCTGCAGGCCTGACAATGGACATAAACTTCAATTCCACAAAAAGCCTTGTGAGAATTGCGAAAGAGCTCGGCATCGGGCACCTTGTTTACGCTTCCTCAGCATCAGTTTACGGAAGGCCCCCTGAGGGAAAGACGGCAACGGAGACAACCGAGGCCGCGCCGCTTACGGCATACGCAGTTTCAAAAAAGGAGTCTGAAGAGTTTTTGAAAAAGGAACAGAACGGGAAGTTCAAGGCCAGCATAATGAGGTATGCCACGATGTTCGGCTCATCGCCGCTGCTCAGGCTTGACCTTGTTGTCAACAACCTTTCTGCAGGCGCGTTCCTTTATGATGCAGTGAAGATACTTTCAGACGGGACTCCATGGAGGCCCATCCTGCATGTCAAGGATTACGCCAAAATAACCGGCACGTTCCTTGAGGACGGCATTTTCGGCCTTTACAATATCGGTTTTGAGGAGCTCAATGTCCAGGTAAAGGACATAGGAGAGAGGGTAAGCGGAATAACCGGAGCAAAACTACAGATAAACAAGGAAAAGACGCCTGACGAGCGGTCCTATAAGCTGGATTTCTCCAAGGTTTCGGAATTTTTTGATAAGCCGACTGTCAGCCTTGACGGAGGCATAACGGAACTGGTTGGCGACTTCAAAAAGTATAATCTGACAAAGGAGCAGTTTGAGGGCGGCACGTTCACAAGGCTGGAATTCCTCAAGGCCCTTGTGAAACAGGGCGTTATTGACAAGGATCTGTTTTATGGGAAGTGAAAACATGGACATATTGGTTTTGGGGGGTTCAGGCGTGGTCGGCCACCACCTGGCCTTGGAGCTTGGTAAAGGCCACAGCGTCAAGACCGTGTCAAAAAGCTCGAAAAACAGCTCATATAACATTGACGTAATGGATTTTGCGGCTTTGGAGAGCCTCATATCAAGGGAAAATCCAGGCGTTGTGATAAACGCCGTGAAGCCGCCCCTTTCCACAGACAGGATGGAAGAGGAAAAGGCGGTTTCATACGCCGTAAACACGCTCCTGCCTGAAAGGATAGCCCTGATGCAGGAAAAGCACAGGTTCAAATACGTGCATGTAAGCACGGACTGGGTCTATGAGGGGAAGAGGGGCGAGACCTATTCCGAGGAATCCCCATTATACCCGAAAAACTATTATTCTGTCACAAAGCTCCAGGCAGAGGAGAGGATAAGGTGCATTTCCAAAAACTACATAATGGCAAGGACAGAAGGCGTATACGGCATTGATGAAAAGGGAACCAACATCTTCCTCAGGATAAAGGGGGCAACAGCCTCAAATCCGGTGCAGCTGGCAGATGACCAGTTTTCGCAGCCTATCTATTCGGGGGAACTGGCAAGGATGATAATGGCACTGCTGGACAAGGGCGCCAGCGGCACATTCAATACGGTCGGTTCGGAGCTGGTCTCAAGGCACGAGTTTGGGCTGAGGCTGGCCAAGAGCTTTGGCTTCAGCGCCAGCACAATAGAACCATTCTCAATAAAGGACAGGAAGCTCGCGGTCCCTGAATTCCTGAAAGTGGACATGTCAAAAGCTGAAAAGATTGCAGGAAAAACAGCTTCCCTTGAACAGCAGTTCAAGATGCTGAAAGGGGCGATTGCATGATAGTCAGCAAATTGGAGACAGAGGCGCTTCAGCTGAAGGGCGCGTTCATAATACGGCCGTTGAGGTTTGACGACGAAAGGGGCATCTTCTTCAAGCTCTACACAAAGGAGATACTGGCAAGGTTCAACGTCAAGCCTTTCTTCAACGAGGAATACCTTTCAATATCCAAAAAGGGCGTTCTTAGGGGCCTTCATTTCCAAAAAGGGGAATTTTCGCAGGCAAAGCTCGTCCGCTGCATCAAAGGCGAAGTTTATGACGTCATTGTTGACCTGAGGAAAAGCTCCCCGACGTTCTCAAAATGGCAGGGCATAAGGCTTTCAGAGGAAAACGGCGTATGCCTCTACGTGCCAAGGGGCTTTGCGCACGGATTTTTGGCGCTGCAGAATAACTCTTATGTCATGTACAAGGCTGACAACGACTACAAGCCCGAATCCGAGGATGGCATCATATGGAACGACTCCAGCCTCAGGATAGACTGGAACGTCGCGAACCCGATATTGTCAGACAAGGACAGGGCCTGGAAAACGATGAAGGACATAGAGCCGTTTGAATAGCCTGGGCTGGACCGGATGATTAAAAAAATAAGGGAGATGGCAAGGGCGCAATACAGAAAAAGGGGCATTGTATACTTTTTCGCAAGAACCGCGCTTGGAGACTGGAATTACCCCTTCCTATGCGCATTTTCCACTTTCCAGCTATGCCGCGCAAGGCTACTCAATAAATCCATAATTCATGTTATTGGCGACAGCCATGTGAAGCCGTTTGAGTTCCAGGGCAGTTTCGTCGCGCACCACATAGGCCAGGCGACCGCGTATAATCTCATAAAGGAGAATAACACCTCCAATTCCAGGGAAATATTTTTAAGGGTAGTTTCCGGCATCAATGCAAAGAGGGATGTCCTGCTCCTTGTTTTCGGAGAAATAGACGCGAGGATACATATATACAACCAGCACATGAAGACCGGAAAAACAATTGACGAGCTAATAAACGCCACGGTATCCAATTACGGGAAGGCAATATTGGGGTTAACATCAAAGGGATTCAAGGTTGCGGTGCTTGGCATCCCCCCCGCAGGCAGCCAGGAAAACATCTACAAGTATCCATTCTATGGCAGCAGAGAGGAAAGGAAGGCAATCTCAATCGCGTTCAACAATGCCCTTGGAAGATGGTGCGCTTCCAACAGCATTCCTTTCATTGACGTGCAGAAAGCGGCTTCAGGCAAGGACGGCTTCCTTTCCCAAGAGTTCGCAAGGGATAAGATACACCTCAACAGCAGGATAGTCCCATACGTCCGCGCCTCCCTCAACATGGCCTTTTCCACAGGCATCTGATAGGTTTTAAACTGTTCTCGGCAATACCCTTCCATGGAGCTTTTCTTTGTCTATGCCGGCAGGAAGGGAAGCAACTTGGAGTGCGCCCTTTCCCTTTATGGGATAGCGAAATCCCTTGGAGCAGACGCAAAGCTTATTCTCTCAAAGGACAACGACAGGGCGTACAAGGTCTCAAAGCTGTATCCTGAGGCGGAGTTTTACGACTTCATGTCAATTCCGGAGCTGTTCCGCCTGAAAAAAAGGCTGGAATCAGGCGTGTCCTTCTTCACCATGGTATCGCCCAAGATGTTCCCGCTGTTCCTTTCCCTGAAATCAAAAAAAATATTTTACTTCCATGCGACCTATGACTATTCGTTTTCCACAAAAGGCATAAACGACAGGACCAACGACTTCATGCACGACAGGATAATCAGCAATTCAACGCTTACGGTTGCGACGCAGTGGCCGCTTGCCTGGCAGATAAGGAGCAGGCTCGGCATTGAGGCGGAGGTGCTTCAGCATCCCCCGTATTCCGCAATAAGGAAAGGCTTTTTCAGCGAAGACGAACAGGTAAAGGTCCCGTTCAAAAGGTTCTTTT
>JBGQMY010000019.1:0-24056 GCA_041500865.1 Candidatus Micrarchaeia archaeon | reverse complement strand
CGGAACTGCTTGAAAAGACTGCGATGGACATGAGGAAATCCAGCTCCCTCCGCCGCGAAACAAGCTCGGTCATCCTCAACTACGTCCTTTTCATAGTTGCGGCAATAAGCTTCGGCGCCCCCCTCCTCTACGGGGTTTCGACGTTCCTTGTGGACATCATGCTCAAAATCAAGCAAAACATGGCGGGTTCCGGCTCAGAGGCGGCAACCGGCGCCTTGTCAGGCCAGATCGGCCTTTTCAAGGGACAGCTGCAGCTCAGCTCCGATGCGGTTTCGCTTTTTGCCGCTGCCTCGATTGTTGTAACAGTTTTCTTTGGCTGCATGGCGGTCGGCGTCATGCATTCCGGAAAAAGGCTTGACGGCCTCAAGTATTTTCCCATCATTCTTGCCATTTCGCTTGGCATCCTGTTTGCCATACGCTGGGCCCTTTCGCAGATGCTGGGCAGCTTCATCGCATGAGCCAGGCTCTTTCAAAGGGGGTGCGCGGCAAAATTTTCCGTTTCCATTCATGCGGCATGGCCCCAGTAAGAAATAAATACCCAACTGCCCTTTACTTGCCTGATGCCCGACATACTACTGTCCGTTTTCCCGATATTCCTCGTTGCTGGCGCCGGCTACCTGCTCAAGAGGCGCTTCAACGTCGATTCGCTTTCGCTCACTGACCTGAGCATATACCTACTCAATCCGTGCCTTACGATATACGCGCTAAGCGTCAGGAGATTAGATTCAACAATGATTTCAACGGCGTTTGCATCTGCGGTTTTGTTCATCGTTCTCATACTGCTTGCCGAAATCCTTGCAAGGCTATTCGGGCTTGACAGGGGGAAGCACCTTGTGCTTGGCATGTGCTCGTTCATGATGAACACAGGATATATTGGCATGCCCATCGCCCTTCTCGCCTTTGGGACGGACGCATTTGTCCATGCCGCGGTTTTCCAGACAGTCGGCGTGCTTTTGACGTTCTCATACGGCATATCAAGGATAAGCGGGAAAACCAATGGTGTCCCGGAGTTCCTGAAGCTCCCGTTATTCTATTCAGCGGTATTCGCGGTTTCCATGTCCATCTTTAACATCACGCTTCCGGACCCCATATCATTTTCAGTGGAATGGCTGGGCAAGGGCGACATACTGGCAAGCCTTCTCATAATAGGGTGCAGGCTGGCAATGATGGACCTCAGGAAGGCCTGGGACGGCTTTGTTCTTGCGGTTTCCGCATTCAAGCTTTTCCTGGTTCCGGCGCTTGCCTTGCTGGTTGCGATGTACTTCAGCCTTTCAGGGGACGCGTTCCGCGGTTTCATGATACAGGCTGCCACTCCAGTCGCGATAAGCACAGTCGTATTTTCCACGAAATACAATAATCCGGAGGTAGGCACTTTCGCTTCCATCGTGGCTGTCACGACAATAGCGTCAATGCTCACGCTTTCGGCGCTCATTGCGGTCATCTGAGTCCGTTTGTCCGGCAAAAACGCAAAACTTTTAAGTTCCGTTTACCTCCAATGACTAGGTGGTTGCATGAAAAACACGAAACTCGATTTTTTGTCGGTAAAGAATAGCGCCTTGGTCCTTGTGGACTACCAGCCCGCGATGTTCAGGGGCGTTGGCTCAGGGGACAGGACCTCAATCGCGAACAGCGCGATAGCAGCCGCAAGGGCCGCGAGCATCCTCGGCGTGCCGGTTGTCTTGACGTCAATATATCCAAAAGGCAACGGCGATTTCATAAAGAGCATAACAGACCTGTTCCCGAAAACAGAGGTGTATGCGCGCAAGGTCCCGGGCTTTGACGCATTCGAAGACGAGCAGGTGTGGAACGCAGTCAAGAAGACCGGGCGCTCCAAGATAGTCGTTTCCGGCCTTTGGACAAGCATGTGCTTTGCATACACAGCGATACACGGGGTGCGCGAGGGCCTTGACGTTTACGGTTTGATGGACGCGGCAGGCGATGCCACAAAGGATGCGCACAAGTACGGCATAAAGCGGATGCTCCAGGTCGGAGTTGTGCCAACAACGTGCCTTTCCCTGATATCGGAGTGGATGCATGACTGGGGAAACCCGAAATCACGCGAGCTGGTGCAGAAGGCGTACGGAAAGTTTGACGCATTGATGCGCTTCTGAATCTGGCTTGAGAACGGCTTTGCCCTGTTCGTGTTGGCGACAGGGCAGATGCTTTATTTTTTCATGTCTTCGTTTGAACCCAGGGGTCGAAAGTAGTTTTCTTTCCGCAGGAGCTTTCCTTCGCAAAAGCAACAGTCGGTTTTTTCCCGGGCTTTTTCCGAAGTGCCCGCAGGCACCAAAAGGCTTTCTTTTTCCAAAATGCCTTCTTTTGAACCCAAGGGCCTTTTCTTCGCGAAGAAAAGGGGCTTTTGCAGGGGGTGGGATTTGAACCCACGAACTCCAGAGAGACAGGGTCCTAAGCACTGCGCCTTTGACCAGGCTTGGCGACCCCTGCAGTAATAATTAAGAAAAGAAGAAATTAAAAAGCGGCGCCATCCAAGGTCTACAGACCCTAAATGAGGGGGGGTGGAGCGTCAGGGGGACCTTGGTTCCCATACCGAAGAAAAGAAGAAATTAAAAATCAGGGGGCTGGCCCTGACTTTTTGAAACAGAAAAATAAGAAATTAAAAAAGGGAAAGGTTTCAGCCGCCGCACTGCGCTGCCGCTCCCGAATCCCCTGCGCCCGTGTATCCGAAGCCTGAGGAAGGAGACACGCTGGAAAGCGTTGTGCCGCATTCCGCCGGCTCAACGCTGAACGCGTTGCATATCGCCGAAAGCAGGGATGCGGAATTCCTACCGCTGGAAGCCGCCGCTCCGTTTATAATGAGCGTCGGGCTTCCCTGCACGCCATATAGCTGGTTCTCCGCCATGTCTATCGGGTATACCGGGAACTGACCGTTCAGCCAGTTGGCCTGGTCGTTGTATATCCCCGTTATGTTGTATGCCGCGTCAGTGGCGTTCATGCATGCGCCAAGCGAAGCTTGACTTATGTTGGCGTTCACGATGCACCTCGAGTAGTTGCTGTCGTTGAGGAAGCACGCCAGGTACGGGATGTACCTGTCGTTCTGCTCCTTCTGGATGCAGTACTGCCTCGTGTTCTCTTCCATCTCTTTCCAGCCGTGCATCGAGTAATAGACGAATTTCACGCTGAAGTTTATCTTGCCCTTTAGCGCTTCAACGGCAGGTATTATTCCCTTCTCCTCCTGCGTTCCGTATGGGCAGTAGCTCATGACAAACAGCTCAACTGTCGGCTTGTCGGTCTTGTTGGCAGTGGACGCTGCCACTGAAGCGTTGGCTGCCGCGGCCTCCATCTGGATAGAGTAGTTGACCACGTCTATTGGGAACTGCTGCGTGGCATCCATGATGTTTATGTATTTGCCTGTCTTGCTGAAATACACCTTTGCCGCGCTTCCGGTGCTTGTGTCCAGCACAAGCGCCTCGATTAGCCCGTCATCGTCAACCTTGGAGCTCTGGTATATAAGCGAGAAGTTCGCGCCCCTCAATTCGTTTATCCTGTTGAAGGCCGCTATCTGCGCCCTTATCGCAGTTTCATTTATCGTGTAATTGCCGGATTCGGCGTATTTTACCGCGGTGCTGTTCACAGTCGTGACTGTGCCCCCCGTTGAAGGCGCGGAGAAGGCCACGTAGCCTATCCCTATGCCTATGACAAGGAAAACGATGCCGATTGCGGCCAGCATTGTGGTGCCGGCTGCGCCTGCCGGTGCGTTAGCGGTATTGTCCATGATAGAATCACCTTTCCATGTATATTAGTGAAACGTTTAAAAACGGGTGGGACAGCGCTGTTTTTTAAATGGTTCGCGGGACGATGAAATCAGGATAAATTTATAGGTGATAAAATGGCAGACATGGGTTCGTTGGTATCTGGGTTCGTAATAGCCATAGTGCAGGTCGTAGTCGGCCTTGTCCTCTCGATGGCAGCTGTCTATCTTGGGATGAAGATGTTTGACAGGCTGACAAAGGGCATCGAGGAGATGAAGGAGATACAGAAGGGCAA
The DNA here is from genome assembly GCA_041500865.1 of Candidatus Micrarchaeia archaeon. Lineage (GTDB taxonomy): Archaea > Micrarchaeota > Micrarchaeia > Anstonellales > J096 > JAPLWW01. The sequence goes on along the minus strand of JBGQMY010000019.1, from coordinate 20,051 downwards.
CGTCGCAGTCGGCATCCTCATGATAGCGGTCATACTGTCAATCGCGACCGTCGTGAAGGCCGGAGTGCTGAGCCTCGTCATGAGCATAAACCCTGACGTGGGCATGCAGGCGATGCTGATTGCCTTCCTCGTGAGCCTGTTCAACCTGATAGTGAGCGTGGTGATTTCCATCGTAGTCGTTTATCTTGCCATAAGGATGGTCGAGAAGATATCGGTGGAGATAAACTTCATGAAGGAGATACAGAGGGGCAACGTCGCCACGGCGATAGTGCTCGGCGGCATCCTCTGGGCGGTTTCCTTTGTGATAGGCGCAACGGTCGAGGGCGTGGCGAGGTTCCTGGACGCAAAGGCGCTCGCTTCGGTTTTGGGAGTCGGGTGATTCCCCAACCGCTTTTTTCTTTTGATTGCATGAGGCTGGAAAACGCGTCCTTTCTTGCGCCCATATCAGAATACTCCAGCCTCCCGTTCAGGCAGATGTGCCTTGACGCAGGCGCGGGCTTTGCCGAAGTCCCGCTCGTAAGCGTGATTGCAATAAGGCATTCCCCGGATTCAATCAACCGCATAGACCTTTCCAAGTCAGAGAAGGGAAGGACCGGCATACAGCTTTTCGGGAAGGAGCCTGCGGATTTCGGGAATGCTATCGACGCCATAAGCAGGAGGTTCCCTTTTATTGAGTGGTTTGACGTCAACTGCGGATGCCCGATGCGAAACGTCATTGCAAGCGGTGGCGGTGCAGCGCTGCTAAAAACCCCGGGGCGGATTGCGGAAATAGTCAAGGAATGCCGCAAGCACTGCAAGGCCGTTTCGGCAAAGGTAAGGATACTTGGAAGCGCGGAAAAAACGCTTGAGGTCTGCAAATCAGCGGAAAAATCGGGCGCGGACTTCATAACCGTGCACGGAAGGACTGCGGAGCAGGGCTATTCCGGCAAGGCGGACTGGAATGCGATTAAAGAAATAAAAGGGGGACTTTCAATACCCGTTATCGGCAACGGTGACATAACGTCCGTCGCCCAGGGAAAGAGGCTTGTTGAGGATGGCTATTGCGACGGGTTCATGGTGGGGAGGGGCGCCATGTCCAATCCCTACCTTTTCAAAGGCGAAGAAAGCAAGGGCTTTGAAGCCAGGAAGGCCATGCTCCTTGAATACATCGGAAGGTGCGGCAAGCTTGGGCGCACGGATGTTGCCGACATAAGGATGAAGGCGCTTTTCTTCCTCAGGGGGTTTCCGGAAAGCGCGGAGATGAGGAATGCGGTGTCCAGGCTAAAGAAGATAGACGAGATGACAGGCCTGCTGGAGTCATATTGACTATTTCAGCAGGCGCTCCGCCTCCTCAAAAAGCTGCTCCGCCTTGCTTCCGGGTATTCCCAATGCTGTCAGTCCGCTTTCGCCTTTTTCAATGATTTCCTTGACAAGGAGAATCTCTGCCCCGTTCAGCAGGGAAAATGACATCCTGTCCAATGAGTGCAAAACCGTTATCGGATAAAGCCTGTTTTCCTCTATCCTTACCTGCAGGCTCTCGTCCCCAGGGAAGCTCCACCCAAGCAGCTTAAGGCCTATGCAGTCGGAGTACTGTATCGCGTCAAGCGAGAACTTGGTGTTTGTCACGAGCCACATGGAGTCTATGTCCGGATTGGTCTCCCTTATGTCAAGGAACCTTGCCCAGCAGTAGAGTGCGGTCTGGACGTGGCAGAGCGTCCCCATGGCGTTATGGAACTTGCACTCAATCGCAGCCTTGGTGGCAGGCTTGCCGTTCACCGCCGGCCTTTCGGCAATTACGTCCATCTCATGGGTCACGCACCTGCCGCTCAATGTCTGCCTAAGCTTTGTGGAATACCCGCGCCCTTTCAGCATGGCGCCTATGAACGTCTCAAAGGGGTAGCCTTCGGGCCCGAGCTTGAAAAGGGCCGCCTTCAGGCCGAACTTGGATGCCGCCTTTTTGCTTATCCTCTTAAGTTCTTTGAACGCTATGCCGTAGATTTCCTTTGTGGACATGCCGGCCTTCAGCACGGACATCACGGCATCAGTCACCTCGTCCGCCTCAGCCTGGCTGGCCCCTGCCTTCCTCATGGAAAGCCGCAGCTTGCCTGCGTCAAACGGCTCTGTCGTCCCGTCGCCCTTCCTTATGAGTATTTCCTTCATCGCATTTCCCATTGTTCGGAAAGCAATAAAAGCGTATCCTGTCATAGCGCTTGCGATGATGTTCAACATTGACAAGAGGGAAGCGGCAGATATCCTCATATCGGTTTTCGCGATATCCCTTTCGCTTACTATCTATTCCGGGTATGCCGGGCCTTTGGGGTTCGCGTCAATGATGGCAGTTTTCACGGTTACGATAGGCGCAGGCTTTATCCTGCACGAAATGATGCACAAGCTGGTCGCCAATGCGTTCGGCGCATATGCCTCCTTCCAGGCCTGGCGCGCGGGGCTGCTGCTTATGGTCGGGCTTGCCCTGCTGTCCCTGATTCCGGGATTGGGGGGAATCCCGCTGTTCCTTGCGCCTGGCGCCGTGTACATCTACGCAAGGTTCCTTGGAGCAAGGGAGAACGGCATAATATCCATTGCAGGGCCCCTTGCCAACATCGCGGTTGCGCTTTTCTTTTTCATTGCCGGCATAATGTTTTACTCCGTTTCATGGATTGGGACTGTCTCATACCTGGGCGCCTATGCGAATTTCTTCCTCGCTTTCTTCAACCTGCTTCCGCTCTATCCGCTTGACGGCAGCAAGGTCGTGAGGTGGAGCTGGCCCGCATGGCTTCTTGCCACGGTGTTTTCATTGGCAGGGCTGCTCCTCCTCGGATTCCATCTGTCGTCCCTGATCGGGCTCCTGGTCCTTGTCGCGGCATTCTCGCTGTTTTTCAGGTCGTTGGGGGGCTGAAAAAAGCCTAAGGCAACATATTAAAAACCGCGCAAGCGACAAAATGCCATGGACGCAGCGAAGGTTCTGTTGCCAATGCTTTTGGCGGTTCTTCTTTTCGGGTGCGTCGGGCCCAATAATTCGAAGCCTGAAATGCACAATGTCCTTGAAGGCGCGATTGCGCCGAGCGGCGCCATGCCGCAGGAAACTGCGAATGTAAGCTACCTGTCAAAGGGCGGCGAATCACTGGCTGCGGAATCCGCATATCCTGGCTTTGTGTATATTTTCACGAAAAACGCAACGCTGGCAGCAGTCAACGCGTCAATCATGGCAAAGGGCGGCAGCATCGCATCCGCAATCCCGCGCGCCGGCATTTATCTCATAAGAGTAGAAACAGGAAAGGAAGCGGGGTTCCTTTCTGCAATGTACGGCGAGCAGTGGTTCATTGACGGCATCCCGGCCTCGGCTCCGGCACCCTCCATAGTTTCGCTTTATGACTTATTTTCGTACGCGCAGGACCCAACAGACTGCTCTGCGCAGCATGGAGACCTCACAAAGCTGATTGCAGGTCGCCTTACGCAAAACACCGAGGAGACAGACGTCCATGGGGCGCAATGGATATCCATAGCGCATGACATCGGGCAAAGGATGGCAACTGCAAAGGCGGCAAACGAGAACGTCGTTTTCAGCCTGTCCCTCCAGTCAGCGGAATCAGCCGCTGCGGCTTCTGGCGACAAGACAGGCTGTTCAAGCGCGCAATGCAGTTCCATAAGGCACGCACAGATGGATGTTTTGCGCATGTTCCTGCAGCTTTTTGACCAGCAGATAAAGGACGACCCGGCGTCTGCCGAGCGCGCAATCCTCGTAATCAGCGCAGGCAATGCGGGCGTTGACATGGACAGCGAGCTGGGGCAGCTCCAAAACGACTACAAGGATGCGTTCAAGCACGTGAAGATTGTCGGCGGCTCAAACCCAGACGGGGAAATAGAGAAGGGATTCAACCATGCCGGCGACAGTTCGCTTCCAATCGTCTATGCGCCAAGCGACAACGTGAACATATACAACCCAACGACGTCAACAATGACAGAATGCTCGGGCACCTCTTTTGCAGCCCCGGAAGTTTCGGCGGCGTTGGACTACATATGGTCAGCCAACCCGGCCCTCAACGCAAGCCAGGTCACCGATGCATTTGACAAGGCGCTTGCCGAGATGGGCAAGAACAAGGTCATACCTACAAGCTTTGAGCAGACAAGCATGGGCTTCCTGAGCAGGGCAATGGAGCTTGCGTCGCCCGGAAGCGCCGTTAACACCGGCACACAGGCGTTCCCTAATTTTACATACCCATTCTCGCCTTTCCCATACGGCATTGTGCCGTCTTGGGCAACGACAGAAGAGTTATACCAGCAAAACATGTCATCCAATGGAATTTCCGGCGGCTCGCCGCCATACCATTTTGCCATCCAGCCGGGTTCAGGCTCCTTGCCTGACGGCCTGACAATGTCAAGCGATGGCATCATAAGCGGAACCCCGACAACTGCAGGGACAAGCGCATTTACAGTGTGCGCATATGACTCTGCCGGCGCCAGCGCCTGCGGCCAGACATCCATCCAAGTAGACCAGCGCTGCGGGGACAGGGCGCCGTATGCGCCATACGACGGCAGATGGAACGGCGTGGTCACTGAAAAGGGAAAGTACCATATGATAAATGACCCATCATTCCCATATACATATACGCCATACTCCATTTCATACACCTTCCTGATAGATGTCGAATGCGGAACGGTCAAATGGGCGCAGACAGCGCACCCGTTCTTTGATTGCGCCTCAGGCTGCAACGCCTCAGGCCAGCTTCAGCCGCCTCCGCCAGGCACCACAAAAAATGCCGGCGACGTTGGCTACTGGGACCTTTCGATAGACACCCCGAATGGCGGCATAATACAGGGCGGCGTCGTGTCTGCCAGCTTGACAACAATAACGCTGGGCAACATCGCTCCCGGATACAAGCTAGATCAGCAAGAAATATACGCGAGCCGTATTCAAATCTACACCTGCCCCGGCTGTGATTATCCAGAGGACACTACTGGTTCGATTGTGCTGACAAAAATCAGCTAACGTCCCTAAGCCACTCGGCCTCCCTTGCCAGCCTTAAGCTGGCAACTTCACCAAGCGGCACCCACCTAAAGCCGGAGAACGCCTTGGACGGAATTGCCCTTGCGTTTTTTGCGGTCATGTGGAACGCCATTGCCGGAACCCACAGCTTCCTTTTCCTTGAGCCGGCATTGTGTCTGCCTTCAAACGCAATCTCATGCGCCTGCGCGTCTATGCCGGTTTGCAATCTGAATGCCTCCACAATGCGCGATACGGGGTCTTCCCCAGGCATCACAAAGTCATATGGAAGCAAAAACCGCTCCTTTTTTTCTTTATTTATTGAAACGAGGAAAAGCGCCCTGCCGTTGTCCTCCAGCAGTCCGCATGCAAGCATCGCGATTTTCAATTTTCACACCTATGAATGATGATATTTTTTCTTGACTTCGCCAAGGGTTTCGGTTCTTAGCGTTCCTGCTTTTCTTTTTACCTCAAGCTCATATAGCTTCATGGCTATAAGAGAATCCTCATCATCAAGAAGCTTTTTTTCATGCATGAGTTTATTATGCGAAGAGGGGTTAAAAATAGCGCCGTAGCGCCTAAAATACTTTTTCTTAGCAAAGAAAAAAGACTTTAGCGGGAGGTGGATTTGAACCACCGATCTCCGGGTTATGAGCCCGGCGGGCACTCCAAGCTACCCTACCCCGCTGCGCAAAGGGGTTATTCGTGGCAAATATATTTAAATGCATGTCAGCCCATAGGGAGCCATGGGTTTCAGGCTGCTAGCGCTTGCCATCTGGATTTTTGTCTTAATCGTTCTTGCCTCCGGTCTTTCGTTCTGCGCGGGCCAGCTAGGCTCGCCCGTCCCAAGGCCCTGGGACTACAATGCATGGAACGAGCACAGGTTCAGTTTCCTTCTTTCAGAAATAATAAACCCGGACTACACTGACGACACCCTTTTTGGGCTGGCCTCGGAAAAAATAGACAGGAGCGGCATGGACGCGGCAGCAACCTCGCTTGCCAATTCCTATGAGGACTCGCTCGGCGCGGCCATTGAGCAAAGGGCCGAGTGCGGCGCGTTCTTCAGCTTTGACAATAACAACAACGTAAATCTTGACACAATCCCTATGGGAACATTAAGGCAAAAGTTCCTTGACGGCGGCGAGGATGCCGCGCACTTCCTTTACAACAACCCGGACTGCGCTGGCATTTTAGGGCTAAAAGGCATAAAAAGTACGCATCAGGACGGCAACGACACCATAACGTCCTACGAAATAGGCGAGGAATCAGCTGCCACGCTAATCATCCTCCCTTCGCAAATGCATTCCCTTGTGAAGATAATAGATTATACAGGCATGAACGGTTACAGCGGCGGCAACACGTCCAGCATGAACGACCTTCTTGGCACCGCCGTGCAAAATGGCTACCTTTCAGAGGCCGCAAGGGACATGCTTGTCGGAATATCTTTATTGAAATCAAGGCAGGCCTGCATAGACTATTCGGACAGCTATGTGAAAACCATTGACTATGCGCTGAAGCTTTATGAGAATTCCTCTTCGTCAGCGTACAAGAACATGTCCAGGATAAAGTCGTTTTACGCAAGCATGGAATACATGGGATTCTGCAGCAGGAGCTATACGGGCATAGGCTCCCAGCTATGCAGGCAGCTTGAGGCAGAGGTCTCGTCAAACGCGACCACGTATTACTCAATGGCTTCGGACAACGACGCCGCGCTCAGGGATTCAATGGGCAAGATGCCGACAAACCTCACCTATGCAGTTGAAGGCACCAACATGATGTGGGATTTCATATCCTCAAACTCTGGGCTGGAAGCCGAATATGCGCAAAAGAACCTGTCTTTTGCCAGGGCGCTTGAGGATGCAAGGTCAAACGCGGATTCCAGCAGCAATCTGCTGATACAAACGACTTCTGACCTAGACAAGCAGAATCTTGGAAATATAACGGAGATATACATACCCGAAGGCCCGCTGAGCTCCAGCGTCGGGAACATTGCGGCGTCCTTCGCGCAGTATGACGAACAAAGCAGCCAGGCGTCTGCAGAGCTTGAAAGGCTGAATGTGCTTGAAAAGGATAAGCCGTACGGATGGGCCGCGGATGCGTATGACGGCTACGTTTCGCTGAACAGCAGGATAAGCGAGGCAATCGTTTCCGCGAAAGAGACGCTGTATTATGCGCAGGGGACTGTAAACTACACCAGGTCGCAGGCGGTGTCGATAGCGGACGGCAAGAGGGCGGAAGGCTACAACGTCTCGTACATATACCAGAAAATAGCGGCCGGGGACAACAAGGAAACGCTGGGGGAAAGGTTCACGGAATACAAGGAGGCGTACCTTGCCGCGCTTGCGCTCGCAAGGCCCGAATCAACGCAGAACGAGACGGAGGCGCTTGCGCGCCTCAAGGCCGAGGTCCAGTCAATGCTCGACAACGCGAAAAAGGACAATATAGACGTCAGCTCGGAGCAGGCGGAGTTCGACATGTACAAAAACAGCGCAAACATGAGGCTTGCCATAGAGCACATGAACAACATAGAGCAGGAGATAATCGGCAAGGCGGAGGCGGCGTACTCGGACCTGCCGGCCACAAGGGCAAGGCTGATACGCTATTTCGAGGCGGACAGGAACGGCGTCCTGGATTCCATAAGGGCCAGGGTGGAAGGCGAGGAATCGGGCCTTATAGCAGGCTCATCGATAGATTTCGGGGCCGCGCTTGGGCGCCTGAAAACGCTGAGGGCCGCGTATTCAAGCGCGGAGAAGGACATAGAGGCCATGCTCGCGCAGTATCTTGAGTCGTCGATAGTCCCCGAAGTGGAATATGCGCCGCCGGTCGCGGACTTGAACGGGATGTCGTCCCTTTCAGGAACCATAAAGATAGAGAACCCTCTTCAACAGAGGATTGATGAGATAGTCATATCCTTCCAGCCCCCGCTCACGATAGAGCCCGGCGAGATATCCGGAATAAGCGCGGCGAAGTCAGGAAAAACCCTTACGTTCACGGTGCGGAGCCTCCAGCCCATGGAAATAAGGACATACGAATTCAGGAAGCAGGGCATCTTCGCGCAAGGGACGCTTGCGTCCGCCGAAACGAACGGCATCGACGGCACGGCATACACCACGGAAAGCTGGCTTGTCAGCATATCCGTTCCCTTGGACGGGCTGGACATGGGCGAATATGAAAGCGTGGCGTTCAACGGCGCCAAATACCCGGGCGGCGCAGTGACGAGGCCTATTCCGGAAGGGACGTACGAGGCGACCGCGGAGAAATCAAAATCCGGGGCATATGCGGTTTCGGAAAACCAGACCACAGAGAGCACTCCGCAGTCTACGATAATACACAGGGCTGTCCATATCTCGCCCAACGTTTACCTTGACACGGTAACGCTGCGCAAGGAATCCGTGTGCACCGTTGAAAGTTCGACATACCAGTATTCGCAGACTGCGTCACAGGCGGTTCTCCAGAAAGTCAGGGGCACAGGCGACGTGCTGATGGACTGCGTATACCCAAGGGACGTTGCCCGCGACACGATAGGCAATCTCACGGACGCGCTGGGAGACATGAACCTGACGGAATCGGAAAGGCAAAAGCTGGACAATATAACGGTGCTGCTCAGCATGGGGCAGAACTCAACCGCGCTTTCCGAGCTGCTTTCGCTCAACAGGACCATTTCGGCGAGGCTGGACGCGGAGCGCAAGGCCAACGCCACGCTGTCAAAGCAGCTTTCCCTGCTTGATATGGAGGCGGCATCGCTGAACGAGTCAATCGCGCTCGCCGGCTCGCTGAACCACTCTTCCTATCTTGTAGACCTTTATGGGACAAGGCTCGCAAGCCTGTCGTCTCTCAGGTCAAGGGCCAATGCAGCGGGCGCGGCGGAAGCCGCAGCGCTTCTTTCGGGCTACAACCCGCAGTGGAGCGAAACCGAAACCTCGAAATGGCTTTCGCAGGCATTCACGAATTTCACGAAGACGGAGAAATCCTACAATGACAACGGCATGGACGACCCATCCGTGTCCGCCGCCATGTCCTCATTCAGGCAGAGCTACGTCAAGGCCAAAAGCGCGGAAGGCAACCTGACGCAGGCGGTTTACGCATCCTATTACCTTGATATCGTTTCGAATGCGGTGCTCTCGGCGTTGGCTGACAGGGACAACGGCCTTGCGCGCCTCAACGCGTCGCTTGAGTCAGCGCTCTCCGCGCTGGAATCCAACCTTACGGCGTACGAGGCAATATACAACGACGCCAAGCAGCACAAGGCCGAGTCATACCTGCCGTATGCGCCGAGCCATTTTTCCTCGGAAATAGCGAAGATGAGGAAAGCGGCCACGGAAAGGCAGATGCGCAGTTATTTGAACCAAAGCGCCTCGCTCGCGGCCTTGATGTCGGACGGGATAAACAATATTGCAAAGGTCGCGGAGAACGAAATCTCGACCGCGTCCATGCTTCTTGGCCAATCAAGGGCGGATTTGGATTCCGCTTCCGTTTCCAGGGCGGAAAGCTCGCTCAAGGGCGCGGAGGATGCGCTTGGGCTGCAGAAATACGGCTCTGCGATAAGCATGGCGAAGGGAATTTCAGCTGACATAGCGGCATTCATCAAGCAGAAGGGAGAGAATGAGACGCGCCTCCTTGCCATTGGCCTTCTTATCATCGGCAGCCTTGCGGTCATAGCGTACAGCTACAGGGAGCCCATAATGGGTCTCTTCGGCACGCGCAGGGGGAAGATAGCGCTGAGGAAGCTGAAAAAGGGCAGCGACGAAGGACAGGAATAGGGTCTGGCAGAGAGGTCTAGAAAGCTTTTAAATGACTGAAGAGGCAGTTGTGATGAATGAAAAGCGTGTTCAATAAGTACAATTCAGATTCAAATGAATCCAGTTACATTGTGCTATATTTTTTGAGTGGCAAACTACGTAAATTTTTTCTTGCAGGTAATGAAATTAATGAAAATCCAAATTTTGTAGAAGAAACCAGATTACGTTCCGAGGAAGAAGTAGTAGTTTTATTCAATACTGTACAAAATCGCAAGCGTCTTATCGAACTTGCGGGGCTCATAAAATTAAAAGCTGAAAATAAAAGAAAACCAAATCAATAAATAGCCCCTATAGGTTAAAGTATTGTGGATTTATCACTTTATGAATCAACTGCCGTTGCGCAATATAAGAGCAAGGCACAGCTTGCAAGAGTACTCACGGAATTATGGTTTGGTTCTGAAATGTATTGTCCGAATTGTTTGAGTACCCCAATAGATCGTGAAAAAAACAATACGAAAGTCGTAGATTTTTTCTGCTCATCTTGCGCCCATGAATTCCAGCTCAAAAGTCAAAGTAAACCATTGGGTAAAAAAGTAGTTGATGGTGCCTTCGGGCCTATAATGAGCAGCATAAAACAGAATAAATCACCAGATTTTTTCTTCATGGAGTATGATGCGATGGATTTAGTAGTCCGCAACCTTTTTCTCATCCCGCGCTTTTTCATTACGCCTGCAATCATAGAGGAAAGAAAACCACTTGGGGAAAATGCTCGCCGCGCTGGATGGATTGGATGTAATATTCTATTCTCCAAACTTCCGTTAGATGCATGCATAAGAGTAATCAAGGAAGAGACGCCAGTAAAACCAGAGGAAGTACAGAAAAAATATAGAGCCTTGGACTTTCTTGATTCGAAGAGCTATCTTGAACGTGGTTGGATTTCAGATGTATTATATTTTGTGCGCAGATCTGGAAAGACCAAATTCTGTCTTTCTGATATCTATAGATTTGAATCCAAATTAAAGGAACTTCATCCAAGAAATTCGCATGTCCGGGATAAGATAAGGCAACAACTGCAAATTTTACGCGATAGAGGAATATTGAAATTCCAAGGTAAAGGAACGTATCTGCTATTGGAGTAATTAAACAATAGTCCTTTTCTCGGAATGACGCCCGTGCTTGAATCGCGTCCTGTCGCCTTTTCCTCCTCTTATTATGCAATTATATTATATTTTAAGCATTCCACAGCAGGAATAAAAACACTCTTTAGCCTTTTTCATCTGATGGACCCAGCCTCATACAGGGAATACCTTTCGCAGTATACCGACCCGGATGCCCTAGTTGACACGCTGTCCAACCTCAGGAAGACGTTCCGCGCCAACACGCTCAAATGCTCTGAGGAAAAGTTTCTTTCCTTCACCGAGCTGAAGATGGAAAAGGAGCCCCTGCCGCTGGCTTACAGCGTGGACAAGGATTTCCCGATAGGCAACACAATTGAGTTCTTTTCAGGCATGATACACACGCAGACGCTGTCTTCAATGCTGCCGCCCTTCGTGCTCAGCCCGGAACCGCATGAAAAAATATTGGACATGGCAGCCGCGCCAGGCGGAAAAACGACGCAGATGAGCGCGATGATGAACAACACCGGAACCATAATCGCCAATGACGTCAAGATTAGCAGGCTCAGCGTCCTTGTCGGCAGCATGAGGAGGATGGGCGCGCTCAACATAATAGTCACAAGAGGGGACGCAAGGCGCCTTGGCTACAAGGAAGAGTTTGACCGCGTGCTGCTTGACGCGCCATGCTCGTCCATGGGCTCCTCGCTGTCCGCGTTCAGGACCCTGGACAGGGACAGACTCAGGGACATGGCAAGGGTGCAGAGGAAGCTGGTTCTGGCAGGCTTCGAGGCCCTTAAGCCTGGCGGAAAAATGGTCTATTCCACATGCACGTTCGCAAAGGAGGAGAACGAGGAAATCGTGAAATTCCTGCTTGAGAACCGGCCTGATGCGAGGCTTGAATCCATTCAGATGGAGCTCCCCCATGATGGCGGGCTTTCCGAATACGGAGCAGAGTTTAAAAAAGTTTGGCGCATCCAACCGCACCACTTAAAAAGCGAAGGCTTCTTCATAGCCAAGATAGGAAAGGGCCCTTAGATCAGTGGTAGATCGCTCCCCTCGCACGGGAGAGGCCAGGGGTTCAAATCCCCTAGGGTCCAATGATCCTTTTTTTTCAGAGAAGAAAAAGTCTTCACCCCAAAAGAAGCTACTTTAGGCGCCTGTTGGCGCAAAATCATTTGGGGAAAAAGAAAGCGTTTTGTGGAACTGTGGTTTCTCCGCCTATTTCTCGTTAACAGCAACATCAAAGGTCTTTTTCGCGGCAACAAAAGTATCCTTGTATGTGGCGCTTGCGTCTTCCCTTATCTTCCTTATCTCGGCAGCCAATTGCGTCACTGTCTTGTCCGGCGTGACCCCGGTCTGCCTGATTGCCTCTTCGGCGATGAATTCGCAGTATCTGGGCAGCATGTAGCCCATGTCCCGCAGGTTGGCATACCTGGCTGCCACATCATCCTCAAGCTTTGACAGTTCGGCATTTTTTCCATCAACGAGCGCTTTCATTGCGACATGGTCCTTCACAAGCATGGTTTTTTGATCCATTAGGGGTTTTCTGTCCTCCAAAAATTTAGCCATTATCCTTGACTTTTCGCTGTCCTTGTACTTTCCTATCTCATCCCTTTCGCTTTGCCTGAAGTCGTCCCTCCTTTTGTCGGCCCCGGCCTTTATCGCATCCCACTGCCCGTCCGGGATTTTGGCGCCAAAGAGTTTTTCCATCCCGGCCTTGTAGGCGGCGTCCTCTGTTGCCAGCGCCTTTGCCCTTGCGGCGAACTCGGTTGAAACATACCCTCCCGTTTTTTCAATAATCTTGTTTGCGGCCCTCTGCTTTTCAATTTCCTTTTGCTCATTCGGGGTCAATTGCTTTTCCGCGCCTGCCATGGTTGCCCTTTTGTGCAGAAATATATTTATAACGATGGGCGCCAACGCAGGCGAAAAATTTATATACTAAAGAAACCAAACGAAGCGCATGGCATTGGACATGGAAAAATTCATAGGATATATACTTTTTGCATTTGGGATTATTTTCATGAGCATGGTCCCCATCATATGGCCATCCAACACTTCGATGTATCTGATTTCTTCAACTCTCATATCGCTAATTCTGGTTGTTGTGGGGAGCTATCTGCTCTCCTTCAAAAAATAATCCGGCAGCGACCCGAATAGCCCAAAAAACGGTCTTTTAAACCTTTCCTCTCCATGGAAAGCATGGAGCTGAGGAGGCTGGCCTGCAAGAACTGCGGAAGGGACGTTTCGTTCAGCCTCTCCACCGAGCTGAAGGAGTCGCACATGTCGATATTCGGCAAGTGCCCGCACTGCAACTCGACCATCCAGGTAGAGATATATCCGCAGAACGAAGAGAGGAAAAAAGGGGTTGACATAAATGCAATCAGCATGCCGGAAGACACAAATTTGGACGACATTCTTTCTTAGCACAATAATAGCGTTCACGCTTTTGCACGCGCAGTCGGAATACGTGCTGAACGAGGTTGCCGCATACAACACAAACCTGAACCTGTCGTGCTTCGACTGGTACGACGGCACAGTGTACTTTTCAGCCCAGGGCGGCGCAATGCCATACATCTACGTTTTGCAGTTCCCGTCCATGGAAATATCCCAAAGGAGCGTGCAGAGCACGGAGGTAAACTGCGTAAACAGCATGTCCAACGGCAGGATAATGTATACCACTCCGCTTGCAGTTTACCAGACGATACCGAACATTGACACGCCCTTCGATTTCTACAACATAAAGGAGATAAAGGATTATCAGGGCCGGTATATAATGCTTACGGGATATGGCGGAATAAGGGGCACGGACCAGTACGGGAACATGACAAGAGGGCTGTCCTTTGCATACTCATCGCTCACGTTCAACGGCATAGGCACGGACGGCGACAGGATATATGCCCCCCTAAACAACAGCACCATACTGATTTTCAACGCTTCATTCTCTGAAGTTGACAGGATAGACCTCGGCGACGTTGCCATAAACGGCGTTTCCGTGTACAGGAATGGAAACGGCACCATCATAGCGTCTCCGACCAGCGCTGGCGTCTACCTGCTGATGCTGGGCAAAACATTCAGGTCCAGCGAAACGGTGTTCAACAGGTGCATTATCGGCAATGCGACGCTCCTTGTCTGCTCCGACAATTCCACGCTGCACTTCATGGAGATAGTCAACGTATCGGAGAAGGTCAAGGAATATCTCAGCCTTTCGGCCATGCTTGAGGCATACATAGCGAATGCGACAAAGGACGAATACACGCTTTGGGCGCAGCAGCAGCTTAACCTCTCCAAGTCTCTGGAGGATACGGACATAGTCGCTTCGCTGGCAATAGCAGAGAACATATCGATATCGGAGCTGCAGAAGAGGGCAAAGAAGGTCGTGGTCATACAGAATGTGACAACGACGAATCAGACGCAAACGGCCGCCAACGCAACAACTTCGCAGCCTTCGGCGGCAGCCCAGCCCAGCCTGTTCATGGTGGGCGCAATAGCCATAGTGCTTATCGTTGCGTTCCTAGCCATAATCGGAGTGATAGCGTATTATATGCTAAGCAGGCATCATGGCGGCAGCGGCCCGGAAGGCAAGGGCGGCGATGCAGGCCAAGGCCCGAAATACAGGTTCGGCAGCTGATTGCATGAGGGAAAGGGTGGCGGTCCTTTTCAGCGGAGGCAAGGATTCCACCCTTGCTGCGTTCTACACCGCGTCAATGGGGTTTGAGCCGGTCCTTTTCACGTTCGTGCCAAAGGCGGACGATTCGTACATGCTGCACAAGCCGTGCCTTTCGCTTGCGCCATTGCAGGCAAAGGCCATGGGGATGGAGCACCACATGCTGAACGTTTCGGGGGAGAAGGAAAAGGAGGTGGAGGAGATGCTCGGGCATCTTGCCAGGTTCGGGATGGGCGGCATAAGCTCAGGCGCGGTTGAAAGCGAGTACCAAAAGCAAAGGGTAGATTACATCGGGGAGTCGCTGGGCATCCCGGCTTATTCGTTCCTGTGGCACAGAAACGCCGCGGTGATGGCAGATTTCAGTTATATGGAGATAATGCTTGTCAGGGCGTCCGGCTACGGAATAAGGAAGGAGGACGTCGGAAAGCCGTTCAGGATATACCATGATTACGTGCATCCGTTCCTGGAGGGCGGGGAAGGGGAGACGGCCGTGCTTGACGCCCCATTTTTTAAACAGAGAATAACAATAACGGATAGCGAAATGACATCAAAAGGGGACACTGCCGAACTCATGATACGAGACGCTTTGCTTGTGGAAAAAGGTGCTGGCCATGGAACGCAATGAATACGAGCGGATAATAAAGGAGGCCGCAGACGGGGAATACGACACCGCAATGTACGAGGCAAAGGCCAGGCTAGAGGGGGGGGACAACGCGGCATATGAGCTCCTTTCGGACATCAACGTCGTAATGTACCAGATGAGCGGCGAAAAAAAGTACTTGGCCAATGCAAGGGGGTATATCGACAAGGCGGAGTCAGAGGGCATAAAGCTCAGCACAAAGAGGTTTGCCATACTGCTCGGCATGGGCGACCACGCCGCAGCCAGGAAGCTTGTTGACAGCGAAACGGACGAGCAGACTAGGCTTTTTCTCGAGTCTCTGCTTTTGCTTGAGCAGCAGGACGTAGACGCGGCAAGGAAATCGCTTGAGAGGCTCATTGCGATGCAGCCGCAGGCAAGCGAGCCGTACATCGTCTACTCCAAGGTGCTGTATTCCTCTGGCGAATGGGCGAAGGCCATAGAGCTGCTCAGGGACGCGGCGGAAAGGATGCCCGAAAGCTTCCGCAAGGCCGAGGTCGCAAGGGAGTTTGAGAGGATATCAACGCTTTACAACGCCGAAAACAAAAGCATGGAGATTGGCCTTTTCGGCATAGAGAACAGCAAGTGGGTGCTGCTCAACACGGATGACTTTGAGCCGAAGTCTCCGGAGGAGTTCCTTGGCCTCATCGGCCTTGGCATGAACGAGAACGGCCACCTCATGATAGTGATACCGAAGGACGAGAAGCTCCTGGATTTGGTCAAGGGCGACTTCCTTGGCATGATGCCCGAAGGCGTCGACTACAGGGACCTGGAGTTCATGCTTGCTCAGATGAAGGGCTCTATGGGCTGAGCCACCTTTTCCATCCTCCTGGGCTTTGGCAGGTCCTTGTATATCTTGAGGAACTGCCTCTGCATGGGGAAAGGCATGGTGTCGTAGGCGCTGCATATGGTGATGATTTTGACAAACCCCTCAAAGCCGCCTGGCAAGCCGGATTTCTTTAGCGCATCAACAAGCCTCTTCATGTCCTTCTTTTCCTTCTGCATCGGGCTTATGCTCACGCCCTTTGACCTTATCAGCAGCCTTGTTGCCGCATTGTGCACGCTAGTCAAAAAGTAGCCGACCTCGTATGGCTGAGCTCCCTTGAGGCTTATCTTCTTCACCACCGTGTTTTCGCTGCTTCCGCCGAATGCGATTGCGAAGCCCATCTCGCCGGGCCTTGCCGCGCTTTCCGCCTTTGGCATTCCGCCCCCAAACATGCTGCCTGAAACCTTGTATGGCATGCCAGAATGCTTGAGCGCAAGGCCTACAATGAAGCCCTGCGCCAATGGCTTGAGCTTCGGGTTGCCTGCGCAAAGCGCCTTTGCCCATTCAACTGCCTTTTTGGAGCCGATAATCGCGATGCCGGATTCGGCGGCCTCCTCTGCAACCTCTTTCTCAACCCGCCCTGTTTCAGCAAGCCCCGAATACCTGAATCCATTGAGCCCTATCCTTTCCAGGGTGTCCGCAACCATGCGCTGCAGGCCGTTTGCGTCGAACCTTTCCGCTTTTACGTTTGAAGATTTGTACTGCCCGTATTCGCCGTAGCTCATGAAGATATCCAATCTAACACCGCACTCATTCCTTTTCCGATGCTTAAAAACCTTTGGCATCGCCCTATTTAAAGAATTTTCCGGAAGCTAAGCCATGGACGGCCTTGACGACAGGAACAAAGGCTACCTTCTCTCTGTTGCGAAGCACTCGATTTCATTCCACCTTGAGCACGGCAGGAAGCCGGATGTAAAGCCGATTGGGTTCCAGGGCGCGGCCTTTGTCACCCTTATGGAAAAGGGCGAGCTCAGGGGATGCATAGGCACGCTCGAGGCGTGCAGGGACCTGGCGGAGGACGTCTCAAAGAACGCAATCAATGCGGCGTTCGGGGACCCGAGGTTCGATGCGGTGTCCAGGAAGGAGCTGGACGGCCTCAACATCGAGGTGTCCGTGCTTACGCCGAAGGAAAGGTTCAATGGCACTGAAAAGGAGTTCGCGGACTACATCTCAAAAGAAAGATGCGGCGTAATAATAGAGAGGGGATGGAACAGGGCCACGTTCCTTCCGGACGTGTGGCAGTCGCTTCCGAACGTCAGCGGATTCCTTGCCGAGCTTTCATACAAAGCCGGGCTTTCCGCGGATGGATGGAGGCACTGCGACTGGTACACGTACAGGACAATCGCATTCTCCAGGGACTGGGAAAAAATAGAGGCGTACCAGTAAGGGTCATTGCATTAGCGCGGCCTTCAGTTCGTCAGTGGTTATGCCATACTTTGAGATGTAGCCCCTTATCTTCTGCGTTATCTGCAGCACCCTTCCTATGGCAGGGGTCTGCTTTCCCACAACCTTGTCCAAAGTGACTGTCTGGCCTTCTTCGTTGCTGAGCACAAGGCCGAACTGGCCGGGGTTGTAGTCCACCTCTGTCCTGTTGTTGAGCAGCAGGTCGAATATCTGCATGTCGCTCATGCCGCTGAAGTAGGAGCTTGCCTCAGGCTCATCACGTATTATCTTTATCATCGAGGACTTTAGCGTGACGATGTCGCTTATGACCTGGGCCCTGAGCGCCTTTTTCTCGTCGCTTGTCATGTCCCTGCTCATGACCTTGCCGTTTTCCACGTAAAAGACCTTGCCTGCCGGCGCGTCATAGCTTGCGCCGTCTGCCGTATAGTCCACTATGCCCTCATTCACCATGAGGTCGCTTGAACTTATCTGGAACGCGGTTCCCTTTACGAGCGCGACCGCGTTCGGCGTTGTCACCTTGTACGACTTTATGCCGCTTATGTCCTCGACCTTGTTCCATGTTTTCCCGCTCGCCTGCGCAAGGCTCACCTGCCCGGCTTCTAAACTCTGTATTTTCACCTCGGTTCCGGGCTCGAGCCTGGATATCGTGGCGTCGGAGAACACTATGGTCGCCTTTCCGTTGGCTGAAGTCTTTACCGAATAGCCCTCGTAGAGCTGCATCTGGTTGCTGGCAGTTTCCCATCCCTTGCCCGCGTTTACTGATACTGCGCCCTGCTCCAGGTAGAGCACCGCAGTCGGCTTCTTCAGCGCGACGTTTGAGAAGTAGAGGGCGGCTCCGGTTATCGCTATGATTGCTATCGCCATTATTATGATCATGCCGCTTTTGTCTTCCACATTGCTCATTTGCCCGTAATTCTATTTAAACCTTAGCTTGGCCTCCTTTCTTTCCCGCAGATGGCTTCTTTTTCCAAAGTGGCTTCCTTTTGGTTGAACAGCCCTTCTCTTTCAAAAAGAAAACGGTTTAACGAAAAGAAACGCTTTTTTGGGCAAAGCCTTTTTTCTAAAGAAAAAGGTCAAAGAAAAGGAAGGTTGAGCCTCAAGCCGAGCCGTTTTTGCTGAAGACCTTGGTTCCCCTGGGAAAGAAAAAGGGTTGGGGATACAGGGATTTGAACCCTGACCTACAGGTTTCTTCTAATCGCGCTTTCGCGCAAAACCTGGAGCCTGCCGTGCTACCTGGTTGCACTATACCCCCAAAGACCCAGGGATATATGGGCATGGAAATGTTTAAATTGCTACCCCAGCATAGCAAAAGCCCTGCGGCAATCGCGTTCGTCGTTGGCCTGCCGGATGGAGAAAAAGGAACTAAAAAACAAGTTTTTTAAGGCCTCGCTGCGTTAAGCTAGCGTGGCCAACGGCAATAACGGCAAAATCAGCCCGGCAATAATAACGCTCGGGGTGGTCAGCTTCCTGACCGACGTTTCCAGCGAGATGGTCTTTCCCAACATAGCGCTGTTTCTGACGCTTGTGCTTGGCGCAGGCAAGGAGATTGTCGGCCTGGTCGAGGGCGTGGCTGACAGCACCGCGAGCATCATCGAGGTATTTTCCGGCTACTTCTCGGACAGGCTCGGCAAAAGGAAGCAGTTCGTCCTTTTCGGCTACGGCCTTTCATCAATAGTCAAGATAGGCATCGCGCTTTCAACAACCTGGTGGACGGTCCTCATAATGCGCGGGCTGGAGCGCGTAGGCAAAGGCCTGCGGACTGCGCCGCGGGACGCGATAATCGCCGCATCGGCAGAAAAGGAAATCCGCGGCAGGGCGTTCGGCCTGCACCGCGCCATGGACACCGCAGGCGCAATAATAGGCCCGTTGCTGGCTTTTGCGCTGCTTTCGGCATATGGCGCGAATGAAACAGGCTTCCGCAACACCTTCCTCATAGCGATAATACCCGCTGTCCTGGCGGTTGCCGTTATACTATTTTTCGTGCGCGAGCCAAAGGCAGCCGAAGCCCCGGCGACTGCGAAAAAGCAGTCCTTCTGGGAGGCGCTGAAGGGAATGCCGGCCGAATACAAGACATTCCTCAAGGTGTCGCTGCTGTTCTCGCTTTCCTATTTCAGCTTCTCATTCTTCATACTGCGCGCAGCCGACATAGGCGTGAAGCCTGAGGACGTCCTGCTGCTCTACGTCTTATACAATATTATATACGCGCTCGCATCAGTGCCTGGCGGGTGGCTGTCAGACAGAATGGGCCGCAAGCCGGTCATCGCAGGGGCGTTCGCGCTATATGCGGCCATCTGCGCGGGCTTTGCCTTGGCAACAGCCTGGTGGCATGCGGCGCTGCTGTTCGGGCTTTACGGCATCTTCGTTGCCTTGGACGAGAGCGTGAACAAGGCATACATCAGCGACATGATACCTGAAGAAAGGCGCAGCACTGCGATAGGCGCCTATAACACGGCCATCGGCGTTGCCTATCTCCCGGCAAGCCTGATGGTCGGGGCATTATGGGCCATTGCCGGACCGGTCGTTGGCTTCATGGCGGCTGCGGTCATAGCTGCATTTTCTGCGGCAGTGCTGATAATCTTCGTCAGGGGCTAGTTTTGGCACAGTCTGCCATTTGGTATAGGAGGATTTCCAGGCTTAAATAACCTTTAAAATACATATTATACAACATTAAGCGATATGGACATGAAGCCCGCTTCCGGAAAATCG
>JBGQMY010000018.1:0-29554 GCA_041500865.1 Candidatus Micrarchaeia archaeon | reverse complement strand
TAATGGATGCCGGCGTCTGCACAATACAAAAGGATGCGAAAAAAATCGCAGAACGCTTCCTAAAAAAGAGTCACTCCGCTTAGGCGGAGAGAGGATTACTCTTTCGCCTTAGTAACAACTATAACGTCGCCTACCGACTTAACGCTGTTGTAAAGCACGCTCTTCTCCTTCATGGTCTCCAAAACTTTCTCCTTTGAAGCCGGAAGCGGCTCTAGAAGTATCCTGACAACCTTGCCTTCCTCAACGTCTATTATGAACTCCTGTGCAGTTCCAAGGAATTTTCCAGTGTCCGTAAATACGTCCATCCCCATCATTTCCGAGATCGCCATTGTCATTGATTCCACCTTGAATGCCTCTCTATCATAAAATTTAAAAACAAATATGGTGCAGTAACCCTTACTTAAAAACCCGCCTTAGCTCAACGGTAGAGCATCCGGCTGTAGTTAATAGTGGCGCACTGCGTATGGCAGTTACCGGAGGGTTGCTGGTTCAAATCCGGCAGGCGGGACGTTTTGTGACACACCCAGCACTAAAGCTGGGCTTCTTCCTTCAATGACAGGACTACGGTTCCATCTCCAGAAGCGTTACTCCCCGCCTGCCCGGCGGTAGCTCTCTCGAGTCTGACAAGCCCGCAACCAGCACTTTCAGCCTTGTTGCGGGCCATATTTTGATTTAATGAATTGTTATTTATGAATGTAATTAGGCCTCGCTGCCAAGACATATCTATTGCTTGCTTTTATCCCACAGCCGGAGTACATGGGTTCACATTCACCTTTTAAACCGTTTCCAAGCTTATTGGAGCAGGATGATGGGATGACAGAGGCCGCAAGACTGACCGTAAAGTCAATAACAACCAACTTCTTCTCCTTTGCGTTCTACGTGTTCTTCGGAATCTTGTACATGACCCTGCTGTACAAGTATGCGCCGACCGGCGTGGTTTCCGAATATTTCTTGCTGCTTTCGATGATAACGATTGCCGGGCTTGCGCTGTCCAGCGTCATAACGTACAGCTGCAACTACCAGCTTCCGGAGATATACGCAAAGAGCAAGAGCGAAGGGGCCATGCTCATGTTCCTGTCCATGCTGCTTTCCGGAGTCGCGGCCGCAATAGTGTTCATCATAATACTTGCGCTCAACCTGTTTTCCATAACCATGGCCGATTCCGTCACGCTGGTTCTATACGCGCTGGTGTTCACGGCATTCGGCGGCACGCAGGGCTTCCTGACCAACTTATTGTGGATTAAGGAAAAACTCGTCATAACGTCAATATTCCCCATATTCAGGCTTGCAGTCATGGCGGCATTGGTGTTCCTGCACGGCACGCTTTCCGGAGGCGACGTAATGCTGTTCCTATGGGCCCTTACGGCATACAACATACTGGTCGGAATTTTCATATTCTGGAGGACCGGGCTGGATTTCAGCTGCGTCAATGCCGGCATAAAGCACCTAAGAAGCGGCCTTCCCAACGGGCTTTGGTTCTACGTCGACAGCCTTGGCGGAACGCTGCTCAACTCCATAGACAACTTCATGCTGGGCGCGTTCAATATGAAGAACCAGATAGCAGGATACAATGCGGCATTGGGGCCTAGCAAGTACGTGCAGGTTGCAATACCCGGCAACCTCGGCAGCGCGATTTTCCCTGTCTTGAGGTCCGGAAAGTTCAAGGAAAGCAACGCCGCCATAGCGGAATCCGGAATAAAGTGGTCAATACTGCTGTTCTACCCGATAACCATTGCAGCTTTCATGTTTCCTGAAAACATCATAGCCGTGCTTTCTCCCGGATATACCGAATGGGCGCTTTTCGCCAGGATATTCATACTGGGGTTCTTCCTTACCCCCATATCGCTGACCATCAAGCAGATTATGATAAGCATGGGAAGGGCGAGGATAGTGGCGCTGACTACGCTTTCCGCCTCGATGATCACAATCGCGCTGAACCTGCTGCTCTTTTTCGGCTTCCACATGGGCGCGCTGGGCATTGCGATATCGCTTGCGATTTCCAACTTCGCATGCGACTTTACGATAATACTGATAAGCAAAATACTGCCGCTCAGGAGGATAGCGATGGATATATTGAGGCTCATCGCGCTGCCGACGCTGCTGATGGTGCCGGTGATGCTCTACGTGGGCGGGATGCTTGACCTTCCCATACAGATGTCCATCCTCAAGAGCTTCCTGGAGTTTGGGATAATAACCGGCATATCCTACCTGGTTGCGCTCCCGTTCATCTGGCTCAGCATAACCGCAGGCGAGAAGGAGCTGGCGATGTCGATGCTGGGGCCCGTGCTTTCAAAGGCAAGGGAAATCATGCAGCTCTAGGCGTATATGACGGAGTTCGTCCTCTTGTTTCCCATCGGGTAGCCGAACACGAACACGGCCTTGTTTATGCCCAGCATCTCCTTTATCTGGGCGAAGTTCCTGTATATCGGCTCGTGCCTCTCTGACATGACAGGAACGACGCCGTAGCAAAGCGTCATGTATGCGGCGACGTGCCTATGCGGCGTTATCGCGTATATCTTCAGCCTTGGCCTGTATTTCGATATCTTGCGGGGCGTGGTCCCGCTTTCCGTAGGCGCCACCATGGGGCATCCGAACCTGTCAGCGATTACAAACGCCTCCTGCGCCATCACGTCTTTGTTGTCAACAGGCTCAACTTTCTCGACCTCGGCGTCCAGCTCCGCTGTCGTGGCTATCCTGTCCATCGCGTCGACCGCCTCGTACGGGAAACTGCCTATCGTCGTTTCCTCTGAAAGCATCACGGCATCCGTTCCTTGATAAACGGCATTGGCCACGTCAACGACCTCGGCCCTTGTCGGGAACGGGCTGGAAACCATGGACTTCATCATGTGGGTTGCGACAATGACAGGCTTGGAGCTCTTCCTGGCCTTCCGTATCAGTGCCCTCTGTATGCCCGGAAGCCTGTCAAAGCTGACTTCAACGCCAAGGTCGCCCCTTGCGACCATGGCGCCGTCCGCAGCCGTTATTATCCCGTCAAACTCCTCAACGGCCTTCGGGTGCTCTATCTTCGCTATGATGTGGTTCTTCCATCCGAGGCCTGCCGCGTATTTCCTGAGCTCGTCCACCTCCCTCGCGTGCCTCACGAATGACTGCGCTATCAGGTCAAAATTCTCCTTGGCTATGAAATCAAGGTCCTTTCTGTCTTCCTCCGATATCGTCGGCAGGTGTATGAGCTCGCCCGGAACCGAAACCTTCCTTTTCGGGTTTATGGCGCCCCCTGTGAGCGCATGCACCTTCAGCGTGTTCTTTCCGGTTTCAAGCACCCTCATCCTGAAGTCGCCGTCCGCTATGACCACCATGTCGCCCTTCTTCACGTCCTTCGGAAGGTTGCCATAGGTGACGCCGATGTCCTTCATGAGGTCGTAATGCCCGTTTATCTTCACTTCAAAAGGCTCCTTGTTTGTCGTCCTCATCTCAGGGCCCTGCGTGTCGGCCATGGTCGGTATTATTTTTCCCAATTCATCTGCGACGCCATCAACAAGCCTTTTCTGTTTTTTGTGCTCCTTGTAATCGCCGTGCGAGAAGTTGAACCTTGCAACGTCGGCCTTTTCAAAAATCCTGAGAAGGAGCTTTTTGTCCTCAACTGCAGGCCCTATCGTAACGACAATCTTCGTTTTCCGCATCAGCACCACTTCCTATATATTCACTCAAGCACTATTGACGGCTTCATCGGGGTAGAGAGCCTCGCCTTCTCGTGCTTCGCGCCTTCTTCACCAGCAATGATTATCTCGCAGCCGAACTGCCTTGACAGGAACGGCTTCGCGTCTTCTATTTGTTTGCGCATCACGTCCAGCGGAACTGGCTTTTCCATAGCATACAGCCTGTTGCCAAGGCCTTTTGCCGTTTTTGCCACGAATTCCATTTTGTCCTTGTATTTTTCCCGAGCCCCGTCCATTATCCTGTCGAAGTTCCTTGTTTCAGCCATGTAATCAAAAAGACTGAATTTCCATTTGTCAGGCAGGTAGATGTATATCTTCTTTGGCTTTGCCTTGACTATCCCCATCAGCCTTTCAATGTCCTCCTTCAGCAGCCTCACAATCCCCTCTGCCCTTATGACGTCCTTGTCGTGTTTTTCGGGCTTCGGCATGCTGCTTGCGAAAACGCTTGCCTTGTTGCCGAGCCTCTCCCTCCAGACGTATTCTGAGACGAACGGCATGAACGGCGCCATCACCTGCGCCCATCTTGATATTATTTTCCTTAGCTTTGGCTTTCCTTGCTTCCTTGCGATATACCAATTCATGTCATTGTGGAAATCATAAAAAAAGTCAAGCGCTATCTT
Source organism: Candidatus Micrarchaeia archaeon (assembly GCA_041500865.1). Classification (GTDB taxonomy): domain Archaea; phylum Micrarchaeota; class Micrarchaeia; order Anstonellales; family J096; genus JAPLWW01. Next base: position 25,257 of record JBGQMY010000018.1, on the reverse strand, counting down.
CCTGAACTCAAAGTTGCTGAAATTGTAATCCAACGATTCAAGCTTGGAGCTGAATTTCGCCTCCATCCACCTGTCTATCAGCTCCTCTTTGCCCTCCTTTTCATCCAGCTTTTCCAATATGTATTCCATCCTTTCCCTTATCCCGCTTGCCATTGAGACGCTGAAGTCCGTGTCCTCGGCAAGCTCCGCCCCCGCGACGACCGAGAACCTGACGACATCAGCCCCATATTTCCTTATCGCGTCCCTGAGCGGCAGGATGTTGCCAAGGCTCTTGCTCATCTTCTTGCCGTCCATAAGGACAAAGCCGTTCAGCACTATCTGCCTTGGCCACATTGTTTTATCAAAGATTGCGGCATGGTTCATTACAAAGAACGGCAGATGGTTCTTCACAAGGTCCCAGCCCGTGTGCCTTGAGTCCAGCGGATACCAGTAAAGGAACTCCTCCCTCATCTCTTCGTGCTTTTTGTTTTTTGCCTTTCCTTTGCCAAGCAGCAGGTAGTCAAAGAACCCTTCGTCCAGTTCGTTCGGTTCAAATTCCCTAATCTTGTGCGCGAACGTGTAGAACGCCATGTATATCGTTGAGTCGCTGAGCGACTCTATTATCTGGCCCTGGTCAAACGGGAATTTGGTCCCAAGGCCCTTTGCCCTTGTGCACGCCTTCCTGTCCAGCCAGTCTATGGTTGCCAGCATCTCCTTCCTTCCGTCTTCGGGTATCACGGACATGGCATTGAGCATCTCCCTTCCCTTCGCCTTCCATTTTTCATCCCCGTAATTGATGAACCACTGGCCGCTTACCTTCTTTACAAGGACCTTGTCGCCTTCCCTTGTGTAGACCGGGGCGTTGGCTATTATCCAGAGCAAGAACGCCTTGCCCTCCTTGACGAAGAGCCCTTTCACGTCCTCCTTTGCCTTTGAGACCGGGAGGCCTGGCTTGTAGACCGACATCCTCCCGTTGTGCGCCTCCTCCTTGTAAAGCGCCTTTGTCGCCTCTTCCAGCCTTTCGTCGTCCTGGTTCTTTATGCCGAGCTTTTCCACGGCCTCCTTTGCGGGAATTCCCTTGTATGCGCCGGTCTCGATTATCTTTTTGCTTAAGTTTTCTTTTCCGATGTCCCTTAGCGCGACATAGTCAAACGGCGCATGGGCCGGCACGCTCATGACAACGCCGGTTCCAACATCAGGCTTCACGAACGACGCCTTGAATATCGGAACGTCTTCCCCATTGGCAGGGTTCTTCGCCATTCCGTCCAGCATTTCATTTGCATCGACTTTCCCGATCACCTCAATGTCCAGCTGGTTCGCGATTATGCCAGCCGCCTCTTCGCCCATGTAATAAATTTCCTTGGATTTCCTGTCCCTTGCCTTCACGTACTGCATCTTCGGGTTTACCCATATGTTGGTTACGCCGAACACGGTTTCAGGCCTGTAAGTTGATACGACAAGGAAGCCGTCCTTGAACCTGAACTTTATCGCTGTCACTTCCTCCATCTGCGGGTCAACGTCCCCTTTCGTGTCATGCGAGCCGACTGCGCTGCTCAGCTTTACGCTCCAAGGGACGTAATGGTCTCCCTGGGCAATGTGCCCCATCTCCTTCAGTTTCCTGAACTGCCACTCTATGAACCTGTTGAAGTGCGGGTCGAAGCTGTAGAACTTCCTTCTCCAGTCCACCATCAGGCCCATTTCCCTCATGCCCTGCTCTATCTCCCTGCTGAAGTGCATGACAAGGTCTTCCGGCTTTGTCAGCTTTTCCGCCTCCTTCCTGCTGATGTGGTATATGTTCTCGAAAATGTCAAGTATCTCCTTGTCTTTCGCCTTTATCCTGTCTGCCATGGCAAGGATTGGCGTTCCTGTGACATGGAATGCCATCGGGAACAGCACGTTGTAGCCCTTCATCTTCAGGTATCTTGCGTGCACGTCCGTTATCGTGTAGGTCCTTCCGTGGCCTATGTGCTGCGGGCTGTTTGGGTACGGGAACGCCGCTGTTATGAACCTCTTTTCCCTTTTGTCAGGGTTTGAGACGTCAGCTTTCTCCTTGTCCCATTCCTTCTGCACTTTTTCCTCAATGGCCCTGAAGTCCAGCTGCGGCATGGTTCCATTGTTTCCGCATATCTTTTAATGGTTGCTGTCAGACAACGCCCAATATCCACCGAAATGCGGCCTATGGAGACTGCTTCCGGGCTCTCTTGGGCTTTGTTGCGTCAAGAAGGTCCTGAAGCTCGTCACTGCCGGTCTTATCCTTGCCCAAGACTTTTTGTGCCTCCCTTCTTGCAGCCGATATCTCTTCCAGGTCTCCCCCTTTTCTTGCCTTATCTAAGCTTGCAATAGCCGCGCTGATTTCCTTTTCCCCTGATTCCCTGTCCAGCTTGCCAACAAGCTCATCAAGCGTTTCTGTTCCTTTGGCGGTCTTCTTGGCTCCTGGCACGAATTGGTTCCTTTCTTCCAAGGCCTGCTGAAGCTTCTCCTTGGCTGTTTTCTGTTTGGCGAGATTACCGCCTTTAAGCGCAGCCTTTGCCTCTGCCGCAATCTTTTCAACTTTTTCGTCCGCTTCCTTCAGCCTATCTTTCCGGACCACTCCTGTAGCCCATCCCTTGGCTTTTCCCTTGGTAAAACGAAGGGCTATGCCTATCGCGGCTATTGCCGCCGATGATTTCAAAACGTCTACCACGAAGTTCGGGGCATTGCCTTCCTGCCCCTTGCTGATTTTGTTTTCAACCGTCTTCATTCCCATATCGGCATTGTCAAGCATGGTCCTTGCCGCCTTTATCTGGGCTGCTATTGCCGGGTCGTTGTCCTTGTTCTGCAGTTTAAAGTTGTTCAGCGCGTCCCCCATGTCCTTTATGCTGTTGCGCTGCATATCGAAGAATTTCTTGACGTCTCCCTTTTTTGCGCCGTATCCCATGGAGTCCATAGTGTATTCCACAGTCCCGCCCACAACGCCGCCTGCACCGATTGCCGCGGTTCCGGCAACAGCTCTCACGAGCTTTTGCCAAGCCGGCCCCAGTTCCTGCTTTCTGAGTTCCTCATACCGTGAATATGCGCCTTTTCCGATGCCTTTCTCGAGTATGGGCATCGCCTTTTTCGTTATCGGCTTCCTGAGGGCAATCGCAGTCGCGCCTACGACAAGCGGCACGGCCCACGTGTCCATGGCTCCCTCTATCCAGCTCCTTTTGTGGGAGTTCTTGTATGACTTGTATTCCACAGTCGCTGTTGCGAAGTAAACCTGCAGCTGGCTTGAGAACCTGAATATCCGGTCGCTAAGCCCCTGTACGCCTACCTCGCCCTTTTCCATGTAGCTCTTCAGGCTTGTGTATGCGGCTTCCACGTTTTCGTATGCCTTGTTGGTTCCCGCGGCCTTGTCCTCGCCTATCTCGTTCACAAGGCGGTTCTTGGCTTCCAGGATGTCCGCCATTATCTGCGCAAGGTCCTTTGAGGCCGCCTCCCCGTCTATCTTTATCGTCGCCGGCTTTTGCGCCTCCTGCTGCACCGGCTGTATGGGCGCCTCAGCCTTTTGGGGCTGGGCCACAATATTGGCTTCCTTGGGCTTCGGGACTGCTTTTATCTGCTTTGCCCTTTTCGCCTCGCGCAGATTCCTGTATTCTGCGGCCTTTCTCTTGACTATCTCCGCATTATAGTCTGACATATTTTTTTGGGCTGCCATTTTGAACACCTATGACCTATTTGCCGTTTAAATGTTTAAAAACAAGAGCATGCACGTTTTTAAACAGCTTTACCGTCATGGCGCCCTTCCAATGCGGCACCGCCAACTTTAAATAACTTCAACAGTTAAATGAAGCCATGGCAGGCATAGAGACGGCGATTGCCATCGTTCTATCAATAATAGCGGCATGGCTGATATTCGCGTTGGCGCGCGACATAAAAAGGGTGATTTACAACAGCGTTGTGGGACTTATTGCAATGTTCGTCTTGGATTTGCTTGGCGCTGGCATACCCATCAACATCGTCACATTCATAATCGTGGCGCTGACCGGGCTCTTCGGCCTGGCTGCCATAATCGTGCTCCATTTCCTGGGCATAATGTTCTGAGTGATTCAATGACGTTCGCGCAATCCATACAGGACGCAATACGCCGGTTCATGGGCAAGACAGTCGTTGACGAGGCAGCGGTCAGCGAGCTTGTCAAGGAGATACAGAAAGCCCTGATAACTGCGGACGTAAACGTTAAACTGGTCTTTGAGCTTTCAAAAAGGATAAAGGACAAGGCCCTTTCCAAGGAGCTGCTGGAGGGCGCAACTGTCAGGCAGCATGTTGTCAAGGTAATCTTTGATGAGCTTAAGGCAGTCCTCGGCGAGTCCTATTCCCCGCGGCTTGACAGGCACAAGGTCATGCTTATAGGCCTTTACGGGAGCGGGAAGACCACCACATCGGCAAAGATAGCCTATTATTACATGAAAAAGGGGCTTAAGCCGTTGCTCATTTCGGTTGACAACGACAGGCCTGCCGCAAAGGAGCAGCTTCGCCAGCTTTCGGAAAAGATAAAAGCCCCGTTTTGCACCCATGACGGCCCGGGCGTTGAAATCATCAAGAAATGCATGGAAGGCTCAAAAGCAGACGTTACCATTGTTGACACGGCCGGGAGGAACGCCTTTGACGAAGGCCTTGCCAAGGAGCTTAAGGGCCTTTATGCTGTTTTTAAGCCGGATGAGGTCTTCCTTGTCGTCTCTGCCGACATAGGCCAGGTGGCGGGAAAGCACGCCAGGGCGTTTTCAGAGGCAGTGCCCATAACAGGCGTCATTGTGACCAAGCTGGACGGCTCGGGAAAGGCCGGCGGCGCCCTTTCCGCTGTTGCCGAGACAAAGACAAAATTGGCGTTCATAGGCCTTGGAGAAAAGGTAGACAGCTTTGAGGCCTACAATTCCGAGCGCTTCGTTTCCAAGCTTTTGGGCATGCCGGACTTCCAAAGCCTGATGGAGCAGATGAAGGAGATTGAGAAGAACCTTACTATTGAAGGCGAGCCTGAGTTTGATTTGGACACGTTTTACGCGCAGATGAAGGCTGCAAAGGGCGCAGGCCCGATAAGCGGGCTCATGACCAACATGATGGGCCAGATGAACGTGTCAAAGGACATGGCCGAGAACATGGATTTGATGATGGAGCGCTTCGAGTCGATAATCAGCAGCATGACCCGCGCCGAGAGGAAGGACCCCGAGCTTGTGCGCAAAAGCTCCTCGCGGGCCTTGCGGATAGCCAAGGGCTCGGGCACCTCCGAGAAGGACGTTCGCGCGCTTGTCAACCAGTTCATGAAGTCAAAGGAGATATACCAGAAGTTTTCCAAGGACAGGGGATTCCGCAACAAGGTGAAGAAGATGTTCGGCGGCAGCATACCGGGGCTGTGAATATGCAGACGTATAGGAAGGGCTCGCGGGTTGAAAGAGAGGTATTAGACTATTTTGTCCGTCAGGGGTTTTGCGCCATCCGTGCGGCCGGCTCAGGCGTTTCTTCCGAATCGCCGGATATCATGGCATTCAAGAGGGGCAGGCAGTACGTCTTTGAGGTCAAGGCGCACGAGGGCATGAACCTTTCAGTGAAGAAGGAGCAGATTATCCTTCTGAAGCAATGGGAAGAGGTCGCGCAGATGACGGCGTATGTCGTGTGGAAGCGCCGGAACCGTGAGCCTTTGTTCATACCGATTGGCGCGATGAAGCAGTGCGAGGCATCCTTTACGATATCCTTGGAAAAGGCAGAGTCCATGGGCTTCAGGAAGGAGGACTTGGCTTTTGCGTGAGTTTTATTAGGCGTAAAATCTATAATAACAGTTGAATTATCATTCTATTTGATTCCTGCTATCAAAAAAAGAAAAGGATTGAGTTCATGTCAATTGAATCCATGACGTAGGATGGCTACGGATGTCACAGCCAGTAACAGAACGCCAATAATCCAGAAAACCCATCCTAGATTAGCGAAGTTTACTAGACCGAGCACAACAAAAAACAAAATCAGTGCTGTCCATCCTGCCAAACCTGATATTCCCGTATCTGCCATATTTCCACCCCCAGTATCCTGAAAACAGGACACTGTGATAATATAACTGGGTTTGACGTTATACGATTCTATGTACAGTAGTGTATCATTGTTAATACACCAAGTTAAAATGCCTCAAAACACATTATTTCGAATAGATGCTGAAACTTCTTTTTTTCAAATTTATCTATGTTTACAAATTCTATTTTATTATCTTTTTTTATATAAATTTCGAAATCCACTTCGGAGAAATAGTATACTCCACTATCCTTATATATTAATTTGGAATCAAGCAACTTTTTTATTGAAGACTTGGCAGTTTGGCGGTCAACGCCAGCAATACGACCTAGATCCTCGTAGGAATATTGCGTTTTTTCATTATTGCGGATTATTGCATTGAGAATAGTCAAGTTTGTTGAGGTCCACTCAAAGTTACGTTGGTCTGTATAATGCTCTTCTGATTTAGAATATGATTTGTTGCGCATTGCAACATTCATAGCCTTGTGGAGCTGTATAGCGACATAGATATCCCAGTAATAAATAAGAAGAGGCATAATGAGTAATAATAGAACTGTATAAGTCCAACTCAGCAATGAATCTGCCGTCTGAAGGTTCAAAATCTTGGATATTAGTGTTGTAATGAACATAAAGGTTGCAAACATAATCATAAGATAGAGATATATAACCATTTTCCTTCCTAAAATTAGATACTGGAAAACTTTTTCGCTAACATAAAGAAGCAGATTGTCTGTCCAGATGGCTTTTATCGAAATCGGTATCTTCAGAGGTTTATTATCTTGATCGAATATCGCAGTTATTGTATATGGTTTTCTTGATTCTTTGGATTCATGAATAATATCATCATTCTGGTTCTTTGCATCCTCGATACTTTCTTCTTCATTTGGTAAAGACATACTCTCTCCTTATTTCTTCATCTTATTATCATATTTTATCTTGAGGATGATTAACGCAATAATCATTATCGATTCTATTGTGGCAAAAATCAACAGCGGCAAAACCATGTTTACTGCAGCATATATGCCATAAAGGATTAGTCCTATGAGCGATACAATAGTCCACAACAAAGACAAATCTTTTGCGGATTTGGTTTTCCATGTCTTAATAAGCTGTGGAGCCAAAGCCACTGCAATCAAAAATCCCCCAATATAACCGACAAGCTCCAATGACATGCTCACATCTCCCCGACCGTCTCAATCCCGAGCATCCACAGGCCTTTCTCGGCCACATTGGCAAAGGATTTCACGAGGGCGAGCCTTGCCCCCTCCTCCGGCGTGCCGACAACCCTGCATTTTGCGTACCAGCTGTGGAACATCGCCGCAACCTCTGAAAGGTACATCGCCATGCCGCTCGGGTCGAAGTTCTTCGCACAGGATTCCGCCACTTCCCCGAACTGCGAAAGCTTCAGGACCAAGGCCCTTTCCTCCTCATTATAATTCCCTGGCTTTGCATCCTTCTCCGCGTGCTCCAATATCTTCTTCGCCCTAACATAAGAGTACAGTATGTAAGGCCCTGAATCCCCTTCCATGGACAATGCCCTGTCCCAGTCGAAAACAACCTCCTTTGCCGCGCCTATCTTGAGCATCGCATACTTTATCGCGGCATTGACTATCTTTTTAACGTCAGCATCTTTCGCATCCTTCATCCTTTCGCGCGCCTTGTCCATGCCTTCTTCCATCAAGTCGTCAGCCGTATAGCCTACCCATATCCCGCGCCTTCCTGAGAACCGGCCTTCAGGCAGTTTCACAGCCCCATAGGCAACATGGACGTAATTGGACGCAGCAGAATCGTAGCCGAGCTTCCTTATCGCGTATTTGACTATGTTCTGCGGATGGGCCTGCTCAATGCCTATTATGTTGACAACAATGTCCGCGTTCCCGAACTTCATCTCCTTTCCTTCCGAAGAAGAGCGGTAGCATATCACGCCGTTCGGCTGTTCCATGAGCTCCTTGAACTTGACTTTCCTTTCAAGTATGCCGAACTTCCATAAGTGGAAGATAATGTCCTTGCCAGTGTAAGTTGTAGTGCCGTCGCTCCTTATCAGCACCTTGTTGGTTTCCAATTGTCCCTTGAACTCGTCGCCTTCAAGCGGCAAAACCCAGCAACCGGCGTTCTTCCCGGAAGTTTCCTTCCTGAGAGCGCCGTTCTTCTCAAGCATCTTTATTCCGTCTGGCAAAAGCTCAGTGACAATTGAGCTTTCAAACATCATGTAGTCGTGGAAAATGCCGTAGTCAAAGGACGTCTGGCTCTGTGATTTTATGACATTCTCAACGAATTTCTCTGCGTCGTTATCTTTCCCTTTTTCCATCTTCTCCAAAACGGCTCTTATCTCTTTTTCCTTTTCCTTGTCCTCAAGCGCCTTTGCAGCCTCGACATACTGCATGCCGACAAAAAGGTCAAACTTCCCGGAAGGCTTTGACTTGAACTTAGTATAATACCAGAGGCTCTGCGCGACCTGCAAGCCAAGGTCGTCAATATAGTCAGCCCTTTCAACATTATATCCGTTGGACTCCAGGATATTGGCCATGCTGTTGCCAAGTAAAGCGTTCCTCAGATGGCCGATGTGCCAAGGCTTGTTGGGATTCACGCCCGGAAACTCAACAAGGGCCTTCTTGCCGTTGCTCTCTGATTTAGGAACGCCTTTTGAAAAGGACTTCACGAGCTCCTTATAATAATCGGAAGAAAGGAAGAAATTGACATAGGGGCCTTTTGCCTCGGCCCTTTCGACGTATTTTATTGATTTAAGCTTTGAGACAAGGGCAGATGCAGCCTGGACAGGATTGACCTTGTCTCGTTTCGCGACGTCAAACGCTATGCGGGACTCAAGGTCCCCAAAGGCCCTGTTTTTAGTATAAGACAGGCCTTTGAGCGCCTCTTCAAACGGAATGCCTGCAGCCGAGGACAATGCCTTGGCAATCCCTTCCCTGGCCAAGCCGATAAGATGCATAATGGGGTTTAATGCGAAACGTTTTTAACGCTGCCAAGAGGGTTTTAAAACGGTGCGGAACAATACGGGGCATATGGACGATTCCGAAGAGGCAGAGCCTGTCAGTTCCGAGATACGCTACATGGCGCTTGAGCTGATGAAGATAGCCGCGCAAAGGAAGACGACGTTCAGGAAGGTGGCAGAGGAGTACATAGGCAACACCTACCTGCTCAATGAAATGATAGAGGAAAGCCTCTCCAACCCGATGAAGTTCAACGGAACGAAGGCCGGCAACGCAAAGTGATCCCTTGGACAACATAGACAAGGCCGCGGGCCTGACCAAATACCTCTCATTCAAGGCAAACATGGGAATAGTCTACGTGATGCTTTTCGCGCTTCCTTTGCTGGCGGGCGCCTCGCTCTCCGTTTTCGGGAACAGGCCGCTCCAGGAAAGCCTCCTGCTCAGCTACACGTCGCTGTTCATTTCCGGCATCATCAGCATGTTCCTGATAAAGATATTCGTGTGGAGCCTCAAGCTGAGGTCCATATTACTGTCCATGCTGGTCTTTGAGTTCATATATTCGGTTTCGCTGTCGCTTTCGGTATACCTTTTCGGGATGTCGGAGAACATATTGGCAGACATTCTCGCGGTTTCAGGCGTCCTTTCCCTCATAATCTGGCTGTGCATAGGCATGATATTGGGCAAGCTCAAGAGCGGCCTGACGATAGGCATCATACAGTTCGTTGTTTTTGCGTTCTTCGTTGCCCCGTTTTTCGCAGTGTCGTTGGGAAGCCTGCTGACGGAATATGCCATACTGTCCACAGTGTCGGTCGTGGTCGTCCTGGTCCTTGCCTACATACTGCTTTCGCCGGTCAGGAGGAACTTCAGCGTCTCAGGCTTTGACGCTTTGAGCAGCTTCGCGGGCCAGTGGTATTTCGGGACTGACGATTTGGAGGACCTTTTCAGCCAGGTCGGCGTCGATGCCAGCCTTCCGCTGGGCATCATGGGCATAAAGGCGGACAAGGACTACAAAGTCGTTGTCCCGTACATCCATTTCGGGCCGTTCGGCAAGCTGGGCGGCAGCGACGCGCCAGGCAACATATCGTCGGCGCTTGGCGGGAACGCGATAGTGATGCACTCAACCGCAACGCACGACCTCAACCCCACAAGCAGGAACGAGATATCCAAGATAATAGAGGCGGTCAAGTCCTCCGACTCAAGCGCGAAGTATTTCAAGGCAAGGGGCGCATTCATAGAGTCGTCATACGGATATGCGAGGATGCACGGATTGGTGGTAAACGAGTCCATACTGGTCACGTTCACAAGGGCGCCGGAGACGACCGAGGACACGGACATCAGCCTCGGCTACCTCATAATGGAGAAGCTGAAAAAGAGATACAAGAACGTCATCGTCGCTGACGAGCACAACTCGTCGGCTGAAAAGATAACATACTTTGACCTGCTGAGCGACGAGGCCAAGGAATACCTGAAATGCGCCGATGCGCTTGCATCCAAGGATTTCCAAAGCCAGGACATGGAGTGCCACATGTCGTACATAAAGCCAAAGGCAAAGGGCCTTGCGTCAAACGGCATACATACGATGCTTTTCAAGGCCGGAAACAAAAAGATGGCCTACATGGTGATGGACGGCAACGGCATAAGCCGGAAATCCAAGGAGGCGCTTGAGGCAGCCATCGCAAAGGAAGGCATAATCCCAATAATAATGACGACCGACAGCCACGAGCTGAATGCGGTCAGCGGCATCGTCAACGAGATAGAATTGGACGAGGCCGCAATATCCCAGATATTGGACAAGGTGCACATGGCAAAGACGGAGCCGTTCAGCGCCGCTTTCTCGGTCCCCGAAGTGGGCCTAAAGGTGCTTGGCTCAAGGCAATCCATAGAAATAATATCCACGGTGAACAGCATAGTCGCGGTCGCAAAGTTCATAGTGCCGATAACGCTGGTCCTGCTGGTGCTTTTCTTTCTGGTCATATTAAACCGCGCCGGGCCCTCATCCATACGTTTTTAATCATTGCAGGCAAATAACCAGCCATGAGGTCATTAATACCGATATTGGCGACACTGGTAATCATGCTAGCGCTCTTTGGCTGCATAAACGGCGGGACAACGACGGTCAACAACACCGGGCCCGCAAACAACGGGACCGGGGGCAAGGTCATCATAACGGGCAACAGCACCACGCCGTCCAACGCAACCGGGAGGCTGAACAGCAGCCTTGGCAACCAAAGCCAGCAGAACAATTCTGCCCCGATAATCAACCTCAGCAGGATAAGGGAATATTCGATGGCGTACAACGACACGCTCTACATAAGGATGTACAACATCTCCATAGGCGGAAGAGAGGACAGGACCAGGAACGAGAACGACAGGCTCACGCTCTTAACAAAGGGAAACTTCGACGCCGCGATAATATCCGTTTCCGGCAGCAAGAAGGACGAGGCGGCATACACGCTGCTGAGCAGCGCTGACGACATAGAGGTGGAGTTTTTCCCGCTTGTTTCCAATGCCACTTCGGATACGATAAAATACGTCATAAACATAACGAAGCCGGGATACGTGGTGCTTCCTGACACTCCGGAGTCCAAGAGCATAGCGTCCTATGCCACAGCAGCCGGCTCGGAGCCCGTTCTTGTGAAAGACAGGGACAACCTGACGTACGCGTCATTGAACTTCCAAATCATGAATCCGCCGTCCGGCACGTTCAACGACATGCTTTTTTCGGATGCCGACAACAACGCCATTGCCTTCATGCTGAGGGACGCAAGGGGGTTCAGCATGCTTTTCTGCAATGACATGGTGGAAGGCGCAATCGGGACAGTAGCCACAAAGTACACCTCCGCGCTGAAAACGGACGTGCTTGTGACGCCAAGCTACGGCGCAGGCGGGACCGGCGAGGCGTTCAACATCCTCGCATCATACGCAAAGCCTTCGTGGGCAATCGTTGAAGGGTACAAGAGAGGGGACGTGACAGGCATAGCGGATCCCCTTGTTTACGTTAGCACCGCGCTCAACGGCTACACCAGGAACGTCACCGCGCTTTGGAACTGCAGGCAGTTCACGGTGTCCTATGACGGCATCAGTTACGGAACCAACTGCCTGAAGAACGCGACGTCTTCAACCAAGCATTGAGGTGTCCATATGCAAAATGAAACGGTCACAATATCGGTCGGGGGCAGCATGGTCAACCCCGGCAAGCCCGATTTAAGGTTCGTAAAGGCGGTTGCCGGCATCATCAACGCATCCAGGCTCAAATGCGCAATCACCGTAGGAGGGGGCAGCTATGCAAGGACATACGTTTCAGCCCTGAAGAGCCTTGGGGCCAACGACTTCCAGGCAGACAAGGTCGCGATATTGGAGACAAGGCAGAACGCGATGCTGCTGCTGGCGGCGCTCAAGGACGCCTATCCTAACGTCCCGGAAAGCATAGAGCTGGCGTCCGCAGCAATGGGCAAGCACAAGTGCGTCGTCATGGGCGGCCTTTACCCCGGCTTCACGACGGACTCGACTGCCGTGCTGCTTGCCGAGTCCATAGGCTCAAGGCGCATCGTCAACATAACCAACGTCAATGGCGTTTACGACAGGGACCCTTCGGAGCCCTCTGCCAAGAAATTCAAGAGCATGAAAATCGCGGACTTTGTGGCATTGGCGATGAAAAACGACATGAGGAAGGCAGGGACGCATTTCGTGTTCGACAGCGTTGCCGCGAAGCTTGCAATGCGCTCCGATATCAGGATAGACGTCGTTTCAGGCAGGAACCTCAATGACGTCAGGAACGCGATAGAGGGCAAGGCGCATAGTGGAACCGTAATATCCTAGGTTCAGGGCGGTTGCAATGGAAGCCATGGAACATCTGAGGGACAGCTGGAAAAGGTCGCTGCTGAAGACGGTTACTTACAGGATTGCGGTCATGGCATTGGATTTTATCGCAGTGTACCTTTTCACCGGGCAATCCAGCGTCGCGATAGGGTTCGTTTTGATAAACAACGTCTATACTAGCGTCGGCTATTACGTGCATGAAAGGGTCTGGGACGGGATACGCTGGGGATTGGTCAAGAACTGAAATCACATGTACTTCTTCACTATCTTGTCAGGCACTGGCTTGAACTCGCCTTTGCTGGTTTCCAGCGCATAGGCCTCTATCTCAAAGTTCTCCTCCTCGTTCTCGGCAAGGCACTTTATCGCGAGCCTGGTCGCGTCCTCCAGCTTCATTGCCTTGTCGTAGTGCTTCTTCAGGTACTCGTCCGCCTCCTGCTTGTGGCTGCCTATGGAGTTGGCCGAATAGCCGACCATCGCGCCGCTTGGCTCTATCTCATACAGGTTCGGGGCCTTTCCCTCAAACCCCCCGACAAGGAGCGAGATGCCGAACGGCCTTACGCCGCCGTACTGGGTGTAGGACTGCATTATGTCGGCAAGGTATTTGACGAGGTTGACCGTGGCTATGGGCTCGCTGTACACGACCCTGTGCCTTATGGCCTGGTCCCTTGCAAGCTCCACGAGCTTCCTTGCGTCGGCTATAAGCCCTGATGCCGTTATGAAAACGTGCTTGTCGACCTCGAATATCTTCCTTATGGAATCCGTCACGACAAGCGGGGAATAGATTGACTTTACGGCCGCCATGACTATGCCGTCCTTTGTGACGACGCCGACGCTGGTCGCGCCCCTTTTGACCGCCTCTTTTGCGTACTCAACCTGGAACAGCCTGCCGTCCGGGCTGAAAACCGTCATTGCCTTGTCATAAGCCTGAGGAGATGCACCATACATTTTCAAAGCACCGTTTTGGTGTTGGCTCCAATCCCTTAAAAACCTGCCTATTGGCCGGCGCGTCAAGGACTGTATTCCACGCTTTCAAAATCCGCCTTCCTCAATTGAGGGATTGCGTCCACGATGTAGATGTCGGTTATTATCGTCTTGGGCTCAGGCAGCGCCTCCAGCAGCTTTTTCAGGATATCGAACCGTTCCGTCCTGCCGAACAGGTCCTTTATGGGGCCTTTCAGTTTGGCGAGCATTTCTTCCACGTATGCCTCGTCCTTGACGCCCTTGCATCCGCGCCTAAGAGCACATTCAAATCCCTCAGGCAGCTGCGGCTCATCAAGCCGGTCGTCAAGGCCCACGGAAACGAGCTCTGCAGGGAATGTCCCTGGCACAAGGAAAAAGAGCGGCAGTTCCCTTGAAACGCGGTTGGCAGCGAAACGCGCATAGAAATACTTTCTGGCGTTTTCAAGCTTTTTCCAGGTCCCTATTTTGCTGAGTTCCTTTATTGTCTGCTTCAATATGTCATGTCTTATTTTGTCCGCAAGCTGCTGGTATCCGTACACTATCTGGCTAATATTAGGTATAGTTGATCCAATCAAGATGCCATAACGCACATGCGCAGGCGCCCTTTTTTCACAAAGCACGGCTTCATGGCAGCATAACAATGTGGTTTGGCGGTATACATATTGGGCAGTAACCGGATTGTCCCTATCCTCATTCCTCAGTTTCATTACTGCATTCATTATGTCCAAAGGCAGGTATGCCGTGGTCGGAGACCTTATGCCGTGTTCCGCCATCTTTTTGCGCATATTGTCCGCATACTGTTTTGTCATGTCAAGGTACGTGACTACGCCAACGGTTCCGGGCAGGCTGCCCACGTGCGCCCCCAACCCAGCATACGCCTGGCGCATGGCAGCTGTTTCGGTGTCGCCCTTATACTTGCCAAAGTATGTTGACGGGAAGCGAAGCCTGAACTTGCCGGCATCCGGCGTATAGATAATCCTGAGCTTTTGCATCGCTAATTAAGCATAATAAGTGTTTATATATGTTTATTATTGCCAAACTAATTCTCGTCAGTCACCTTAATGCCGTTCCTTTTCAGCATCGCAGCGAAAACCCCGTTGCCTTTTTTGAGTTTATTGGAAAACGTGCCGTCATAGACAAGCCCGCACCCGCATGACGGGGACTTGGACTTGAGGATGGCAACCCTACATTTCGCCATCTTCGCGATTTTCAGGCCCTCTTTCGCCCCTTTTGCAAATGCGGCAGTATAGTCCTTTCCCCTGGCATCAACGACCCTTCCTTTCCTTTGTTCCGCAGCCGGCCTCGGGGTCGGAAGCCCCCCAAGCTGTTCAGGGCAAACAGGGATTGCCTTTCCCTTCCTAACAAGGGAAATGACCTTTGCGCATGGGCTTGCCTTTCCATTAAACCTGCATTTCACGCCTGCCAGGCACGCGCTTACAATGAGCATGGCTATGCCTTCCTGCCTGCGAAATCCTTTATGGCCCTTGCGACAATGTCGTTTATCTTAGGGTTGAGCGTGAGGTCCGATATCTGTACGTTTACGCTGCCCTCTACCCATCCCTGCTTGTATTTTGAGGCTGTAACCGACATGCTGTCTAAGTCATGGATAACATCCTTCATGGATGCGAGCGCCCCTTTCACGTGCTCCTGCAGCCTCGCAA
Source organism: Candidatus Micrarchaeia archaeon (assembly GCA_041500865.1). Classification (GTDB taxonomy): domain Archaea; phylum Micrarchaeota; class Micrarchaeia; order Anstonellales; family J096; genus JAPLWW01. Next base: position 9,875 of record JBGQMY010000018.1, on the reverse strand, counting down.
GGTCGCACTTCGCGTCTATCTCAAAGGGGATGGATACCGTTGCATAGCTTCCGGCCTCGGCCAGCTTTGTGATTTTCGACTTGGCGAACTCCGCGTTCGACATCAGTATCGTGTTGCCGGAAAGGTCAACCAGCTTTGTCGTTTTCAGGCCTATCTTCCTGAGCCTTACGATGTCGCCGGAGGGAAGCCTCAGGTAGTCGCCATACTTTATCTGCCTTTCCATCTGCACCGCCAGCCCGTAGAACATGTTTGAGATGATGTCCATTGCGCCAAGCCCGGCCACCAGCGTGATTATGAGCGGCAGGGCCGCGAGCGCGGTGATGTCAATCCCTATCCTGTAAAGGCAGATTATCAGCGCGACGCATATCACGAATATCTGGCTTGCGTTCTTGAAGAACGGCAGAAGGTCTGTTGGCACCTTCAGCCTGTATTCCTTCTGCCCGTCTTCGTAGTACCACTTGAACACGACGTGTATGACCTTGTATGCGAGGTACGTGAAGAACACGATAAACGCCAGGTCCGTTGCAAGGCCGAGCTGCGTCTTGTCGAAGACCGCGAAATAGGCGGGCATGTACAGCATGGAAATCTCTATCAGCACGATAAAGAAAAAAGACTCTATCAGCCCCCTCGTTTCCGTTATCAGCATCTTTTCCAGCTTGGACTTGGTCTTTTCCGTGAACTTCATCCCTATCCATATCAGGATGGGCGCCACCACCCGGCCCACCAGGTAAGACTCCACGATTATCGAAAGCACATACACGTAGTCAATGTACGGCGCCATTGTTGCCATTATGTCCATAGCCATATTCCTGCACCTGAATTTTTTAACCTTTTCCCTCATTCGCCATGCATGGAGATAACCGCAGTCGCCAGGGGGCGGGTGCAGGGCGTCAACTTCCGCTCATACGTCAAATCGCTTGCGGATTCCATGCGGCTCAAGGGATACGCGAAAAACCTGGCTGACGGCGACGTTGAAATCGTGATAAACGGAAACGGCGAGATGGTTGCGGAGTTTCTTGAAATGGTGAAGAACAAGCGCGACGAATGGGGCATACGCGTGGACTCGCTGTCCTGGAAGGAGAAGAAAGAGGAAAAATACAAGGGCTTTTCAACACGCGGGACTAAAGTAGCTTGAGCTTCCCTATTATCATATCTATCTTGGACTCATTGTCCGGCCCTATGCCTATGCAGGTTATGGTCCCTGGCTCAATCTGCGTCAGCCCAGCATCGCTTATGCTTACGCATGTCAGGCCTGCCCTTTTTGCCTGCTCAAGGATGTCAAGCAGCTGCTCCAGGCTGTCGCATTTGACAACGACTTTCTTCGCGCCCTCGCTGCGCCACTGCTCCCTTATCTCCTTTCCGGATTTGACGTATGCCTCAAGGGACGCGTGTGAAACCTGGGCGCATGTCTTTCCCTTGCCCATGTCTATGTCCTTCCTTACGACGATGGCCTGTTTGTAGTCCATTGTTTCACCCTTTCAGGAACTCCCTTAAAAGGCTTGTGGCATAGCACCCTGCGCCGAGTTTGAAATGCACCCATTCGCCTTCCGCGCTGAAATCCAGGTAAGGCGCGAGCATCGCACGTTTGTCCCCTTTGCACGTCATTTCGGGCATGCTCCTGTTCCTGAATTCCTCTTTTGAGATATTGAGCCTTTCCAATATCCCGTTTTCCCTTTCAGTTGTCTCCGAGTCGTGGCCGATTATGTTTGCAACGGCAGGGCCTTCTCCCTTTTTTTCTTCGTCCAAAAAGCCGAAACCGTCAAACCCGGCCCTGTGTTCGCTGCCTTCAGGCTCCAGCGCGCCCTCCATTATCCGCTCCGAAACCCCCATGTTGAACATGAATGACTGCAGCGCGTGGATGAAAATTATCCTTGTGAATTTTGGCAGCATCCTCATTGCGTTTATGTAGTCGTTGGGGTGGTCTTTCAAATGGTTGAGAATCATCCTCTCATGCGCCCTGTATACAGGGAAGTCGTTGAATGCCTGGGCAAAGTCCCGTGTCTCTGCCAGGGTTTTCCGCGCTTCCACAATCCTCTGGTCAGCCTCGTTCCCGGCGTCAGTAAGGTACATCATCGCAGCAGACTCGTAATCGCCTTTTAGTATGAAATAGCCGATTTTGTGGTTGCATAGCCGCACGCTTCCGAACCTTTGCTCCCCGAAATAATTCGGGAAAAAGCCTTTCAGTTGCCTGTCTATAGCGCCCAAATCCCCTTCCTTGTTTGCTATCCTTATGGAGAACCGGTTTCCTGCAAGGTCGCCGAGCCTCAGCCCCTGTGCGGCCTTCCTTGGGTTGAGGATTTCAATGTCAGCTGCCTGTATTCCGTCCAGCCTTTCAGGCTTCAGGGCAAATATGGAGACAAGCTGCGCGGTTATGGCCTTCCTGTCCTTCATGCCGGCGTATCCGAACCTTTTTGGGGTTATGCGCAGGTATTTGGCAAGCCTCCTTATCGCCATGTCAGTGGCGTAATCCCTTTTCCTTAGCACAAAGACGCAGAACTCGCCTTCGCTTTCATCAGGTACGTAGTTTTCGTCAACAACCCTGCCTTTTGCGTCTATCTCGTTTACCCTGAAGTCCTCTGGGCTTTGCTTAATTTCGCCCTTTGCCTGGCCCCTGCTCATGCGTGCAAAATTGAAATCGTCAAGTTCTTTGGGAAGTTCCACACCCGTATGTCCCCTGAAAAGTTTTTATAATAGGGCATTATGCCGCAAAGATTGGATTAAAGTCGCTTCCTGTGAAGGGATATGTGATAGAACAAGGTTTATGTCACATATTTAAACGCTAATTCTTGCGATAACGTCATAAGGTTTAAAAAGGCTCAAGGGACAAAGGAGAAACATGAACGCCGTTAAACTTAACATGCGTTACGCCATTGCGTGGATACTTATTTTTGCAGCGCCGATGATGTTCGCAGTCGAAGCGGATTTAAGGGCTCAGTTCGCGTCTCCTGCGGACAACTCGAGCGCGTACCTCAGCAGGAACTACATCAACGTAAATGTCTCTGCCAACTTTGCATCCGACATAACGATATACCTATATAACGGCAGCGGCAGCCTGCTGTCCAGCTTCGGGACGTCAGCCGCAACAGACTATTTCCACAATTTCAGCAGCCTGGGGCAAGGGCTTTATTACTTCAATGCAACGGCATGCAACTCAACCAATGCAACCCTCTGCAATTCCACGGAAACAAGGAATGTCACATTGGACACAACCAACCCGACAATAATCTTCAAGTCGCCTACGGAAAACTCAGGCGCATACCTGAGCAGGAACAGCGCCCTGATAAACGTCACGGCCAGCGATGCAAACTTCAAGAACCTCACAATATATTACTATAATTCCACGGGGCTGTATTACAATGTATCCGGGGCCTTCATGACAAGCCTGTCTGACAACAGGACGTCGCTCGCCGAAGGCGTTTACTACATCAACGCGACGGCATTTGACCTGGCAGGAAACCTGAACAAGACCGAGACAAGGAACTTCACGGTTGACACGGCAAACCCTGCAATAGTGTTCATGTCTCCCACGACCAACTCGTCCGCGATTGCCAACTCGATAACAGTCAACGTATCTGTTTCTGACCCGAACTTCAAGAACGTGACAGTGCGGCTTTACAATGCCGCGAAAGTCCTGATAAACCAGACATGGTCAACTTCCGCTAATTATATGATTACGTTCAGCAGCACGCTTGGGACAAGCGTCTATTACTGGAATGCGACCGCATACGACCTTGCAGGCCACTCCAACAGCACGGGGACAAGGAATGCGTCCATAGACAGGACAAACCCGACAATAAGCTTTGTGGCGCCTACAGACACATCAGGCACGTACGTGGCAAGGGCATACATTTTTGCAAAGGCCACGGCAGCCGATGCCCGCCTTAAGAACGTAACCATTTACCTTTACAATTCCACTGGGCTGTACAACGTGACGACCACGACAGCGACAAACCTGTCCATCAACTGGACCGCGCTTCCGGACGGGACATACTACATAAACGCGACAGCATTTGACAACGCAAACAACCTCGCAAAGACCGAAACACGCAACGTGACGATAGACACCGCAAACCCCGCAATAGTGTCCATGTCGCCGACAACCAACTCGTCCTCGCTGACCGGCACGATAACAGTCAACGTGTCTGTTACTGACGCCAACTTCAAGAACGTCACGGTAAGGCTGTACAGCTCGACAGGGGTACTGAAGAACCAGACATGGTCAACTTCCGCTAATTATATGGTGACCTTGAATTTAAGCAAACTTCCCGACGGCGTTTACTACTTCAACGCAACAACATACGACAAGGCCGGCCACTCAAACTCGACTGCAACAAGGAACGCGACGGTGGACGCCACCAAGCCCGTTGTGCGCTTTGTTTTCCCGACATACAACTCAAGCCTTTATACGGACAGGACCTACATTGCAGCGAATGCGACGGCAAGCGACGTGAACCTCAAGAACCTCACAATATATCTCTACAATTCCACTGAGCTGTACAACGTGACGACCACGACAGCGACAAACCTGTCCATCAACTGGACCGCGCTTCCGGACGGGACATACTACATAAACGCGACGGCGTTTGACAACGCAAACAACCTCGCAAAGACCGAAACACGCAACGTGACGATAGACACCGTGAACCCCGCAATAGTGTCCATGTCGCCGACAACCAACTCATCCGCGCTTACCAATGTTGTGATTGTCAACATATCTGTCACTGACGCCAACTTCAAGAACGTGACAATCATGCTTTACAACGCATCCGGGGCCCTGAAGAACCAGACATGGTCCACATCATCCGGCTATATGGCAACGTTCAACTTCAGCAAGCTTCCCAACGGCGTTTACTACTTCAACGCAACGGCGTACGACAAGGCCGGACACTCCAACTCCACCGAGACAAGGAACGCGACAATTGACACCACAAACCCGGCGATAAGGTTCATGGCGCCTTCCCAAAACACCACTACCTACTCCAACAGGTCGTACATTGCAGTGAACGTTACGGTAAATGACACCAGCCTGAAGAACGTTACAATCTTCCTTTACAACGCAACAGGGCTGTACAACGTCACAAACGGCACAGCAGCGAACCTCTTCGTGAACTGGACCGCGCTTCCGGACGGGACATACTACATAAATGCAACGGCATATGACAATGCAAACAACTTCAACAAGACGGCAACAAGGAGCGTAGTCATAGACGTGACAAACCCGGCCATATCGTTTGTCAACCCAACACCGGGCGAATCGTCAAACCTCTCGCGCACCTTTATAGCCGTCAATGTCAGCGCGGCGGACCTGAACCAGAACAACATAACAATAAGGCTCTACAACGCCTCAAGCGGCGCCCTGATAAAGGCCGTTACCGTGTCAGGCAACAAGTCTTTCTACAATTTCACCGGGCTAAAGAACGGCAGGTACGCAATCAACGCGACGGCATACGACAAGTTCGGGCACATGAACAAGACCGAGACAAGGAACATCGCCTTGGACACGGTTGCGCCGACGCTTAGCACATCCAACCCCGCAAACAACAGCGTCTTCCTGTCTTCAAGCGTATTCATGTCGTTTGTAACGACTGATGCCATGTCCCAGGACATTGCATGCGGCATATACTCGAATGGCTCATCTGTTGCGAACGTGACCGCATACAGCGGCATCACCTTCTCTGACGTTTACGCTTTCAGCGACGGGGTGAACAGCTGGTACATCAGGTGCGTGGATTCCGCAGGGAACAATGCCACAAGCGCAACGTTAAAGTTCACGGTGGACACAACCAACCCGGCCATAACGTTCACGTCGCCGTCAGACAACACCAGCCTATTCTCCAGCAGGCCGTACATCGCAGTCAACGTATCTGCGGCTGACGCGAACATCAAGAACACGACAGTGAGGCTTTACAACTCAACCGGCGGGTTCAAGAACGAGTCATATTCAGCATCCTCCAGCGTATTCGTCAATTTCACGCTGCTGGCGGACGGGCTTTACTACTGGAATGCGACGGCATACGACAAGTTCGGGCACATGAACTCAACCGAGACAAGGAACGCCACGATAGACGCAACCAACCCGGCAATACTGTTCATGGCGCCGACCACAAATGCAACGTCGTACTCCGCGCTGAGCTACATCAGCGTGAACGCGACCGCAAGCGACGCGAACCTGAAGAACCTCACAATCTACCTGTACAACGCAACAGGGCTGTACAACGTGTCGGCCACGGCGGCAACGAACCTGTCCATCAACTGGACAGAGCTTCCGGACGGCACATACTACATAAACGCGACTGCTTTTGACAACGCAGGGAACTTCAACAAGACAGAGACGAGGAGCATAATGATTGACACGGTCAACCCGGCAATCAGCTTTACGACGCCTACTGACAACGACAGCATATACATAAGCAGGTCCAGCATTGCCATAAACGTATCGGCAAGCGACGGGAACTTCGCAAACCTTTCAATCTTCCTGTACAACTCAACAGGCGGGATAGCCAGGTCCAACTCAACGGCATTAACCCAGCTGTTTGTCAACTACACGGGCCTTGCAGACGGCATTTATTATTTCAATGCGACAGCGTATGACAGCGCAAACAACATCAACAATACCGAAACCAGGAACGTGACGATAGACACTGTCAATCCGGCGATACTGCTGGTGGAACCAACGATGAACACGACGTCGTACTCCGCGCTGAGCTACATCAGCGTGAACGCGACCGCAAGCGACGCGAACCTGAAGAACCTCACAATCTACCTGTACAACGCAACAGGGCTGTACAACGTGTCGGCCACGGCGGCGACAAACCTGTCCGTCAACTGGACGGCGCTTCCTGACGGCCAATACTACATAAACGCGACGGCATTCGACAGTGCCAACAGCTTCAACAAGACCGAGACAAGGAGCATAAACATTGACACGGCAAACCCTGTAATCTTATTTACAACGCCGACAGACAACTCCAGCACGTACCTTGCCAGGTCCAATCTTGTGATAAACGTATCGGCAAGCGACAGCAGCTACAACAGCACCACCATTACCCTGTACAACGCAACCGGCGGGATAGCCAGGTCCAACTCAACGGCATTAACCCAGCTGTTTGTCAACTACACAGGGCTTGCCGATGGTTTGTACTACTGGAACGCGACGGCGTATGACAACGCAGGGCACATCAACTCAACAGAGACAAGGAATGCCACGATAGACGCAACCGGTCCCGTAATACTGTTTACGGCTCCGACAACGAACGCAACGTCGTACTCCGCGCTGAACTACATATTCGCGAACGTGACGGCAATCGACACTAACCTGAAGAATGTAACAATCTACCTCTACAACGCAACAGGGCTGTACAACGTGTCGGCCACGGCGGCAACAAACCTGTCAATCAACTGGACAGAGCTTCCGGACGGCGTTTACAGCATAAATGCAACCGTGTTTGACAACGCAAACAACATGAACAAGACGGAAACAAGGAGCATAACGATAGACACGGCCAACCCGGCAATCCAGTTCGTGACTCCGTCCACAAACACGACCAACTACACGAAGAACGCCTACATACAGGTCAATGTATCGGCAAGCGACGCCAACTTCGCCAACCTGACAGTGCTTGTCTACAATTCCACAGGCCTGTATGCTTCAGCGACTACCCCAGCAACTTCGTTCTACAACAACTGGACAGGCCTTGCGGACGACATATACTACTGGAACGCGACAGCATACGACACTGTCGGCAAATTCAGCTATACCGAGACCAGGAACGTGACGATAGACACCGTTGCGCCGGTCATCACGCTGTACACGCCGGCGAGCGACGATGTGAGAGGGCCAAAGCCAGTCAGCATCTTCACGTCATTCAAGGCAGTGGACGCCGTTGCATCCACCATGGCGTGCAACATATACACCTACAATGCCTCCAGCGGGCTGCTGTACAACTCCACGGCTGCAAGCGCAACCAACAACGTAAAGTGGAACGTGACATACACCTACAACTACACTGGCGGCTACACATGGTATGTCAACTGCACGGACTATGTCAGCAACCTCGGAACAAGCGCAACATGGAACTTCACAGTCACACCGTGATGCGGCAAGTATAGGCTGCACGGCAAGGCCGGATGCGCAATCCGGCAAACATTTATTTTCAATGCTGTCCCGCCTCAGGGCTGGAATGCCGGGCAAAGCCAATGCCAGGCGCACGGTTTTAACGGTTTTGCTTCATATCGTCCCTAATGCGCATCGAAACCGACCTTTCGCTTGGCCCGGATTTCACGTTTGAGCCCAGCAAGAACATACCGGTGTACAACTGGCTTTATTACAAGGAGGCGTTCAGCCCAGGCCTTGTCTCACGTTTCCTTGACGGAAACGAGAAGCTGGCCTACGACCCGTTCTGCGGTGTCGGCACGGCCCTCCTGAAAGCCAAGGAAAGCGGAATAAGCAGCATAGGGACCGATACGTCATCCATAGCCGTTTTCGCGTCCATGGCCAAGACAAGGGACTATTCGGCAGAAGACGCAAAAGGGCTGGAGGACTGGCTTGGCAGGCTTAATCCGGATGGCTACGCCGGCATTGCATGGAAGTCCGAAATCATCAGCCCCGAAAAGGCGTTTCCCAGGCGCAATTTGGGCGACATTGCCAGGATAAGGGAGGCCATAGAGCGGCTGGATGGAAAGCCCAGGGACCTGGCCCTGCTTGCGCTGATTTCGATATTGCCGATGGCGTCTCTGATAATAAAGGACGGCGGGGTCTTGAAGATAGACAACAGCAAAAAGGCAGGCGACGCTTTGGCGCTTTTCAAAAGGAAGGCCAGGCACTTTATAGATGACATAAGGAACAGCCCGGTAAAGGGCCCGGTTCCGGAAGTGAAAGCCGGCAGCGCGCTGAATATAGAGGCAAGCCCGGACAAGATAATAACGTCACCGCCTTACCTCAACAGCATAGACTACACCAAGGTCTACAACCTGGAGATATCGCTGCTTAACCTGGATTTCAGGGCGCCTTCAAGGGACAGGGGCAGGTCAATGCCGTCCTTCGTGACCAAGAATGCGGAGGCGGTGCTTACAGGAAGGGAGTACATAGACAGATACGCGTTCATCCCCATCGTAGGAAGCTATTTTGATTTCACGATAAAGGCGATAAAGGAGTTCCACAGGGCGCTGAGGCCAGGCGGAAAAGCCATATACGTCGTGGCTGACGCGGTTGTTGGCACTACATATATACCGGTTGACGAGATTTGCGCAACGATTGCCGAAGAAGAGGGATTCGAGGCGAAGGTAATCATCGGGCTAAGGAGAAAAACAAGGATAAATGGCAGGATGTTTGACACAAGGGAATCTGCCGTTGCCATGGAGAAATAGTCAGCTTAGTATTTCCATTCCTGGATACAGCGGGAACTTGCTGCAAAGCCCAAGGACCTCTTTCCTGACGCGAAGCACCGTCGGGTTTGTCCCTATTTCCGCCTTGAACTTCTTGATTGCCGCATTCCTTGCTTCCTTGTCGTCCGGAAGCTCGGCTTTGCACGCGTCTTTCGCTATTTCGGCAATCCACTGGCCGATAAGCTTCATCTCAGGCTCCTTCATGCCCCTTGTCGTTATGGCCGGGGTTCCGAGCCTTATGCCGCTGGGATAAAACGGGGATGACGGGTCGGCCGGAATCGTGTTCTTGTTTGCCGTCAAGCCGGCTTCATCCATCGCCTCCTGCGCAAAGATGCCCTTGCCCTTGCCGAAAGGCGTCAAATCGATGAGGACCATGTGGTTGTCCGTCCCATTTGTGACGATTTTTATGCCATTGTCCATAAGCGACTGGCCAAGCGCCTTTGCGTTCCTTATTATCTGCGCAGCATAGGCCTTGAACTCCGGCCTCATGG
>JBGQMY010000017.1:0-29817 GCA_041500865.1 Candidatus Micrarchaeia archaeon | reverse complement strand
CGCAAAGCGGCTGGGAGAAAAGGAAGTCATGCGTCCCATGCATTGACTGGTTCATAAAAATGGGCAAAAAAACAAGCGGAAGGATAGGCATAAGGGACTCTGAAAGGTTCAAAAGCCTGCTGCCAACCGACGAAGATGTCAAAAGGCTCAACTTCCAATGCAGGGGAACAGTGCTAAAGCAATCCCGCAACCCCTTTGCCAAGGCTGTGAAAAAACAATGGACAAACAGAGCGATATGACAAAGAACCTGCCGCTCGTTTACAAGGGCGTGCCGGCTGAAACGCTTGCCTCGCTTTTTTGCGACGGCATCGCATACGAGCCATGGGGCTCTGCCGCGCACAAGGTGCTTGCCGCGCTTGCCGAAGGCAGAGACCAGGAAAAGATGGCAGCGCTCTTTTCCGCGCTCCCGGAATGGCAGCGCAGGAAGATAATTAATATTACGAATGCCCTTGAAGGGCGCCTGCAGGCGAAAAGAATCCTTGAGGCAAGGCTGAAAGAGGCAAGAAGGCGCGCGTGGTACGCTGAAGCCAAATCAGGGATGCAAAAACTCCCGATACGCATGGTTGGTATCACTGAAAAATGCAACAGGGGATGCCTGCATTGCGGAGTTCTGGCAGACATGACGCTGAAACAGATGCCGTTCAATGACTTTGAGCGCTACCTTGGACTGATATTTCCGAAAACGGAGCTGGTCTTCAGCTACGGTGAGCCGCTGATTTATAGCGACAAAGGAAAGGGCATTGGAGACGCCGTGAGGCTTGTGCTTGAAATGTTCCCGCATATAAGAGTCGGCATAGTTACGTCCGGCATCAGGTCGCAGGCGGAGATGAAGGCATGTGAAAAGCTTGCGAGGCTTGGCGATTTTGACAAGGAAAGGCTCCTCATAACGCTGAGCGTCAGGAGTTTCATGGACGATATGGAACGTGCGGGGCGCACGCTGAAGTTCTTCGTTGAAAGCGGCATAAGGACAGGCCCGCGCCTCTGCGGCTTCCCGTCCGTGCTCAGGAACGGCGGATGGAAGAGGGATTTGTCGTCCGAAATGGGAAAGATGCTTGCAGACCTGCTTGCGGGCTTTGGCATAAGTCGTGATGACGCGATGAAACTGCCGACCGGCATACACTGCAAAAGGGGGATACACTACATGGGCCGGATGGCAATAAGCAGGGAAAGAATGGGGCAAGCGATAGAGGACTATTTTGGCAATGCCAGCAAGGACAGCCAAATAGTCGTGGTCAGGTGGGACTCAAGGGGGAACATATGCAAGAACACGGAGTTCGGGCTCATGCCTGACGGCTCAATCGTGCCTGGCTGCTGCCACATGGTCTCCAATTTCATGAAAATTGGTTCATTGAAGGATGCGAATCAGGGCAACATCAATGAAATAACGAGGCAGATGAAGGAGGATGCGCGCGGCATGATGGCTGCGGCAAGAAGGGGAGACAGGGCGAACTCCTGCATCCCGTGCGTAAGCTGGTTCAAGGAAAGGGACAAGGAAGGCAGACACGTAGGAATCAGGGACGCCAAAAGGTTCATGAAGGTGATTCCCACGCAAGGCGCCATGAAAAAAATCAGAAGGATAAGGGAGCCTGTGCCATCCAGCTTTATCTGATTGAAGCCTTTGCTGCGCTAGCCAAGCCTCGAGCACGCAAGAAAGCCCAATGCTATGGGCGCGGGCTCTTGTTTTTAAGCAGTTCATGCCTAATGAAAGTATGAAAGAAATAGAGGCAAAGTTCCTTGAGATAGACAAGGAAGGCGTAATCCGGAAGCTTGAATCGCTTGGCGCGAGGAAGACGTTTGAGGGCGAAATCGTTGCGTCATATTTTGACACGCCAAAGCGCCATCTGAAAAGGAAGGGCATGGTGCTGAGGCTGAGGAGAAGGGGCCCAGGCTCCGAGATAACGCTAAAAAGGAAGATAAGCAGCACGGAAGCTAAGGTCATGGAAGAGTACGAGAGCGTGGTCAGCGATTTCGGCGAGATGAAGCTCATACTGAGGTCCCTGGGCTATATTGAGACCGTCAGAAGGACGAAGCACAGGATAACCTATTCAATAGGGGAAACGCACTTTGAGATAGACACGATAAAGGACATGCCCACTTTCCTGGAGATAGAGGCGCCGAGCGTAGACGGCATAAGGAAGGCGGCCGAGTCCATTGGCATTTCAATGGATGGCGCAAAAACGTGGTCCGAAGGGGACGTGAGAAGGTATTACAGGAAGGCAAAGTGACTACTTTCCTTTTCCAAGCGTCGCGCCCCTTGCAAGCGAGTTTATCTTTGTTATAAGCTCCTTTTTCGCGTTCTCGCTCACCTCATCCGAGGGATGGATGAAGGCGACGTAGAACAGCTTGAGCAGCTCCTTTGTCTTTGCTGCGTCCATGTTGTATGCCGTGTGGATGTATTCCTTTGAGGACACTGGGTCGTTTATCAGTAAATAAGCAATGCCCATCATGAAGTAGTCGTCAGCCGCCTTTTTCTTGAGTTCCGAGAAGTAGGATATCGCCTCGTCCAATTTGAACATTGAGAAGAACGAGTATCCGAGCGCCCTTGTCAGGTCGTCCCCCTTTTTGCCGAAGCTTTTTGATTTCAGCAGGAATTCGATTGCGTTCTCGTAATTCTGCCTTGAGACTGACAGCAGGCCCTTTGCATACCAGGCGTCTGGGTTTGAGCCGTTGAGCTTTATCGTTTCGTCAATGATGGATTCCGCCGCCTCAGGCTTCCCCTTGTTTATCAATTCTATGACTCCGGCAACGTCCATGCTCACATTGCTCTGCAAAGGGTTAAAAAGGATTTAGTTAATGGCCCAAGGATTGGGGCCGTCAGCCGATGCACGCGCGTAAGCTGGAAAGGAACGGTTCGGACTTGCCTATTACTACCTTAGCATACTCAACAATAAGGGCATGCCGTATCGCAGCTTGCTTGAAGGACATTCCGCGGGGCGCCGACGAAGACCATACCAGGTCAAGCGCGGTCCTGCGAAATCTGTCTTTTGCAAAAACGTCCGCGCCATGCCTTAGCAGGAGACCGCAGATTTGGGCGTATTCGTTCTGCGCAGCAAACATGAGCGCAGTCTCGCTTCCTCTGCCTTTTGCATTGACGTCCGCGCCTTTTGCCATCAGGAACGCGCAGACCTCGATATACCCGTTCCATGCTGCATACATGAGCGCGGTCCTGCCGTCATTGTCCATTTCGTTGACGTCTGCGCCTTTTTCTAGGAACAGGGCGCAGGTTTTGATATGCCCGTTCTGCGCGGCAAGCAAGACCGGAGTCACGCTGGCGGGATTCCTCGCATTTGCGTCCGCCCCCATCTCTATCAGCAGCCTGCATATTTCCGTCTGCCCGTTCAATGCTGCTACATTGAGCGCAGTCATGCGGAATTTGTCCGTTCCGTTGACATCCGCGCCAAGCTTCAGAAGCCTTTCAACCGTCTTTGTCCTGCCGTTCTCGGCTGCCTTGATTAGCAGGCTGTTCAGCCTCTCCTTGTCCTTTTTGCTGATAAGCCTTTTTGACGCCTCTGACTTCAACTTGTGGAGAAACGCCCTTACTCTGGACATGCCTTTTTTGGTTCCGGAATCGCCGGCCTTTTTCCGCTGCTCCATGGCTTTATTGTGCGGCAAAGGTGTTAAAAACAGCGCCGGCGTGAGATGCCCAAAAATCAACGTTTAAAAACCATGCCGAGGATAGGCAAGGGATGGAAACCATAATGGCGCTGATATACGTGTCGGCGTTCATACTGCTTTACCTTACAATAACATTCATCGTCCTTTTTGCGCTAAAGCACAGGGGCGTGCATTTCAAGCCAAAGGAGCTGGCGGACAGGGAGCTCCCGACGCTTTCCGTGGTCATCCCGGTCTACAACGAGGGCGAGTCCCTGAGGCTCGGGCTGGATGCTATCCTCAAATCCGATTACCCCAAGGAAAAGCTTGAGGTCCTGATAGTGGACGACTGCTCCAAGGACAACAGCTACGAAATAGCCAGGGGATATGAAAAATACGGCTTCAGGGCAGTCAAAAAGGAAAAGAACACGGGGGCGTCAGATTCAAAGAACGTCGGCATAGGCTTGGCAAAAGGCGAGCTGGTCGCCACGCTTGACTCGGATTCCGTAGTTGAAAATGACTCGTTCAGGAAGCTGGCATATTATTTCGCGGACAAAGACGTCGGCGGGGTCGCCGCCGCGATAAGGGTAAGAAACCCGAAGAACATACTGGAGAAGGTGCAGGCCTTTGAGTACGATTCCATACTGTTCCTAAGGAGGCTGATGATGACCATAAATTCAATATACGTGACGCCGGGAGGCCTGAGCATGTTCAGGAAATCCGCAATGAGGGAGATAGGCGGCTTTGACCCTCAAAGCCTGACTGAGGACCAGGAGGTCGCGCTCAAGCTCCAGAAGAATGGTTATAAATTAATGTGCGCGCTTGACGCCTTTGTCTACACTGCCGCTATGCCCAGGCTGGATCTGCTGGTGAAGCAGAGGATAAGGTGGGTGAGGGGCGGCATATGGAACAGGATAAAGCACAAGGACCTGTTCAGCCTGGATTACGGCGACTTCCTGTTTTTCGGCATGATGACTGATTTGCTCGTCTTCATCCCGTCCATAATACTCATCAGCAGCATACTGTACGGGTTTATCAAGCCGCAGGCCTACTGGAGCGACAGGATAGGGCTGTCCAATTTTGCCTACGGATACGTTTCCGACCCGATAATAATAGTGACGGCCTGCATGGTGATAATAACCGCGGTCTGGCTCATGTACACGGTAAACAATATAAGGTCTTATGCCAAACAGAAGCCTATAAGCCTGTTCAGGGAGGCACCGGAGATGTTCGTGTACCTGTTCGTCTTCGGGTACATCTGGCCCTACATCTGGGTCACCAGCCTCTATATGGAGCTGACTGGCAAGGAGAAAAAATGGAGCACAAGGTGAAAAAATGAGGATGTGGACTTGGGAGATATACGCGATAACGTTCGTGCTTACGGTGCTGCTGTTCCTTTCAGGCGTAGCCATAGGGTATTACCTTACCAGCACCGCAGGAAACCCCGTGATGGCGCAGATTGAGTCAACGAACGACAACATGCTCAACATGCAGCTTCTTCTAAGCTCGGAGTCAAAGCCCGGGCTGTTCTGCAGCATGTATGCGGAGCTTTCCCCAGCATTCGAGAACGAGACGTGGAACATAGGCCAGCAGCTGGAATACATGGAGTCCAGCAAGAAGCAGTTCGACCCCAGCCTCAAGTTCAAGTACTACCAGCTTGAGTACAGGGACCTGCTGCTCGCCCGTAACTCGGTTGAGCTTTGCAACGACAGCATGAAGACCATTATATATATCTATTCCAACACGGAAGGCCAATGCAGCAGCTGCGTTGACGAGGGAACGGCGCTCTGGAGGGTCAGGAACTACTTCGCGAACAAGAGCGTCAAGCTGAGGATATACTCCTTTGACGGCTCTTCCCAGGAGTCCTCAATAATCGGGATACTCAAGCAGACCTACAATTACACCGCCTATCCGACGCTTGTGGTAAACGACAAGGCGTATGCGGGATACAAGGACGCGGATGCCGTTGTCGCGATAATGGAGAAGGGCGGCTGACTTAGAACCAGGTGCCAACGCACGCGCTGCGTGGTTCCGCAAGCTTTTTCTGCCTTTCCATGCACAATGGCATTGTGGTAAAATGGCCGTCACAACCGAAAAGCTGGCAAAAAGGAACGAAAAGGAGATGCACGAGCAGGCGCAAAGGAAGGTTGAGGCGCTGTTTGCAGGCCTGGAAAATGACTACGGCGCCATAATTCCCAGCCGCAGCGACGGCAATGCGATTGGGATTGCAGACTTCAAGTCCCACAAGCCCTTCATGTTCCGATTATCCAACATCCCGTCCCAGATTGAGGCAAACGCCATCCTCAACGACATAAAAACGAGGCTTGGCACTGCCATGCTTGAGTACGACCCTAACAGCAGGGGCATCGAGGCGTTCAGCATCATCAAGGAAAAGGACTTTTATGACCCCAGACAGAAGACCGCAGCATTTTCCATTGTCCTTTTGCTTGATGAAGCGGCCCTCGGGCAGTTCTGGCAAGCCCGCAGGCTGGCGCAGAAATAGCCTAAAACTCGTCAATCAGCGCCTTGCCCGTTTCCGTCAGTCCTGTTGCCAAACATGAACCTTTTTGTGGGAAATTGCAAAAACATAAAAACAGGGCAAGCCATATCCCATAAGAAATTATGAGGTGTATATATGGCATATGCAGGGAGCCTTAAGGAAAAACCGGTGATAACCGGCGTTGGATGCACTAAATTCGGAAGCGTTTTGGCAACTCCTGAGATAAAGGGGTTGAGCTTCCAGGAGCTCGCGTGCGCGGCCGCCTTCGAGGCGATGGACGATTCAGGGATAGACCCGAAAGACATTGACGCATTCTATTTTGGCAGCATGCTCAGCCATTCCAGCCATCTTTATTCCCACAATACCCAGATGGCAGACTGGCTCGGATTGCACCTGAAGCCGGCAATCCATTTCGCGACAGCCTGCTCGACCACCAACACCGGCGCAGGGCTTGCGGCAATGGGCGTCGCATCAGGAAAATTCAGGAATGTGCTGGTTATAGGATGTGACATACTGTCCTCAGCAGCGACTGATGACCCCACAATAAGGAAGCCGATTGACTCGACAACGTTATGGTACTGGACGGATTTCGGCGTGGACCAGGCATACGGATACCACCACATGTATGACGTCGCAACCGCATACGGCGGGCTTCCCACGCTGGGATACGCGAAGAAGCACGGCATAAAGATGGAAAAGATGGACGAGGCGATGCGCGAAGTCCACAGGACCATCAAACTGCATGCGTCAAAGAACGACAAGGCGTACGTGCAGACCACGTTCGAACAGGATGCGAAAAAGGCAGGATTCAAGGATGACGGGGAATTCTGGACAAGCAGAAAGAACCCGTTTTTGGCATGGCCGACGAGGGCCAGGAGCGTGCTCAACACCGTTGACGGGGCATCTGCATACATAATCAGCTCTGAAAGCCAGG
The DNA here is from genome assembly GCA_041500865.1 of Candidatus Micrarchaeia archaeon. Lineage (GTDB taxonomy): Archaea > Micrarchaeota > Micrarchaeia > Anstonellales > J096 > JAPLWW01. Next base: position 22,792 of record JBGQMY010000017.1, on the reverse strand, counting down.
CAAAGGAGTTCTGCAAAAAGGAGCCGATAGGCATTGGGGGCTTCCACTGGAGCGCAAGCAACTATCCATGGTACGGAAAGGACCCGACTGATTGGGCAATAGACAAGACTGCCTTTGAAACCGCAATGAAGATGGCGGGCATAACTGCAAAAGACATAGACTACCTGAGTGTGCATGACTGCATGCAGATATACCACCTGATAGAGTCAGAAATATGCGGGTATTTCAGCAAGGGTGAGGCATGGAAGGCGGTCATGGAAGGCAGGACCAGATACGACGGCGACAAGCCGATGAACACATCCGGTGGAAAGCATGGAAAGGGGCACGCATTTTCCGCCTCTGCAGGATCCGACTTTTACGAGGCGGTCAAGCAGATGAGGGGAGAGGCGAAAGGAAGGCAGATAAAGGACATCCCTGAAGTGTCTGTAGTGCACAACCACGGGTACGGCATGCATGCCGCAGTTACGGTACTTAAGAGGTGAAACACATGGAAGGAATGATAAACAAGTTCTACACATCCCTTGCAAAGGGCAAAATCTATGGGGTAAGGTGCAAAAAGTGTGGCCAGTTCACGTTCCCGCCAAAGGCCGGTTGCAAGAACTGCAGCGCGCATGACATGGCGTGGGAAGAAATAAGCGGCGACGGAAAGCTGCATTTATTCTCAAGCGGGAACCTTCCGCCCATGAAGTTCGCGAAATACCACCCCTATTCCTATGGGGTCGTAGAGCTCAAGGAAGGGCCGTGCTTCTTCACCAACATAGAGGGGCTTGACGTCTCCAACGTCGAGGCGATAGAGGCGCAGAACGCGAAGATGCCGATGAAGGTCAAGGCAAAGGTCAAGAAGGTAGCCGGCATGAACATCGTCGTGTTCAAGGTGGCGGAATAGGATGGACAGAAAGGAAGTAGAAAAGAAGGTCAAGAAGGTCGTTGCTGACGTGTTCGGCGTCAGCGCGGCCAAGCTCAAGGATTCCACCAGCTTCGTGGATGACCTGCACGCAAAGTCAATGAACATCGTGGAGCTGCTTGCGGCCCTCGAGATAGAGTTCGGGACAAGGGTGCCGCAAAGGGACGTCAGGCAGAACAAGACAGTGGGGCAGGCCGTTGACTACATGTACGGCAAAATGAAGAAGAAGGCCTAGGAAAGGATTATAGCTGCGGCAACGGCGCATTCGTCAGTGTATGACAGGCTCACCAGAACCTTTTTTATCTTCATTTTCTTAGCTATTTTCCTTATCCTTCCGTGAAGCGCTACCGAGGGCGTGCCTTCTTCCCTGCTTCTCACAACCTCAACGTCCTTTCCCTCAATCCACCCGGTGCCGAGCGCCTTGAAAACTGCCTCCTTTGCCGCGAACGATGTTGCAAGCTTGTATATGTTCAGCCCGCCTTTCGCGCACTCAATCTCGCGCTTGGTGAAGGTGTTTGAAATGAACTTACTTCCGGCTTTGCCCTTTAGGATTTTTTTGAGCTTCTTTACGTCCACGATGTCCACGCCGATGCCCTCTATTCCCATCATAATCCCCTAATTGCCGCTGCGGCCTCCTTTGCCATCATCAGCTCCTCATCTGTCGGTATCACGAGTATCCTGGCCTTTGAGCCCCTTGCGCTTATGTCCATCTCTTTGCCTATGGCCTTGGCGTTCTTCCCTGGGTCAAGCCTTGCCCCGATTATGCCGAGGCTGGCGCATATCCTCTTCCTCATGTCCGGTGAATTCCCGCCGATGCCGGCCGTGAACACCACTGCGTCAACCTTGCCCAGGGCAGCGGCATATGCGCCGATGTATTTTGAGACCCTATACGCGAACATCTCAAGCGCAAGCCTGCACCTCTCATTGCCCTTCCTTGCCTTTCCCTCTATTATCCTGACGTCCTTGCTGGCGCCGGATATGCCGAGCAGGCCGCTCTTGCTGTTCATTATTTCAAAAAGGGCGTCATAGCCAAAGCCGTATTTCTTAACCAAATATTGAACTATGGACGGGTCCAGGTCCCCTGTCCTTGTTCCCATCATTACGCCTTCCAGCGGCGTCATGCCCATGCTCGTGTCAACGGACTTTCCTTTACTTATTGCGGTTATGCTTGAGCCCGCGCCAAGATGGCATGTTATGAGGTTGGGCTTTTTCTTTCCCAGCATTTCAGCGGCCCTCAGCGAAACGTACTTGTGGGATGTGCCGTGGAAGCCGTATCTCCTTACAGCGTACTTGTCAAAGAAGCTGTAAGGCAGCCCGTACATGTATGCCTTTCTTGGCATTGTCTGATGGAATGCAGTGTCGAACACCATGACCTGTGGAACATTCGGCATGGCCTTCTTCATCTCTTTCATGCCTTCTATGTTATGTGGATTGTGCAGCGGCGCGAGCATCTCAAAGGATTTTAGGTATCCGATTGCCGCGCCTGACACGAGCGATGTTTTAGCCATCTGCCCGCCGTGGACCGCGCGGTGCCCTATGGCAGATATTTCTGTGGCTTTGCGTATGCCGCCCCATTTTTTGTCATGGAGCATCCTTATCATCAAGGCTATCGCCTCTTTGTGGTTGCTGGCCTTCACCTTTGCCCTGTAAACTGCATTGCCCTTGCTGTGCACAATCTCGGATTCCTTTTCGCCTATCCTCTCCACTTTGCCGCTGAGTATTTCCCTGAATGCGGAGTCGAAAAGCCTGTATTTTATGGACGAGCTGCCGCAGTTGAGAACCAGTATCTTGTTCATTTCCTCATCCCCTTTGCCCATGTGCTCAAGATGGCGACTGCGCCAATTATATCGTCTACCTTGGCGCCTCTAGATAGGTTGCTGACCGGCATTTGGAAGCCCTGTAATATAGGGCCGTATGCGTTCGCCTTTGCGAACGCCTGCACCAGCTTGTATGAGATGTTGCCTGCGTCCAAGTCCGGGAATATCAGGACATTTGCCCTGCCCGCGACATCGCCGACATTGCCCTTCATCTTTTTCATTGCGGTGTCCATCACAAGCGCAGAGTCGCCCTGCATTTCGCCGTCTATATGAAACGCCTTTGCCTTCCTGTTTGCGATTTTGGTTGCATTGATGACCTTGTCGGCAAGCGGGTGGATGGCGCTCCCTTTTGTCGAGAACGAAAGCATCGCCACCCTTGGGACCCAGCCCATGAGCTCCTTTGCCGTGCCGGCCGTTGTTATCGCTATGTCCGCAAGCTGTTCGGCGGTAGGGTTTATGTTGACTGACGAATCCGCAAAAAGGACAATGCCGTTTTCCGCGCTTTTGTATCCTGGAATTTCCATTATGAAGAAGCTGGACGGCACTGAAACGCCCTTTCTCAGCCCTATGATGCCCTCGGAAGCCGTTATCACGTCAGCAGAAGTGTAGACTGCGCCCCCCATCATGGCATCGCATTTCCCCTCTTTGACAAGCAGCGCCGCCAGGAAGATAGGCTGCGAGAGGATGCGCTCCGCAAGCTTCGGCGGCACGTGCCTTATCCTTGCATATGCGTTTACGTATTCCCGCGGAACGCCCTTGGAGGTGTCCATTATCTCAATGCCAGCAATCTGGATGCCAAGCTCCCTGGCCTTTGCCTCTATTTTTTTCCTGTTTCCAAGCAGGACCGGCGCCGCGAACCCTTTTTTCATTGCCGCTGCAGCCGCCTCCAGGATGCGCCCGTCTTCCGCCTCAGGAAGGACTATCCTGCATTTCTTCCATGCAGACGCGCCAAAAAGGGAAATTACGCCCATGCATTTGAATGGCAGCCAGCTATTTTTATATGTGATTGTGGCATCGTGGTTTTTTTAAAAAATAAATGAAAACCCTAAAACTCGTCAATCAGCACCTTGCCCATCATGACGGGGTTGAATTCCTCAGCCATTTTCAGCGCGAAGTCCAGGTTGGCCTCGCTTTCCGCAAACAGCTCGAACAGGACGTCGCCTTCATTGACAGTGTCGCCTTTTGCCTTGTGCAGGTAAAGGCCTGCGGCCTTGTCCTGCGGAGCCCCTGTCGCCCTCGCGATGCGGGACACGCTCCTGTTGTCTATGTGCTCTATCCTTCCGCCCACGGTGGCCTTAACCACATACGTGTATTTAGCGGCAGGCAGCGAATCCGACTTCACGTTCGGGTCCCCTCCCTGCGACTCTATGATTTCCTTCATCTTGGAAAGCGCCTTCCCTGACTCAAGGAAGTGCTTTGCCACGTCGTAGCCTTCGCCCTTGCTGACCTTCCCGCACAGCTCGAATATCTTGCCTGCCATCATCAGGCTCTTGTCCCTCAAATCAACGGGACCCTTGCCTTCCAGGACCATGAGCACGTCCTTCGCCTCGAGGACCGGCCCCATGCCGTCGCCTATCGGCTCCGAGCCGTTCGTGACTACCACGCCCACGTTCATTCCAAGCCGTGCGCCTATCGTCTTGAAGTCCTTTGCCAGGTCCTGCGCTGTCCCCATGTCACCGACCTTGACGTTTATGCCGAGCGGTATGTCTATCAGCACGTGTTCGGAGCCGACTGCCTTCTTCTTCCCAAGGATGCTTGCAAGCAGCACGCCCTTCGGGTCCATCCTTAGGGACCTTCTCAGCTGTATCATCTTGTCGTCGGCAGGCGCTATGTTTATGCCCCCGCCCCACACGATGACGCCGAACGTCTTCTTCATTATTTCCCTCATCTCGTCCATGCTTATGTTGACCGGGGCAAAAACCTCCATTGTGTCTGCCGTTCCGGCAGGGGACGTTATGGCCCTTGACGACGTCTTGGGTATGTAGATGCCGGCTGACGCGATTATCGGGACCAGCACCATCGTTGTCCTGTTTCCGGCAACGCCGCCTATGCAGTGCTTGTCCACTATGGGGGATTTGCCGAGCTTCAGCGTGTCGCCTGAAGCCACCATGGACTCGGTGAGCGAGACAACCTCGTCGTCGCTAAGCCCGCGTATGGAGCATGCCGTGAGCCATGCGGAAAGTTCCGGTTCTGAAAGACGGTTCGCCATGAGGTCGCTTATTATGGAGTCTGTCTCCTCCTTTGTCGTAGGCTGGCCTCCTATCTTCTTTATTATGGTTTCAAGGCTTTTTGGCATCGGCACGTGGTTTATCTCTATTATGTCACCCTCGGATATCGCGAAGTTCTGCGAAACGTCGGCGTATATGCCGATTTCGCCTTCCTTGACAAGGCTCTTTGAAAGATTGACGAGAACGATGTGCGGCGCACCCTTGACCGTTATCTGGACCCTCTGGCCCTCGAATATGTCGTTGGCAACGGCCTCCTTGTCGTTTAAGACGACAATTTTCTTGCCGGTGCTGATGTCCACCAGCCTGGCCTGGGTGATGTATTTCCTGTGCTTGTATACGTCAAGCTCCTTTTTGGCTTCCTTGCCGATGCCGTTCATGCTGCGGATATGCAGGGAAACGGTTTAAAAAAGATGGCAGAAACCATGCGGAGTCAAACACAATGCCCCGCTTAATGACAACTACTTTTTAGGGACTGTGTAAGAATAACCAAAACCAAGATTATTCAGTGGCGCCTGCCTGCCTCAGGATGCTGACTATTTCAGAATCTTCTCCAAAACGATATATTGCCCAGCCAAGAGCAGTCTTATTCATCTCTGTATCTCTTGCGTTTAAATCCATGCCAGTATTAATAAGCAACTTAGTGATGTCAGCATGCCAGTTATTAATAACCATTAATGCAGTTCTACCTTTATCGTCCTTTGCATTTACATCTGCACCTTTTTCAATTAGTAGCTTAACTAAATCAGTAGCTACTCCTACTGATGAACTTGATCCTCTAACTTGAACTATGGCTTCCATAAGCATCGTCCTGCCATCATATCCTGTTCCAAGAAGTCTTGCATTTACATCTGCACCTTTGTTAATTAATAGCCTAGCTGTATCAGTATGTCCATTGCTTATAGCAAAAGAAAGAGCAGTTTGGCCTTTTGGTTCATCTTTATATTGTGGAATATCAGGATAATATAATTTTTCATTTACATATGCACCCTTTTCAATCAGCAAAGTGCAGATATCCGTTTTACCATTCGCTGCAGCATACATGAGCGGGGTCAAACCTTCATAAGTTTTAGAATTTACATCTGCACCATTCTCGATAATACTTTTTGCAAGGGTGGTGTCATTACGTATAGCAGTCAACAATTCATCAAGAGTGTAATTCTTAGATATTATTGTTTGGTTAACCTCTGTAGTTAGATTTACTGTAGTATTTGCCTGCCCCTGCCCAGCAGTTTGATTGTTTGCCGCAGTGTTCGTCTGCCCCAGGCACCCAAAAAGTAGCAATAATCCAAGAGCTATTGCCAATATTGCGATTTTCATGTTTAGATTTTTGATAGAAAGATATATATCTCTTTATGATGGTTGCCAAAAGCTCATTTCTTCGGCACTATCTGGGAATAGTCAAGGTTCCGCTTGTCTATCTCCTGTTTCAGCGATTCAAGGCAGAACTCAAGCATCTCCTCGGCTTTTGCATAGCCTGAAGCGCCGGACGCCTTGAAATGCCCGCCCCCCGAGCCCTTGTATTTCTTGCCTGCTTCGGCCATTATGCCATTCAGCGGCACAGGGAAATACGGGTTGGCCCTTGCGGATATCATTGTCTTTTTCTCCGTCTCATTGTACTGGGCCACAAAGGCGGCGTCCGCGGCGTCTGAAAGCATGGACGATGCCTCGCCTATCTTCGCGTTGACGCGCGAAAGCGCAATCACGAACCCCTTGTGCTCGAAAAACTCCACCCTTTGCATCGCCTTCAGTATCGCGACCTTTTCGTCGTTCGGAAGCGGCGGATAGGCCAACGCAAGCATTTCGGAATAGTCCTTTTTGGATTTTTCTATCAGCTTGAACAGCATGCCGAACGTCTCGTTGTTGGCTGACTTGAACCTCGACGTGTCGGATATTATCGCGGCGCCCAGCAGCGTCGCGTCCTCCTTGTCCAGCTCCCTTTCAAGTATGCCGACCACTATTTCGGCAGTGGATTTGGCGTCGGAGTCTATGAAGTTGAACTCGCCCTCAAAGCCGTTGTACGCCTTCTGGTGGTGGTCAAAGACCGCGACTACCTTGACGGACTTGTCTATCTCGAAAAGCCCGTAGTTGCTTGCGTCAACCGAAACCACGCCCTCAAACTCCTTGAGGTCTATCGTTTCAAGCGTTTCGAACTTTATTCCAAACGACTCTATCAGCTTGCCTGCCGAATAGGTGGTGTCGTTCGGAACCACTAAAACGCTGTTCCTGAACCTCTTCTTGAGCACGTATGCCGACGATATGCTGTCTATGTCGGCCCTTGAGTGGGCGACAAACGCAATCCTTGATTTTCCGTATTTGCGGAAGAACGCGTCGAAATCGTCCATGCTCATTTCGCGCCCTTCATCTCTTCCTCAAGGCTTTTGCCGAGCCTTGTCAGGTTCGCCTTGAGCTTTTCCTCCTGCTCCCTGAACATTTTTGAACGACTTTCAAGAAGCGCCTTCCTGGAATTCAGCTCCTCAATCGCCGGGCCCTTTGCCGTCTTCACGAAGAATCCGCCTGTTGACTTGTATATCTCGGCCGAGTCTGCCAGCTTCGTTATCTCCTCTATTGCCGCAGCCGTCTCCGCCAGCTGCATCTCAAACTGGTATCTCTGCCCCATGTACATCTCAAGCTGCTTCTCCATCTTCTGGAACTCAATGACCTTTTCCTCAATGTCTGCTGAAGCCATCAATAATCACCTTTTGAGAAACCCTCAACTGATTGCAATATCCTGAGATAGGTATTTAAACCTGCCCTAAGCGCCGTGGCGTCAGGGGACTCAACCGTTATCGTAAGCGATTTGCCAAGCGAAACGCGCGACCTTATCCTTCCGCCCTTTGACGCGATTATGGCTTTCTTCATTGCCAGCAGCGTTTTCCTGTCCCCGTTGACCGTTATCCTAGCGCTTAGAGAAAGACCCTTCAACCCAGAACACCTCCTTTTTCCCTTCAAGGACCGAAATCCTTTTCTTTTGGTAGGATATGGTCCTTTCCGCCCCGAACGGGGAATCGCAAAGGCCAAAAACGTTTTTCAGCTTCCTTGATTTTGACGAAACTTCGCCGATTTTGCGCACGACTTTTGCCTGGGAATGCCCTTTGGCATTGAAAACCTCAGGGAGCCAGCTCCATCCGCCATCAACGGAAGCAAACCTTATCTCATACGCCTCTTGGCTTGGCATCACGAATGCAACCGTTGGGCATCCAAGGGATGCGGCCTTCCTTATGACGGCGTCAAACGGCATGCTTCCCCTATTCACGTATAGGCCAAAAATGGAGTTTGAAAGGCCCCTTGCAAGGAGCCTCGCATCTTTGCCGGGCCTCAGCGAAGTAGTGACAAGAATCAATCTGTGGAGACCTCTTTTGCCACCGGCGGCCTCTCCTTCAGCAGTATCTTTGCGCCGGAAAGCGCCAACGTGTAGTTCTTTATGTCCTTTATCTCTATCTTTTCGCCTGAAAGCCATACCTTGTAATTGGGCATCTTTTTCACCTTTTGACTGCGGACAGGACCCTTTTCATGGTCTCCCCGGCCTCTGTCGTGAGCTGGTACGCCCCGCCTGCGACAAGCGCGCCGCAGGACTTGCATGACCAGATTGCAAACGACTCCCTCCTCATCTTGCCTACCTTTCCGCACTTGGGGCACTCAAAACCGGATTTTTGTCTGTTCCGCGCGCTGTTGTAGAGGCCCCTTATTTTCCTTCCGAATCTCACTGTCCTTAGCATAAACTTCACCCTGTGATGTATTTCATCAGCACATCCCTTTTTTCAAAAGAAATGTTTATTAAGTTAAGCACTTCCTCCTTCTTGAAGCCCCCGTTTCCGCCCTTCTGCATCGCAACCACGTTGTCGTCGCATACCGTTACGGTGAGCCTGGCGTCCGACGCGCCTTCCTCGTGCATCTCCGGGTCTATGAGGATGTAGTTCCCTATCTTCACGAACGTCGAGGATATCGGGGATCCCCTTACCTCAAGCGGGCCGGAATACTCGCCCCTTATTATCGCGCCGTTCTCTATCTTGGGCATCCTCGTGTTCCTAAGTGCAGCGACTGCAGCGAGCGTGCCCGTGTCAAACAGGTTGCCGTCGTAGTCAAGCACGTAGAGGTCTATGAACAGGCCCAGCACCTTGCCTTCCTCGACAAAGAGCTTCTCCATGTCAACGATTTCCGCGCTCCTTATGCCGCGGTCAACGACCCTGCTGAACTCTATGCTCCTTTCGTCAGGAGGCCCTGGCTCGAAATAAGGGGACGCCATGGGCAGCAGCTCCGCCCCGGTCATCAGCACGCCCTTGTTCGGCTCGTCTGCGAACGGCGTAAGCATGGCCAGCTTGACGCCCGCAAGCACCTTCGTGTTCCCTATCTGGGCAAGCGCGGAGCCTTCTGCCGTGTTTATGACGTCCTGCGTGACCTTTATCTCCCTGTAGTCATGGAAGCCCCTGCCGTCCGGCCTTACGCCGCTTTCAAGGACCTCAATCTGGAACTCCTTCCTCATCCTTTTCAAAACGCTTTCCTTAACCATGAGCATCATCCTCAGAGCTTGAGCCTGTTTGAGATTGCGCCTTCATACTTGGCCCCAACGGCTTTCCTTACCATGTCCATCACTATTTTTGACTTTGAGTCCGCCATCTCCAGCGCGCTCTTGACCTCTTCCCTTGTCATCTTCCCGTCCATCTGCAGCAGCAGTATGTCGTCGGAAGACGAGTAGACGACCGGCATGTCCGCCTGGCCGAAGTTGTCCTCCTCCTTGTTCAGGTCAACGACAAGATGGCCGTCTGCTTTTCCGACTGATACGCCTGCCGCTATGTCCGACATCGGGAATCCGCCGTCTATCAGCGCGGCTATGCCCGCAAGGAACGCGGCTATCCTGGTCCCAGCAGCGGCCTGCAGCACGGTTATGTGCATGTCTATCATCTTGGCCGGGAATTTCTCTATCATGACGACGTTCTCAAAGGCCTCGCCAAGCACCATGGATATCTCGTTGCTCCTCCTGTTGGGCCCGGCCCTGCCGTGCTCCTCAAGCGACGCAAACGTTGACATCGAGTAAATCGTCCTGACTATGGCCCTGTCTGCCTTTGCAAGGAATTTTGGGTATACGTCCCTTGGGCCATAAACGCCTGCTATGACCTTGTTCTCGCCCCATTCAACAAATGCCGACCCTATGGCGCCTTCAAGCACCCCAACATCTATACGTATATTTCGCAGTTCGTCAAAGGCCCTTTTGTCAAGCCTTTCCCCGCTGTCGCTTATCAGCTTTAGATTCGGATTATGCGTTCCCATGAACATCCCCCTCCCCAAGGAACCTTGTTATCTCGTCTGTAAGGCCCTCCATATGGGCCTTGTTGACAATCATCGTTATTGCCTGGATTGCCTTGTCCAATTTTCCCTTTGAGCTTATCCAGACGTAGCCGTTGGCGCCTACAAAGATGTTGACGCCGGTCCTGCTCTTTATCAGGTTTATCATGCTTGCCTCCTTGCCGATTATCCTCGGTATCTTTGAGGCAGGCAGGTCAAGGACGCGCCCAACTTCCAGCTGCTTTGCGTAGGACACTATTATCGTGTCCTCGTCCTCCACCCTGTCCACTTTGCCGCACACGATGTCCCCGATGCTGAGCTCTATCCTCGTCTCCCTTGACAGTATCAGGCCTTCGTAGGCTGTCCCTGTGTCAACAAAATAGCCGACGCTCCTTCTTCCTGTAACTATGCCCACAATGGAATCACCCTCCTTCGGGATGTAAACCATCTCAAAAGGCATGAACATTTCGTCGCTGACTGAACCCACGACCGTGGCATACAGCACATTGCCCTGCTTCCTCACTGCGTTCTGGTTCAGGCGCGAAACGCGCACGGAAGCCGGCAGCTTGTCGCCCGGCAGATATATCTCCTTCATTCAAATGCACCTCTGTCAATCATTATTATGATTCTTTACTGTGATTTTTCGACCTTTATCTGAACCTCTCCGGACGTCGCCTTGTTGAGCTTGTCAATGACTTCAGCCTGCATCCCAGCAGGCACCTCTATCAAACCAAGAAAATCCCCGGACTGGGTCCATTCCTCCCTTTTTAGACCGTAGTATTTTAAAACGCCATACGCCCTGGAGGCATGCGCCGCCGGTATCCTGACGTCCAGTTTCACCTTTTCAAACTTTATGGGTATCTTGAGCCTGAGCTGCTTGACCAGGCTTTCCATCTGGTCCTTTGCAGGCACGAAAGGGTCCACGTGGAACCTGACCTCTTCCATCGCCAGCTCAATCCTCTTGTCGGGTATCGGCGCACCTGTCCTTGCGTCAATCGCCTCCCTGGTTATCATCGCTATTATCGCCTTTTTCTTGTCTTCCGCCATCCTGTGCTTCTGCTCCGTAGTCAATTGAACCTCGCCCCTGTCGAAGACCTCCTTGAGTATCGCGTATATGTCATTGGTCCCGAATGCCTTCCTTACGGCCATGGGCCCCTGCCTTTCCCCCTTTTTTGCGTCCTTGAACACCTCTTCGCTCACCAGTATGTTCCTGAGGTCCGGCTTCTTCTTTTCTATATATGCGTAGGCGTTGTCCGGGTCAAGGAAAAGCTCGAAATGCTCCCCGTTCTTCACTATCCGCCCTATTATTGCCCTGTCCAGCGAAACCATTGCAGTCACCTTATGTAGCTTGGCTTGGACGCGTTTTCGGAGAGCTGCTTCTTTATCTCGTCTTCAACCTTCTTTATCACGTCCTCATTTATCTTCACCGCCTTGTCTATTTCCGCCATGTCTATCTTCGTGCCGAAATAGGACGAGAGGAACTCCAGTATCTTGCTTGACGCGACCGCGTCCACGAAGCCGCCGTGCGTCTCGCCCATGAGGCACACGCCGCTTATCCTCTTTGACTTTGCCATGGCAGGCAGCATGCCGGCTATGCCGGCTATGGCGCCGAATGAGTCGCCGAACACTACGCCTTTTTTCTTCAGGTCCTCCATGTATGACCTGGAATTGGCCGCGCCGAATATCCTGGGCTCCTTTATCAGCTTTCCTGTCGCATATCCGCCGATTGTGATTATCTCCTTTACCTTTTCCGCCTCGCAGAAGTGCAGCACGCGGGACGCGAACTCGTAATGGCCTTCTGCGCTGAGCGCCTGCGTCTCGCCGTAAAGCACGATGACGTCGGCGTTCTTCGTCCTCACAAGGTACAGCGAGTCCTTTATCAGCCTAAGTATTCCGCTCCTGGTCATTATGGCGTGCGGCGGGAAGTGCGGCGAGTATATGTCCGCAAAGCGCTCCCCGTTGAGCTTGCTTATCATGTATTTCGCAACCACGCGCCCTATGAACCCGACGCCTGGCAGGCCGACAAGGAGCACGGGCCTGTTCATCTTCGGGATTTTTTTCCTGACCACTATCATGGTGTGGTTCATGTTATCCGCCCTTTTCAATCTCTCTATATTTTGCGTATCTGTCAAAAGGCTTAAAAACCGGGCTGTGGGCGTTGGTTGAGAGCGTCCCGTGGTGGTAGATGCGCATCGTGTATGCACCGCAAACGGCGCACCTCCTTAGCCGATTGAGGATTTCATTCATTTTTCATTAGCTCGTATTCCATTTCGACGTTAAAGGATTTCGCCTTCTTTTCCATTGACGCCAGGAGCGCGGACATCCTCTTGTTGGCCTGCTTGAACGATTCATCCTCTATGATAATCATGTACCGCGGTGCGCCGAGGTATTTTATTGACGCGCCTTCCGCGCCCGAAAGCACGGCCCTTATGTCCTCCACGCCCCTTGGCTGCAGCGAGACGGCCTTTACCTCGGCCTTGGCCGTGACCTTTGACGGCTTCAGCGATGCCTGGACCAGCTCATGGTAGGCGGCTGCAAGCTTTTTCGGCATGCCGGCCTTCTCAGCCACGCTCTCGCCCTTCTCATAAACGTCGTATGCGAAGTCGTAGACTGAGCTGTATGTTTTCAGTATCTCGGCCACGATGTTGTCCGGGACCTTGATTTTGGTCTTTTTGGACGCAACGTCAATCATCCTCTCCGCTTTCTGGTTGCTGTCAAAGAACTCCAAAACCTGCTTCCTCTCGTTGTCGTTCACGCGCCTCAGCGAAACGTCAACGACGTTCTTGCCAGGGTCCACGTTTATGACCTTGATGACAACCCTCTGGTTCTCCCTGACATACTCGTTTATGTTCCGTATCCACTTGCTCGCGACCTCGCTCACGTGCAGGAAGCCGTCAACGCCGGGATACTCCGGAAGGGAGCAGAATGCGCCGTAATTAAGGACTTTCTTCACTTCGCCGACAACAAGCTCGTCCTTCTGCGGAAGTTTAAGTTCCTTGATGTCAGCCATTGTATTCCTCTACCGTTTCAGCGTCAACAAGCTGCGCCTTCCCGCCTTTCGGCTGCACGAGGTGCGCCTTGCATTTCTCGCAGTATATGTCCTTGTTGGAATGCGAAAAAACCGTCCTTTCCTCTCCGCACTTTGAGCACTTTATCTTCATGAACTTGGTTGCCATATCATCACTTCTTGACTATCTCGATTTTCTTCTTGGTCCTCTTGTGGCACACCCACTCCTGCTTCTTGTTGCATGCCGTGCACGTCAGTATCACTTTTTGCTTCTTGCCCTGCTTCTTGACTTCCTTCTGGCCTGCCCTTTTTCCGCCCCAGCCCCTGAGCTTCTTTGCGTGCTTCATGGTTCCGAACGAGAACGCGCTGACCTTGCCCTTTGACGCGGCCTTTGCCTTGTGCAGCGTCCTTGCGTTGCAGTGCGGGCAGTACCTCATGACTTCCTGCGGGAATTTCATCGATAAACACCTTATATAATGTGCTTTTGGCTATTCTGGTGAAAAATTTATAAATGGGCTGGGTTAGGCGGCTTTTTAATTGTGTGTAGGAGTTTGGGCTGGTGTGGCATATCTATATAAACCCTTATTGGCAAAATACATACTATGGACGGGGCTCCAATGCAGGCAAAGAAGGGTGCGGGCCGCAGCAATGCCAGAGATACGGCACAAAAAAGGGCATTCAAAAAGCGCGAGCCGCTGGATTCCTCTGCTGGCGAAAAGCCGGAAAAGGACCTGACGCCTGTCGAAATCGCCGATGCTGTTGCTGATATTACGATGATGATTATCGAAAAGATGGGCAATAATTACGGTGATGGCGTAAGCGGAGTTGACGCTATACTGATGACAAGCCAGGCAACAAAGCGCGAAACTTTGGAAGCCATAAAAAAAGTGGTGAAAAAGACATCCTTTGGTAGTATAGGCACGGCGCTGAGGCTTTTGGGCGAGGCGCTGAACAATTATGAAGAATAGATAATATTCACTTCCTGAACTTTAGAGAAATGTGCCATGCCAGCGCGCCTAGGATTGCGCCCAGCGCCGTGTTCCCTATCAGGACAATGGCAAGGACTATCAGAAACTGGAGCATTCCTGCGGAAATCCCAAGAAGTGTCGGGAATGAGGCGAAACGGCCAACCAGCGCGGCAGCGCACAGCACCAGCGTTCCTGAAAGCATGACCTTTGCCCCGGCAATCGCAGATTGTTTCAGCCCATTGCCGGCAACCAATATGCCCGCATACGCCGCAAGCGCGGCCCTCGAAAGCGAAAAAACCACATTTCCAAGTGAATACGAGAGCACGGGCTGCAAAAGCCCGGACCACACAAGAGCAGACTCAAGCGCAGAAACAAGCGCCGCAGCAATGGCGAGGCCCTTTATGCTGATTGGCTTAATCGGAATTGCCATGAAAGCATAGAGACCCCTGATTTTTTAACCGTTGCGCCGCGGCAGACAAACATCATTTCCAGTATTGCCTCATGTAAAGGCAGCCCGGAGCTTCCCGGACAGGGATTGCGAGCATGCCGCCTGGCCATATTCCCGCATCAGAATTGAACTTCAGCTCCTCGTAAAGGCCGTATGCCTCGTGCTCGTCAAACAGGGGGCGCGGATGGCCGGCAGGCGGATGGCCGTCTTCGGCTATTATCAGCGAGCCGCCGGGCCTTACCGTTCCCAGCGCGCGCCCATACAGCGAATTGCGCCTCTTTTCTGCCATGCCGTGCGGCATGCCGTGCACAAGCACGCATCCGTGCTTCCTGAAAGGCGGGGCAATGCTTCCTGGCGCCATGCGGAACGGACCTGTTTTTTCCATCGGAAAGAGCCTTTGCGGCAAGCCGTTTTCAATGAACCTGCTGTTCATGGCGCCTGCAACAAAAGGGTCCATGGCCCGGAACAGTCCAATGCCAAGCTCCAGCGCATCGTCCTTGCCAAGCATGGCGCCGGGCTTTTTTCCTGCCGCGCAATCCTCCTTGCGGTATACCAGCATGCTCATGCTGTGCTTCTGGTCTATGTTCGCCTTCAGGTCCGCAACCAGCCTTGCGCCTGGCATGGCCCCCATGATATCGTAAAGCCTTTCCTTCCCAAACAACGGCCTGAACACGTTCATGAAAAGGCGGTCAATGGCTGCATCAAAGGGCGTGGACGCCTCCCCGCTGAACTGCGGCGGCCATTCGTCTATGACGACAAACGTGCCATTCGGCCGGACAAGCCTGAACAGCGCCTCCATCGCCTTGCGCTTTTCCGCGGGATGCTGCATTGTGTCGTCATCCGAAAAAGGATATGACGCGTCTTTCTCGCGCTCCAGCTGCTTCCTGCTCACAATCAGGTGCAATGTCTGCGAAAGCAGGACCGTGCCGAATGAATCTGCGCTGAATCCGCTGCCCAAATCCCTGATGTCAAAATTGGTGAAGCTGCATTGCTTTTTTATTTGCGCAAGCGCGCCATGCTCCGCTATGGACTGCATGTGCCCCGACCTTTCATTGTGCGTGAAGCGCATGCGGACGGATTCGTTGCCAAGCGCCTCATGAAGCAGCCTTATCACAGTGCCCGTGCCTGCGCTGGCCTCAAGCAAGTCGTTATGCAGAAGCTGGGGCAGGTCCCTTGCCGCAAAAATCCTGTTTGCCTCAACCAGCTGGCTAAGCAGGCTGCCGACAGCCCTGTCGTGCCCTGTCTGCATCATGAAAGGGTCGTATTTGGCTGACCATGCCTTGAAAAGCAGCTCATCGTCCGGGGCATTGATTATGTCCTTGTCGCAAAGGCCGATGCCGTCCTTTGAGGACAGGGCCGCCAGCTTCAGCATCATCCTTTCCTCGGGCAGGCCGCTGAATTCCGGATGCTCCGCGGCCAACGCGGCGAACGCCCTTTGCTTCGCCCTTTCCATTTTTTTGTTCAGCAGCCAGGACCTGCGCGATTCGAGCTCCAGCCTATGCATGGCCCTGCCAAATGCAGCGTCTGGGCCATAATGCTTAAGGTGCGCCATGCGGGCAATGCCGCGGCCCGCTGCCTTGCATGCGTCAGATGCGAGCTTCATCGCTGAAAGGGCTTTTGCAACAGGCCTGCTGCGGGATTTGCATGCGCCGGCTCCTCCTGGGCCAGGCTTGCGGAAAGCTGAATCCATGGCTTATTTGTGCATGAAAGAGGTTAAAAATGCTGCTGGCTCCCGCTCATGCAGCCGATTGAAAGAAAAAAGGAAAATTAAAAAAGAATTATCTTTTCCTCGTCTTGGACCATATCCAAGCCGCGATTTTCCAGACCACAAACAGCGCAAACGCAAGCGGAAGCAGGAATCCTGCAGCTATCACGACAAGCGTGACCCCTGCCGCAAGGCTTCCGATGAAGAAGTTCGCAAGCTGCGAGAACGGGTCCAGGAGCGTCTTGTCCACAACAGGAAGCGGCTCGGAAAGCGTTACGCTTACTGTCGCCTTTGCGGACTGCCTCTCGTAATACAGCTTCTGCTGCGTCGTTGAGTCTATCTGGTACTGCACGTCCGCTATCTCCCTTTCCAGCATTATTATGTCGCTAAGGTTTCCGGTTGTGTTGTAGAGCGCAAGCAGCCTGTCCCTTGACGCGATAAGGTTCTGGAGCTTGGCGCTTATGTCAATGTACTGCTGCGTCACGTCCTCGCTGTTGCTTGAGAAGCTCTTTACCGTCCCTATTTCGGACAGCCTTCCTGTGAACGTGTCAAAGCTGCTGGAGTCTATCCTTACTGTCACGTACTGCGTTTTCCCGGAGTCACTCTCGTAATAGCTTGAAGACTCAATGTCGCCGCTGTACTGCTTTGCCATCGCCTGCAGCGCGGCGTACCTCTCGGCTATCTTGCCTTCCGGAACATCTATCTCGGCAGTGCCTGTCTTTATGACCATCTGGTCCTGCTGGACAGTGCCAGCCAGATCCGTTGGGCTGGGCACAGACTTATAAGAGCCAGGCGCAACCGCGCTCGGCATGCCTGTCTCCCCCGTGCTTACCGTACTTCCGCCTCCGATGAGGCTCTCGGTGTCGCTTGCCAGGCCCGTGCACCCGAAAGAGAACATGAGCAGCGCTAACATAACAAAAGCAATGTGTATCTTTTCCATGTTGACCACAATAGGCATTTGCATTGCCTGGTTTATAAACGTAAGGCAAATGGCAAGGCCCCGGCCTAACCATAAGGCGTCATCTGCACGGGAAATTGGCATTTGCCTCTTCCATCATGTTGTCGGCGCCTAAGATGAGGACATAGGACGATGGGGCATAGACGACCGCGCTAATGGAGCCGCCGTAGCTGCACGATTGGCAAGTCAGCGCGGCCCATCCGGTCCCGTATGGGTCGTTGTCCCCGCGCTGGCACTGGTACTGTGTGTCAGGGCCAGGCGTCCATTTGCCGCAATTTATAGAGCTGACCGGGTAGCCGGTTCCGTGCCCGCTTCCATAATAAACCATAAGCTCGGTGCCGACAGGACCGTATACCTCGCCGTTCGCTGCTCCGCACCTGCCCGTGTCTATCTTGACAGAAATCTCGCCGCTCGGCTGCTGTCCGCTGCTGTCGAACTGCGCCTCCACGTCTTTGTCCCCGTTCATCAGGAGCGTGCATTTGCTAGAGCTGGCGCCTTCGCAATCGCCCCCCCATCCCATGAACGTTGAGCCGGAATCGGCTGTTGCCGTAAGCGTGACCGTAACGCCGTTGGCATAGACGTTGTCCTTGTTGTACGGGTTTGCGTACACCTTGCCTGTGCCGCTTCCCGTCTTTTTCAGGTACAGTGTTGCATTAGACGAGCCGTTGCTGTCGAACTGCGCCTCAACGCTTTTGTCCCCGTTCATCAGGAGCGTGCATTTGTCGGAAGCAGCGCCTTCGCAATCGCCTCCCCATCCAATGAACGTTGAGCCGGAATCGGCTGTTGCCGTAAGCGTGACCGTAACGCCGTTTGCATAGACGTTGTCCTTGTTGTACGGGTTTGCATAGACCTTGCCTGTGCCGCTTCCCGTTTTCTTAAGGTACAGTGTTGCATTAGACGAGACCACCCTGACTGTTGCGTGGCCGCACGAGTATGCGCCAATCATGTCTATGGCGCATACGCCGACGCTGTAGGTTCCCATGACAGTGGGGGTTCCGCGGATGTTCCCGTTCAAGCCCACTATCGTTCCCATCGGCGTCGGGCCTTCCCTGAGGTAATCCGACCTGAAGTGGTACGGCGGCTGCCCGCCGTCAGCAGTCGCGATGTTCTCGTTGCAGAACTCGTTCACGAAGCATCTTGCCTCATGCGTCGCTATTTCCGGCTTTTGCCCGATGACAGTTATGCGAATCTCGAAAGCGCCGCATTCGTTTGCGGAATCGCACATCAGCACCGTGAACGGCTGGGATATTGTCATCGTGTTCCCGCCCACCAATGGCGGCACGTTGCCCCTAAGCGTGCAATCCGCCCCAAGCTGGAGCCAGTCCGGCGGCGCGGACACAGTCAGGTCTGCGTTTTTCGGAGCTAGCGAACAGGTGTAGGGCGGCGTTCCGCCCTGGGCCGTAAGCTGCACGTTGTATACGTCCCCTGCAAATGCCGCTGGCGGCATTGTCGACGTGATATAGAACTTTCCTGCACCGTTTATCCCAAGCGGCACTGGCTGGAGGGGGATTGCCAAATTTGCCTGGTTCGGCTTAATGTTCGGCGCAACCGGGGCTGCTGCAATGCCGTTCTGCACGCCTGCTATGCCCGCCCCTGGGTCAAGCCGCGCAGAGCTGTCTGATAATGTGTCCATTGAGATGGGTTCCCCGCTGTCCTTCCCGTCAAGGATGCCGTCGCTTGCGTCATCGGCAAGCGCATCAGCAAGCCCAACCGTGCTTACGTCAAGCGTTTCCGCCTCTGTTGATATGCCGGCTAGCACAAGCGCATAGTTGCGTTCGTCCATGTCGGCGCTTGAAAGCCAGTCCTCGTCGTCAGGAAGAATAGGCTGTATCTGGATTATATCCACAAGCCCATATTGGCGCGCGACCCCAATGTTTGCTGAAGGAACTGCAGTTGAAAGCGGGGTGCTGTTGGCAGCAAGCGCCCTTGCCCTTGTTGCCGCCATGTGCGTGAGCGGCGTTATTGTCATTAGAATGTCATCGGTTTCGGCAGATGCCGCGGCAGTAAGGACTTCTGAATGCTTCATGCGCCTTGTCTTGTTGACGCCGTCTGCGTAGGTGCCGTTTGCGGCTTCTGCAAGCAGGAAGTCCCCTTGCGCGGCGTTGACTGTTGCGAAATACACCCCGTCGCTTCCGGAGGTTGCGTTGCCTGCAAGCGCGCCCTTTGTGCCATCGTCGTTAAGTATGTAAAAATTGATTTGCGAGTCCACAAGGGGCCCGCGGCCGGAGATTGAGATTTCCCTTGCGCTGGGGGGCGCGAAGAAAATATCAGGGCCAGCAAAGAAGATATAGTATGCTACAACCAACAGTATCAGGATTGCAAACAGGACTATGAGCAGCACAAAGATGGACACGATGACTGAACCCAGGCTTACCCTGCCCTTCCTGAACGGCTGAGCCATGTTTTGATTTCGGACAGTGTTAATTAAAAGCTATTGGCCAATGTCATAAAAACATGCCCGATTCTCAGGTTTTCGGCGCGGCGTAATGCCTTGTATTTATTGAAAATCGTGCTGCACTGCCCTTTTGCATAGGGATGGCAGCCGTCCCTTGGCGTTTACTTTTCCAAAAAAGCAGTATTTGCCCACATTTTCTTTTGGCAGCAAACTATTTAAAACATCCACTTGCGCTTATTTTTAGACACAAGGCAGCGATGCACACAGGATTACGTTTCACTTCAGCCTCAGCACAAGGAACTCGTGCTCCTTGTCATACGGCTCTAAATAAAACTTTTCAATTATCTCAAAATCGTTTGAAAGGTTCTTTTCAACGATTGCGAAAACCTTCTTCGGGTCCATCGTCACGTCTATGCTCTGGCTCTTCACGCACAGCATGGCGATGCCGCCCTTCTTCAAGAACTTTTTCGCGTTCATCGCGAGTATCCTGTCCTGGTCCGGCTGCGCCACGTCCTGGTAGACTGCATCCACTTCCGGTATCTCGGCGTATTCCGACACGTGCCTTGCGTCGGCCATGACAGGTATTATGTTTGTCCTTCTTTCCGCCAGCTCCATGAGCCTTTCGCCCATTAACGGAGACACCTCTATGCCGTATATCTCGCCCTCGTACATTATGTCTGAAAGGTGGCTTATCGTCGTGCCTGTGGATGCGCCAAGATAAAGGACCTTGCTCTCCTTTGAAAACGGGAAGGTCTTCAGCCCCTTCTTTATGGCGCCGCAGAGCTTGCTCCTGAAAGGGTCCCATTCCCTGAACTCCGTGCTGCCCTGGCGGACAAGCTTTTCCCCATAGACGCTCCTGCCAGGAACGGCATTTATCGTGAATATTCTCCTTCCGTCCGTGAAGACGCCTGGAAAAATCTCCCTCATGGTGGCATGAGGCGGGGCAACGTTTTAAAACAAAACAGTTTAACGTCAAAAGCATGGTCCAGGAGGAAAAGGAGGAGGAAAAGCGCAAGGAAAAGAAGCTTGAGGCCCCTTCCGCCCTGAAAAGGAAGGCGCTGCTTGAGGATTTGAACATCATCGCCAGCAACGAAAGCGCGCAGATAAAGAAATTGACTGAAGAGGACATCGACGACGTTGTCGGATTGATGAGAAGCGCGCTTTTCGAGATAGGGACGAATGAGATAAAGCAGATAAAGGAGATAATAGGCGAAGAGCGCAGCTACGGCGCATACGTGGAAAAGTTCATAGTCGGCGTGGGCCTGGCGTGGCCCGTCCATTTTGACAGGGCGGAAAAGACGTTTGACACCGAGCAGGAGGCGAACGCCCTTTACATGGAGGAGGTCGCCGTGCTCAACGAGTACCAGGGCAGGGGCATAATAGAGATGCTTGTCGAGGAAAGGGAGATGGAGGCAAAGAGGAACGGCCTTGAATACGCGGTCGGGCTGTGCGGGGAGCTGCCTGAAGGCGACATAAGGGAGAACATTGAGAAGGGCGGAAGCCTGATGCAGAAGAAATACCTTTTGCTCAATTACAGGTTCGCAAAAACAGAGAGCGGGCTCATTGCGTTCAAGCGCGTCTGACTATTTGCCGGCGCCCTGGCTTTCTTCTTCAGGGACGCCCATCATGCGCTTCGCCTTTTCGCTCATCCTTGACTGGTCCCATGGCGGGTCCCAGACCAATTTTACGATGATGTCTTTGACCGAACTGACCTCGCCCAGCGCCCTTTCTATGTCCGAGAGTATGGCGCCAAGGAGCGGGCATGCCGGGGTCGTCATTGTCACGCGGACAGTTGCCTTGCTGTTTTTCAGGTCAGCCTCAACGCCGTAGACCAGGCCCAGGTTGACGATGTCTATGCCAATCTCCGGGTCTATGACTGTTGAAAGCGCGGCAAGTATCTCTTCCTTGACTTTGTCTTCCGAGACCACGATATAAGTTAGCCTAAAGCGTTTAAAACGCTACTGGCTTGCGCATTCCCTGAAATTCGGCATGAACGATTTGAAGGCTTCTTTGCCTGCGCATGCCTTTTGGGCGCCTTCCTTTCCTGCATGCCGCCATTGTGTGCAAAAGGGGTTAAAAACAGAGCACAGCGCCGCCGCTCACGTCAAAACGGCAATATTTATAAATACAGCAAGCTCTTATCATATTCGGTAATCGAATGAAAATAAGGGTTTGGGCGTGCATTTTCCTGATGGTTCTGTTTTTCGGCTGCCTGAGCCCGGTTAAGCAGTCGGCTCCGGATGCCAATCTGTTGGCAGTGCAGGCCAAGTGCGGGGCAATAAATGCGACTAACATAAACGAGACTTATCCTGCTGCTACGGATAAGTGTTTCTGGGGCCATTCCCTTGTCGATTGCGCCAGGGATTTTTGCTATATTGATTATGCCCTGGCAACAGGGGATCCGTCTGTGTGTGAGGCAGTAGTCCCGGCAGTCACTTATGCCGGTGCCACTGGTGCTAATAGCATCGGCAAAGGAAACTGTTATGGCGGAGTAATAATGAAGAGCAATGATACAACCATCTGCGAAAGAATCAGCGATACTGACGGTAGAAACGACTGCAGCTTCGAACTTGCATTAATCTATAATTATACATTCTGCGACAAAATCAGCAATTTGAGCAAAAAGGACTATTGCTACGACGCAACTATGAGCAAAGGCGTTGACCTGGACATCTGCGAAAGAATCAGCGATCCAAGGATAAAGGATGATTGCTATGCCGGTTACAATGAGATTGCCACTTACACCAATAATTCTGACATGTGCGACAAAATCAGCAACCTAAGCAGGAAGGACGGCTGCTACAAAAGCGTTGCCAACGGCAACATTAATCCTGGCATCTGCGACAAAATCGGCAATCCGGGGGTAAAGGATGATTGTTATTACAGAGTTGCCATTAAATCTGGCAATTCCAGCATATGCGATGAAATTAGCGGTTCAGGCGGGAAGGATGACTGCTATTATGAATACAACAAGATTGCTATCAACAGTGGAAATCCTGACATGTGCGACAAAATCAGCAACCTAAGCAGGAAGGATGACTGCTATTACGACTACGATAAAATTGCCATCAGAGACTATAAT
>JBGQMY010000016.1:0-29882 GCA_041500865.1 Candidatus Micrarchaeia archaeon | reverse complement strand
CTGCCAGTATGCCACCGTGCCGTTTGGGCAGCTGGGCGTGTTTGCGGTGTCTATTGCCAGTGCGCAGCTGGCATTCTCGCTTACCGTCACGTTTATGGTGGCATAGCCAGCCCCTATTGTGGAGCCGTTGTCCAGCGTCGGCGCAGTGAAATTGATGAATGGCGGCGTGATGTCCGTGGTGAAACTGAACGGCCCGCTTTCGTTGCACAGGCCGGCAGCGGTGCACGAGCTGACATTATAATAATATAGTGTGCGGGGCGTGAGGCCGGTTATGTTCATGCTGTGCGACATTGAGAACGAGGCATTGGAGGTGCTGTTGCCGAAATCGGTTGTCGTGCCGTAGTTTACGGTTGAGTTTGCAGGCTTGTCGGTCGTCCAATTCACCATTGCGCTTGTGTCGCCCGGGAGCCCCCTGCCCGCGACATTGGAAATGGCAAGGCTGAACGCGGCGTAAAGGGTCCGGGTTTCGCTGGTGTTTGAGTTGCTGGACGTGTCAATGCAGGTCACGGAATAGGGATGAATGCCGTCGCTGAGATTCATCAGCGTGTAATTGGCCGTTGTGCCTGCATCGGCGTTGTTTATCTGCATGCTTTTTATGGATGGTGGAGGCAGCCTTATGTTGCCGCCGGTATAGCTGGTTGCCTCTCCGGTGCCGTCCCCGTTGTAGCCGTAGCAGGTGGAGCTGCCGTTTCTAAGCATGTAGCATGTGTGGTAGTTGCCTACTGCAACTGCTACGGCGTCGCCGCCCGTATAGTTTGTTGCCTTGCCGTAGCTGTTGTCGCCATAGCAAATTGAGTTGCCGCTGCGGAGGAGATAGCAGACAGGGCCGCTATTGCCTCCTGTGGAAACTCCGATTGCGTCTTCGCCAGAATATTGGTATTCCGGACTTGAGTGCGTGGCGCCGTAGCCGCCGGTGTAAGGCATATCGCCATAGCACAAGCCGCTGCCGTTGCTTAAAACATAGCAGACGCGGGCCTCGGAGCCGGCTTTGCTCGCCGCAATCCTGACTGCGTCCGCGCCGGCATAAGAAATCCCGTCAGAATTGCCCTGGCCAAAGAAGTTGCCGCCGATGCAGTAGGAGTTGCCGTCGCTGAGCAGGTAGCAGGTGGTGTCATAGCCGTTTGCCACTGCAATCGCATCCCCTCCTGAGTATGACTGTGCCGGGCTGGCGCCTAGGCAGGTGGCGTCGCCGCTTGAATTAAGATAGCATGCAGTGTTGGCTCCAGCCGAAACCTGAATCGCATCCCCACCGGTATATGCATCTGCCTGGCCGTGGTCATCGTTTCCATAGCAGGCGGAGTTGCCGGTGTTGAGCACATAACAGGTGAAGTCGTTGCCCGCAGTGACCGTAACGGCGTTGCCGCCCGTGTAGTTGGTTGTCCGGCCGGAGCCGCTGTCGCCGAAGCAGGTGGAGTTGCCGGTTTTGAGCACATAACAGGTGTGCCTGTCGCCTGCGGCCATGGTCGGGTTTGCCAATGGCGGCATATCATTAGTGTTGAGCGTGCAGTCGCTCACGTTCTCGGTTACGCTTATGTTTATGGTTGCATTGCCATCCGCTATGGCGCTGTCGTTTGGCGGCGTCGGGGGGATGAATGTCATGCCCGGCGGGGTTACGTCGGTGGTGAAATTGAACGGGCCGCTGGTGTTGCACAGGCCGGTGCTTGCGCATGATGTAATATTATAATAATATAGGGTGATGGGCGTGAGGCTGGTTAGCGTTATGCTGTGCGACGTTGAGAACGAGGCATTGGAGGTGCTGTTGCCGAAATCGGTTGTCGTGCCGTAGCTGACGGTTGAGTTCGCGGCCTTGTCTGTCGTCCAGTTGACCATTGCGCTTGTGTCGCCAAGCAGCGCAATGCCCGCGACATTGGATATGGCAAGGCTGAGCACAACCCAGAAGGTCCGGGTTTCGCTGGTGTTTGAGTTGCCGGACGTGTCAATGCAGGTCACGGAATAGGTGATTTTCCCGTCGCTGAGATTCATCAGCGTGTAATTGGCCGTTGTGCCTGCATCGGCGTTGTTTATCTGCATGCTTTTTATGGATAGTGGGGGCAGCCTTATGTTGCCGCCGGTGTAGTTAGTTGATTTTCCATCGCCGTTGTCGCCGTAGCAGATAGAGTTGCCGCTGCTGAGCAGGTAGCAGGTGTGACGGGCGCCTGCAGAGACTGCGATGGCGTTGCCGCCCGTGTAGTTGGCGGCCTGGCCGTAGCCGTTGTCGCCGTAGCATACCGAGTTGCCGCTGCTGAGCAGGTAGCAAGTGTGGTATCCCCCTGCGGAAACGGCGATTGCGTCGCCGCCGGTGTAGTTGGCGGCCTGGCCGTAGCCGGTGTAGCCGTAGTATACCGAGTTGCCGCTGCTGAGCAGGTAGCAGGTGTGGTATCCCCCTGCGGAAACGGCGATTGCGTCGCCGCCGGTGTATGGGGTTGCGTCGCCGCCGTCGTCGTAGCCGTAGCAGGACGAGTTGCCGTTTGAGAGCAGGTAGCAGGTGTGGTATTCGCCTGCGGCAACTGCAATGGCGTCGCCGACGGTGTATGCATTTGTATTTGCCTCCCCAAACCAGTTTTCGCCTTTGCATGTGGCGTTGCCGCTGCTGAGCACGTAGCAGATGTGGTAGAGGCCTGCGGCAACCGCGACTGCATTGCCACCCGTGTAGCTGTTTGACTGGCCGTTGCCGTTGTCGCCATAGCATGTCGAGTTGCCGTTTGAGAGCAGGTAGCAGGTGAAGGCATCGCCCGCAGTGACCGTAACGGCGTTGCCGCCCGTGTAGCTGGTTGCCTGGCCGTTGCTGCCAACGCACGGGAAGTTTTCGTTGCAGAACGAGTTGCCGTAGCATGTCGAGTTGCCGCTGCTGAGCAGGTAGCATGTATGGTATCCGCCAGAGGATACCGGCATGCGCGCATTCATGAAAAATGAGCTGTAGTTGTTGACTCCATATGACGCATTGTAGTCAAACTGGCCGCCGGTTATGTTGAGGTGCCTTATGTTGGACCAGAGCGCGCCGCCGGTTATGTTGAGCGCGCAGAGGCTTGCGTTCTTAGTCAGGGACACGTTTATGGCTATGCTGGATTCTGATGTTGCGGAGCCGTTGTCAGGCGTCGGAGGGACGAAGCTCACGAAAGAAGGCGTGACATTGGCCGATTCGTTCGTTGAGACGTTGCATGAGGCGTTCTCCGCAACGTCGGCAGTGCTTATCCTGAATGCGAAGCTTTGCGCCTGGCTGAGGTCGTAGCTGAAGTTCAGCCTTGTCTTGTTTCCCGAAACAATGCCATCCGTTATCACGCTGAATATGCCGTATGAAGAGTAGTTCTGCAGCGGGCAGAAGTTGCCTACATCGGTCCAGTTTGAGCCCTGCAATATTTCAAGCACGGCCCTTGATGACGACGGGTTCCATGAGCCGACTGGATTTATTGAGACATTGACGTATATTGCCGGTGATGAGGCATTGAAGCCGCGCGAGATGTTGAGCAGCCTGTAAATGCCATCTGTATTGTATCTGGCATTGAACATGGGCTCGCTGTACCTGATGTAATACGCAAGGCTGGCAGAGCCGTTGAACGCCGAGGTGTTGAAAACGACGTAATGCGTCCCGGAAGACGTGTAGTTCGAGAATGCGGCCTGCTGGCCGGTTGCGTTTGCCACGCCTACGCTTGTTATGTTGGGGCCGTCCGGTATCGCGTACGTCACCGTAGCAAAGACGTTGCTCGCGTTTCCGCTCGCGTTGACCGAAACCGTTACGGTGAAGTTGGAGCTGTAGTTGGCGTCTGCCGGCATTGACGGGCCTATCATGACGTCGTCAAAGTCCCTTGAGAAGGACGCGGAGAAGTTGGACGCGTTTATGGTTATGTTGGGCGAGCGCGTGGACTGGTCCAGCGTGTTGTAGGCGATGCAGTATGCCTGATGCACGCCCTTTTCAGCGATTGTCGCGTTTGCATGCCATGAGGTCGCCGAGCTGTTGTACATCTGCAGCGCGGCGCCGTCCAGGTAGATTGTGGCATTGCTTGGGTTGGCGTCGCTGAAGTTGCACGTGAGCGTGGCGTTGAAGGGTATCATCCCATTGTATGGGCTTGAGGCGAACGCTGTTATCGACGGGCCCGCGCCGTTTATGGTTATGTTCCTCGTTTCCGTGGAATTGTGGTTTCCCGCCCTGTCGTAGGCCGTTGCGTTGAAGTAGTATGTGTCGCTGCCCAGGCCGGAGAAGACCGCGGTGTAATTGGAAGACGTGCCTGTGCTCGTGTTGAGCAGGGCGCCAATCCCTGAATACAGGAAAACTGTTATGTTGGAAAACGCGGAATCCGAAGCCGAGACATTTACCCTGAGGGTCGTGCTGCCGGTGACGGTTGACGAATTCGGAGTCGCTGGGATGAAGTAGACCGCCGGCGCCACTGTGTCTATGGTCACGTTCCTTGTCTCCGTCTTGTTGAAGTTGCCTGCCGAGTCCGAGGCAGTTGCATTGAACCTGTACAGCCCGTCGGAAAGGCCGGTGAAGTTCGCAAAGGAGGCGTTTGCGCCGCCGCTCATGGCCCAGAGCATCGCTTCCTCGAAGAACGCGGCATGGGCATGGGGGAATGTTCTTGAGCACGTCGTGGAATATGTATGGTTGACGAATGTTTCCATGTTTCCTGAGGGCGAATTCATGCAGGAAATGGTGTAAAAGAGATTCATCGGCTTTGTGCACACGTCAATATAGTTGAGCGTGAAATACGCAAAGCCTGTTGCCAGGCAATCGCCCGGAACCGAATAATTGAATTCCACGGCGTTGCCGCTGCTGTCCTTTATTGGCGCTATTCTCAGCGTTGCGTTCAGCGCCCCAGCCGGCACTGTATAGTTGAACCACTCGTTGGCCTCTCCTGAATCCGTAGCCCAGTTGCCGTCATTCCATGCCCCCATGTCCTGGTAGGCATTGCCATTGGCTACGCCACCGCATGGCGTTGACTGGTTGGCGAATTCCTGGTAGCACAGTGAGAAGCCGCTGCTGCTCGTGAGCACCGAGCCGTTCGGTAGATAGAAATAAAGGACAAAGCCGTTTAGGTTAGTGTCGCTTACGGATACGTTGACCGCGGCATAGTTCCTGTTTATGTAGGAGCCCGAAGATTCCGTAGGAGGCACAAACTGGATTTCCGGCGCAGTCGTGTCGACGCTGACATTATATAATGCGCTTTCCATGCTGCCTGTTGAATCGGTGCAGTTTATGCGCCAAACGTAATTTCCTTCCGCAAGTTCAGGGCTTGCCGTTATTGACGCCTGGGTATTGTTGTCCACGCTGGCGTTGGAGCCGCGCGGGGAGCCGTCGACAAGCAGCGTGCACGGGAAGGACGAATCGCTGCCGCTCACTGCAATGAATGCAAAATTCTGCGCGGTGGCATTCACAAGCGCATTGTCTGCAGGGGAGACCACGGTTATTGAATTCAATGAATATGTGCCGCTCATTATGCTGTTGTTTTTGGCAGGCGGTGGCTGCACTGGGGGCGCGGTCTCGTTTCCTGGCGGAGAAACCGTCTCGTTGGCGTTGCCTGAAACGTTTTCCTGCGAAGGCGGGGTTTCATTCTGAACGGGGACTGTGCCGTTCTCGGATGTTGAGGATTCGTTTTCGCTGGTGGTGTCTGTTAAGTTCTCGGGGACTGTTTCGTTCCCTGCGCTTTCATTCAGTGATGCGTTGCCGGTTTCCAGGGATTCGCTTTCAGTTGTGTTCGTTGCGTTTTCCGAAATTGTTCCGTTTTCCGCGCTTCCATTCGCTGAAGCCCCGGAGGTTCCGTCCCCTGAAGCCCCTTCTGTCCCATTTTGCTCTATTATAGAGGCGTTTTCCCCGCTGGGCGACGTTTCGTTAAAAATTGGCGTTTCGTTGTAGGTTTGGTTGGCAGTCGCGCCCTCCAGCGAAGAGTTGTCAACGATGTCCGAAACTGTGAAGCCGGTGCCCTGGTTCATGACGGAAAATGCGCTAAGCAACACGAGCAGGGCTATTATTCCCATATACATAAACTCATGTGGTCTTTGCATGGGCAATCCAATTGGTTTTTGTTGCGTCTTGTTTAAAAAGCTAACATAAATGACGGGCAAAGAAGACCGGAATCCGGACCTTGGCACGGCCGGCTTCGCAAAGCTGCGCGGTTTGCCGAACGCGTAGAGAAAAAACCGGCGCAAAATAGAAACATTCAAAAAGGAACACTAATTATAACTGTTGGTTATAGCAAGAGATTATGGAAACATTTATAAACAAGAGGAGGATAATATATATCAGTCATAAATTTAAAGGTGAAACCATGGGAAGGCGCAAGGCTATCGTCATTGACAAGGTCATTTCCGATGAATGGGTTGAACGGTACAACAACCTTGACTCCGAGAGGATGTACAACGAAAAGGCGAACAAGCTTGCGTCAATCATGTCTTCTGTGGGCAAGATAGCCAAGGAGGCCGACAAGGCGTACAGGCAGGCCGGAACCAAGAGCAGCGAGTTCAAGTCCATGGGGCTGCTCCCGATAAAGGAAGCCTATTCCTATCTAAAGTCAAGGGGATACGACATCATGTTCAGGGCCTTTGGCGGAAGGGTCGAGAGGGGAACCGTCCCGTCATACAAGTTCGGAAAGAAAAGATACATACCGATGCAGTTTTTGGAGGAGCTTCTCTCGACAAAAGGCAACTTCTACAACATAAGGGAGGCCTACGACGCGTACAGGAAATACGAGCCGGACGTCGAGATGAGGGCATTTGTCGGAAGGATAGAGAAGAAGGTCATCCCGTCCATCAAGGTCGGCTTCAGGAGGTACATACCCAAGGAAGCGATTGACAGCCTCATCCACGTGAGCAGGAACTACCACAGCGTTGCCGAAGCGATACAGCAGATGCACGACAGCAACATAAAGATAAGGAAGAACACCTTTGAGAGGAGGCTGGACAGGGGAAGAATCCCCTTCATAAAGATAGGCGGAAAGAGGTACATACATTCAGAAATCCTGGATGAGGTCATAGAAAAGGAAAAGAAGCTCTGAGAAAAGAAGAAGGGGCAAGTTGTGGCCATGCCTGCATTGCATCCTATATTATTACTGTTGGGTCCGGCATCCTGAAAGAAGGGCCCTCATTGTCCGCTATATGAAGCTTGGCCGCCGCACAGGCCGCAAAAAGCAAAACCTTTTATTCCATTTTCGCCATATTCCAGCATGATGGAAAAAACCCGAGAAGAAGAGGTGGAAAAGCTCTCGTCCCTGGAATGGGGCGTGCTGCTGCCGAAAGTGGAGGACGTCCTCGACAGGATTAGGCACAACGACCAGAAGCTCGGCGAGGAGGCCAAGAAGATAG
This sequence comes from Candidatus Micrarchaeia archaeon, assembly GCA_041500865.1. GTDB lineage: Archaea > Micrarchaeota > Micrarchaeia > Anstonellales > J096 > JAPLWW01. The sequence continues at coordinate 22,592 of JBGQMY010000016.1, read as the reverse complement.
AGAAGCAGATTGGCTTCGTCAAGCAGCTGGCGCGCGAATATTCCAAGTCCAACCCCGGCTTTGAGAATACGCCCTTCCGCAGGGAGCTTGACAACTTCATGGAAAAGCTTGGGGAAAGGGCGCAGAGCATCAACCTGATAAAGGAGGAGGGAGAGACCGCGAGCCTATTGCTGCTTGCGCTCCTTTCAAAAGTGAAAAAGGAGATAAAGCACAGGGACATAGTCAAGTTCAAGGATGAGTAAACCCATGATAATACTGGAAAGCCCCAGGCTGGAGGTAAGGGGCAATTTCGCCTTCGTGGACGGCAAGCTCGTAAAGGAGATAATGCACTACAGCATATCCGACGTCTGGGGAAAATACATTGACGAGGCAAAAGGCATAAGCAGGCCTGCATATTCCGTCACCTCAATACAGTACAACTCAAGGAACTTCGACATTTTCGTGATTCCGTACAAGGAGATAGGCCCTTATTACACGAAGACAATCCCGCACAGGGCGAATTACGCCGAATACTACCAGGTCCTTTGGGGCAATCCCCTGTTCGAGGTGTGGCATGATAACGATGCGGACGGCACGGTTTCAGTCAGGAAAGGGGTCAAGAGGCCGATAAGCACGATAGCCGTCAACGGGAAGGAGCGCGTGACCATATTCAACCAGGGCAATGAAACCGCGGTCGTGCTTGGCTACACGTCAGGCAACCGCGAGGACAATGACGCAAGGGAGCCGCTGATGCTTGGCCCGAACACGATTGAGCTAGGCTCCGCAGCCTTGATGAAGAGGCAGGAAAACCTGGACAACGAGAACATAAACCTGCTAATCCTTCTCCAGAAGGCATGCAGGAACCTTCTCCAGTGAAAGCGTCCCGGCAGCAATCACTTGTGGCATGATGAATAAGAAATCCCACGCCTTTTAAAGGCAGAGCATGTCACAAAAACAACAGTTGAAGTTTATCATGTCAAATATTACATAAAAAGATTAGGTGGATTTTTGATTATGTCATTGCAGACTTTATTGCATATCTCAATCGTTCTCTAAAAAGACAGCCTCTTGTCAAGCTGAATTTTCAAGATTCACTTCAATAGATATATCATCAATATATATATTTAATAATCTTACAGTTCTAACAGACAATGTGAAAAAATCATCATATTGTTTAAACGGGGGATCTCCTTGCAGGTGATTCTATGAAGGCCAGCGAGCTGAAACAAAAATACCTGGAGTTCTTCAGGCAGAAGGGCCATGCGATAATCGGCTCCGCGCCCATAGTCCCCGAAAACGACCCGACCGTGCTTTTCACGACAGCGGGCATGCACCCGCTTGTGCCGTACCTCATGGGCCAGCCCCATCCGCTCGGAAAAAGGCTGGCCGACGTCCAGAAATGCCTAAGGACGCAGGACATCGACGAGGTCGGGGACAACACGCATACCACGTTTTTCGAGATGCTGGGCAACTGGAGCCTTGGCGACTACTTCAAGAAAGACGCGATAGAATGGAGCTTTGAGTTCCTGACGGGAAAGAAATGGCTCGGGATTCCAAAGGAGAGACTGGCTGTGACGTGCTTCGCAGGCGACAATGACGCGCCAAGGGACAACGAGGCAGCGGAAATCTGGCAACGGATTGGCATGCCGAAGGAAAGGATAGCGTTTTTGCCGAAAGAGGACAACTGGTGGGGGCCTGCAGGCGAGACCGGGCCTTGCGGACCGGATACCGAGATGTTCTGCTGGACAGGCGAAGGCGAAGCCCCGAAAATATACGACCCTAAAGACAAGAGATGGGTCGAGATTTGGAACGATGTGTTCATGCAGTACAGCAAGGCAAGGGACGGGACGTACGGGCCGCTCAGGCAGAGGAATGTAGACACCGGCCTTGGCGTGGAAAGGGTGGCGATGGTGCTTCAGGGCAAGTCCAACATCTTCGAGACAGAGCTTTTCATGCCGATAATGCGGAAGATAGAGGAAATAACCGGAAAGAGAATGGACGAGGGCAACAAAAGGCAGTTCAGGATAATCGCGGACCACATGAGGGCCGCTGTGTTCATCTTAGGCGATGAAAGGGGCATTGTGCCAAGCAACACGGACCAGGGATACATACTCAGGAGATACGTACGGAGGGTGGTCAGGCACCTGATGCTGCTTGGCATGGACCAGGCAAACAACACGGCAACGGTCGAAATCGCCAAAACGATAATAGGCATGTACGGCAGGGAGTATCCGCTGCTGGAACAGAAGAAAGAGCTGATATTCTCGGAACTGCAAAAAGAGCAGGACAAGTTCCAGAAGACGCTTGTCAATGGAATAAAAGAGTTTGAGAGGATGTGTACGGAGAAAGTAAAACTGATAGGTACTGTGGATCTCGATAAGTTCAAGGGTGGAAAGAAAACAGAGCATATATCTTTACCCTTAGATGATAACAATGACATAAGCGGCAAGGACGCGTTCCTGCTTTTCCAGAGCTTCGGGTTCCCGATAGAGATGACGAAAGAGATGGCAAAAGAGAAAGGCATCAATGTCGATGTCGACGGATTCAAGGCTGAATATGAAAGGCACCAGGCGCTTTCAAGGGTTGGGGCCGAGCAGAAATTCAAGGGCGGGCTGAGCGAGGCAAGCGAGGCTACGGCCAAGCTTCATACCGCGACGCACCTGCTGAACGAGGCGCTGAGGCAGGTTGTTTCAAAGGACATAAGGCAAAGGGGCAGCAACATAACGCCCGAAAGGCTTAGGTTCGACTTCAACTTCGACAGGAAGCTCACGCCAGAGGAGATAAAAAAGGCCGAGGACTGGGTGAACGCAAGGATAAGCGAGAAGATACTGGTCTCAAGGGAGGAGATGGGCGCTGGAAAGGCCAAGGCCGCTGGCGCGCAGGCCGAATTCGGCGTAAAATATCCGGAAATCGTCTCGGTCTATTCAATCGGAAAATACTCCCGGGAAATCTGCATGGGGCCGCATGTCAAAAATACGTCAGAGCTTGGGACGTTCAAAATAGTGAAGGAGGAAAGCAGCGCGGCCGGCATACGCAGGATAAAGGCAGTGCTGGGATGAACCGGCTAATTCTGTTTGCAAAAGCGTATGTATTTGTTTGTTCCGTGCACATGACAAAGGTATAAAAATGCAACGAATATAAAAAGAGCCAATGGGCGCAATCAGGTTTCCAGTGCTAGCCATACTGCTTTTGGTTGCATGCCCATTTGCCGCAGGACCGGCCAATGCTTGCCCTGCGCCAACCGCAGGCCAAGCCTGGACAATAAGCAGCGACCTTGCCTGCAGCTTGACAAGCATGGGCATTGTTGTGGGGCTGGGGACGGCCATCGGGGCCGCGATAGCGGTCCTTTCGTATTATGTCTCAACGGTGATGAACGACGAAAAGAACAAGGCCGGGGCCATAAACGAGATAAGGGCGACAATAATCAACGTCTTCATCTTCGCGTTCGTCATCGGCGCGATAGTTTCCATAGACAAGTTCTTCCAGGTGCTTGCGCTGGACCCGAACGGCGACATGGTCAACGCCACAACAAGCATGTACAAGGGGAACATAGACTACCTGATGCCAGAGGCAAGGCAGATGGTGGGCGTATATTCTGACGCGCTGCAGCTGCAGGGAAGCTCGTCCTCAATATCCGGATACATAGACCTTCCCTGGGGCATAAAGATCACGACAAATTTTGGGAGGACGGCAACGCTGCCGATACTGGAGCGGCTGGGGGATGCGCTGGACCAGGCGACAATCACGATAGTGTCCATATGCGGCCAGCAGGCGATGATGGCAAACCTCATGAGGTATTTTGTGCTGGCATCGTGCCAGCTGCTCTTGCCTTTCGGGTTTTTCCTGAGGGCGATACCGTACGTGAGGAGGGCCGGCTCCACGCTCGTCGCGATAGGCATAGCGCTCGTCCTGATATACCCTGCCTCGCTGTTCTTCATGGGCAGCATAATGTTCGGCATACAGCAGGCGGCCGTCAACACCATGTTCGGGAACGGGTTCAACCCTGAGCAGAGCGCACTGGCCGGCACCCTGTCGACAGATGCGGCAATGCTGCGCAGCTTCGCGATATCATACACTGTAGTCGGCGACATACTTGAATTCTCCAATACCGCAGTCAAGGGCGCCGGCGCGGATGTAGCCGCGGTGCTTGTTGCGGTTTTCGGCATAGGCCAGGCGATGGGGGGCATACTGAAGGTGGTGTTCCTGATAGCCAACATGATAATAAGCTATGTGGCGACGACCGTCATATTCGCAGGCCACCAGATATTCGTAGCCACCATTGACAATTATTTCCTCAGCGGAGGCGGGATGGACGCCGCCATAAACCTTGAATACGACGCTGCCATATTCGGGACCATAATCAACATGACGCACGTCCTGCTCATGGCAAGCGTGGCGCTGACGGTCGTGGGCGGCATAAGGGCCCTGGCCGTACTGCTGGGAGGCGAGTTTTTCCTCTATGGACTCACGGAATATATCTAGGTTCGCGCTCTTGCTGCTCGCGCTGTCGGCGGTCTCGTCAGCCCAGGCGCTGAACGAAACGAAGATAGACGCCATAAGCAGCATAATAGAGGGCGAGGACCCGGCCAGCAACATCATATACATACTGTTTGCGCTCAACATAATGATACTGGCCATCTACAGCATGTACGGATACTTCACCCAAAACGACAAGGAGCTGATGAACGCCAGGAACGAGTTCGGGCAGATGCTGGTGTCGGTTGCTGTCATCATGCTTACTTACGTGTTCTTCATAACGGTCAACCAGCTGTTCCTGGCACAGTTCAATAAAGCAACCGGCCAGTCCGTGACCAGCATAACAGACTACAACAGCAAGGTATTCGACGACTTCAGGCTTGACGCGGAAAACACGATGTCGGCTGCGTACGGCACGATAGTGGAGGACAGGGCGGATGCTGCGGTCCCCACGACGCTCCCGACGCTGTACACCACACTGCCTGCCTTATTGTACTGCGGGGCCTTTAGCTGGGGATACATCCCCCTCGCGGTGTTCGGTCCCGGAGCGTTCCTTGACTCGATGATACAGTGCGCCTTCTCGTTCCAGACGCTGAACATAAGGCAGGAGGCGTACAAGGGCGTTTTCGCGGACGTTCTGGAGATGGAGGTCTCTTCGCTGATGGCCCCCCTGTTCAACCTCATGGTGTTCATGATACTGCTCGGGAAGTTTTTCATAGACAACGCCATCATATACCTTTTCTTCGGCGGCATAATACTAAGGATGTCGCCATGGACGAGGAAGGCAGGCGACCTGCTGATACTGGTGTCGCTCGTCGCATACATAATTTACCCGTTCCTTTATGCCGTTTTCCTGGCATCGGCGCAGAGCGTTGACGTAAGCAAGATATGCACGGGCCTGGGGGCTGGCGCCGACTTCCAGCCGTTCGGCGGCTGCAGCGGAATGACCGGGATAATGAAGCTGGGCAAGTACGCCGTGCTGGGCAGCTTCGTCTCTTCCGTGATACTCGGCCTGAGCCTCTCCATACTGAACAACTTCAGGAAGGTCTTTGAGATGGTAGAATGAGGATGATGGTAGTCTGGGTTGCGCTTGCGCTGATGGCTGCGCTGGTTTGCGCAGACACGCTCAACATAAGCCAGGGCGTCACGAGCCTGAGCAGCAGCACCACGTTCGCGGCAAAGGTGGCGAACCTTTTCCAGGGCAACGGATTGGATTACAACTGGGTGAAGGTCTCGCTCGTCCTGGTCGTGATATCCATACTGATAAACGGGCTCATATACATGGTCGCGAGGACGTTCCAGATAACGTACCTTGAAAGCGCCTTCAAGCTGGAGACCAGGGAGGCGTTCTTCAACATAATACTGATACTGCTGTTCGGCGCGTTCTCCCTGTTCCTGGACAACATGCTGGCTGCCCCGCTGCTGTGCGACCACCCGGAAAACTGCATAGTCAACACGTCCGTGAAATACATGGACGGCCTGCTTTCCGGCGCAAAGGACGAGATGTCCGCGCTGGAGAAGAGCGCGCTGAGCAAGGTGTCGGGCTTTGACGGCAGCTCCAACATCGGCGGCAGCATAGGCTATTTCGGCCTAAGCGTGGGCTACACGTACGACATGCAGGGCCTGAACAAGGTGAAGACCATTGAGTTCGACGAGGAGATAGGGCTGTACAGGGGAGCTGCCATGTCCCTCATCATAGTCAAGGTTTTCCTGCTCTATTTCGCGTATTACATAGGGCCCATGCTGATAGTGTTCGGCATAATGCTCAAGTCGTTTTCCGTGACAAGGAGGCTCGGCTCAACCATGCTTGCGATAGGCATAAGCTGCTCTATCGTGCTTCCATTGACGATAATCGCGATATTGGTGGCAAACGGCGCGGTAAGCATCCCCGGCGTCCAGTACATGAAGCCGGCTGGGTGCCCAGACGCGTGCATGAAGACAGTCATCGCATGGAACTCCTCCGGGGGCATAGACCTGACCGACTATTTGGACGCGGCGCAGGCAGACACGAAGCTGAACTGGTCGGACGTGAGGGGGATAGTGACTGGGGACAACAATACGCTTGACGTGAAAGGGGTGGGCATAGTCCACTCATGCGAATACCAAAACGTCGCCATAAACACCAGCACGGCGAGCGCATACGCGGCCGCCCCCATAAGCATCAGTGCGGCCGTCGTTGCACAAAACATAACAACAGACTGCCCGAGCAGCTGCAGGAGCATCCCCTATCCTTATGACGTCGTGGAATGCAGGGACGCGGAACTGCCGTGCGCCGCGCTTTACGCTGCATCAACGCCCAAGGGCGCATGCTTCAGGGACAACTTTGATTATGCCAACCTCAACTACCCGGTTGTCTATGACGGCAAGCCGATGAGCCTCAGCCTTGCGCTGTCAAAGAGCAGCTGCTTCCGCGTGACGCCGCTGGCGATAACCCCAAAGGCCAACCCGATGTACTACTGCCCAAGCTCGTGCAGGCTCTTCTATGCGGACGGGCGCACGGGGTGCGCGGCAACCGACCCCAACTATTACAATTGCACAGCGGTATATGAGGAAGCCACGGGAACGACAACGCTGGCTGACGCCAAAACAGCGGCAAGCGCCGCATACAACAACATAAAGACTGCGCTCGCCTCCAACCCAATCAGCACGGCAGCCATAACAACAGAGGCAAAGAAGGTCTCGCTGCCCATATACCAGGTGGACAATCCCGACTGCCTGAAAATCATGAAGATTCCGCAGGATATAAAGAGCGTTCCTGCATATACGGATTGCAGCGGCTGCTTCAGCGGGGAAACCAGCAAGGCAGGCGCAAAGACGAGCGAAGGCAAGTTCATGGCATATTCCATAATGCTGGGCATTTTCTCGATAGCGATAACCATTGCCGCCGCAGTCGCCATATCTATGGGGCTGGAGGGCGAGATGTTCATACCCGGGATTGAGAGGCTGAGGCGCTGATGCTTGCACCGTCCGACTATACCGGATTCGCAGTCGTCGTGACCGTGATGGGCGTGTTCTACGCCATCGTGTACATGATAGGGCAGGCGCTGGCGAACGAGAAGCTGCTCGCTGTCGCGAAGGCCGAGATGCAAGAAGTTTTAATAGGCGGGTTCATGGTGATGCTTCTCGCGTTCATAGCGTTCAACATGGCGCAGACGCTAGGGTTTTACGTGGTGCAGAGCTTCGTGCCCAACAGCGCGACCTACGTGGGGAGCGACAAGCCTGCGTCCGACGATTTCTTCTTCAATAAGTCCATCAGCCTGCAGGACAGCATAGTAAGCGGATACACGACGATGTTCATAAACGAGTCCACGCTTGCAGGAAACGCGGCAACAGCAAGCATGGCATTCATAAGCAGGGGCATAGAGGGCTCAAGCCCGCTGGGCAGCTCGGCCTACTCCACGTCAGCCGACTCCGGAAAGTCGGACAAGGGGGATGCGGGCACAAGCGGCGGGTCGGGCACGCTTGTAACGTATCTGTGCAAGCCGGTGGCGATGATTGCGTCATTGGTCAACGAGATTGCGTCGTTCGTGTCAAGGAGCATAACCATCATGTTCGCGCAAAAGATGCTTGTCAAATATGCCCATGACCTCTATATACCGTTCTTCATGATAGGGATAATACTGAGGTCATTCAACATGGTAAGGGGCATAGGCGCGTTCTTCATAGGCTTCAGCATAGCCCTTTTCGTATACCCCATTTTCCTGATACTCATGGAGGGATATACGATAGAGTATTTCAGCGCGATGGGGCTTAACATACTGACCACGACTGGCGTCGATTCCATCAACGCAAACATAAACAGTGTCGCGCACTTCTCACCGTACAGCAATCCATTGGAAAGGACCATCACCACGTACTGCAACGAGAACCCCAAGCCGGACCTGCAGGGCGACATGGACGCGTATGCGAGCCAACTTGATGCCGGCGTCACGCTGACGGCAGGCAGCAACGTGCCAACCGCCGGCTCGCTCATGTTCGCAATGCTGCTTTCGCAGGGCTTCTGCCTGCTCATGGTGGTCTCCCTGACAGGGGGCATAGCAAAGGTCATGGGAACCGACATAAGCCCGTTCGTGATAGGGCAGATAACAAGGATAGGGGCGGTCTGAAATGTCGTACGTTGATTTCGGGATGTGCGGCCTTGCGTCCAATGCGCTCAGCCTGACAACGCTCGCAGTGTCCTGCGTCGCGGTGCTCATGCTTTCCGTCATAGTGAGGATGGCGGGCCAGATTACAGGCAACAGGAGGATGGAGCTCTGGAGCGGCAACATGATGTACGACATAGTGGTCACGTTCCTGATAGCCGGCGCCATCCTTGCCCTGTATTCCGCATTCGGCTCCAACACGGTCGGAACCCTTTGGGTGCCTTCCATGGCCAATGTCAGCGCCAGCAGCTCCGAGACGCCGTATTTCAACGGAGGCGCATGCGTATACGGAAACGCGATGTCGTACCTTGCGGCAGCGACGGACTACACAATCAACGTCGCAAAGCTCTCCATATGGGCGAACGGCAACATGGAGAACCTGATAAGCGCGACAAATACCGAGCCGACCCTCACGCAGGGGTTCGGATACTACACGTCCACCCTTGCGCAGCAGCCGATATATCCCTCCATAGTCAAGGCGAAAGGCATGCTCGGCTCCGTGATGAGCCTGGCGGTGATGTCCGCGCTTACAGCTGACACGGCGCAGATGTTCCTGGTTGAGATGGTGCTGAGCCCCATAATGTTCTCTCTGCTGGCGTTCGCGGTCATATTGAGGCCGCTGCCCGTATTCAAGTACTTCGCGAACAGCGTGATAGCCGTGCTGATATCGTTCATGCTGATATTCCCGCTGATGCTGACCGTGGAAGGCATGGTGTTCAAGGTCCCCCTTCCCGACACCGTGTATGACTCCACTGATTTCAAGGACGACGCGAAAAGCATGACGTTCAGCAACAACTTCGGGGAGATAATATCCCAATCGCTCCTCAATGGCCTGCTCGGCGGATCTGTTCCGCTGATAGACTGGAAGATGGACACTGGCGGGAAGGGCCTAAGGGTGGTGTGCGCCGGAGTCCTTTGCCCCCATGGAAACCCATCGGTGCTGGTTGACGTATACGGGCTTTTGGAGGACATGTACAACTCATTCTTCATCTCGGCGTTCATACTTTCAATAAACTCAATATCGATAGCGGCCGGAAGCAAGGCAATCTCGACCCTCATGGACGAGGAGGAATCCCTTATGGAGATGTTCATCAAGGTGATATGAATGGGGCTTTCGGAAGGGCTTTTCGGCCTGCTGGGGATACATTGGCTGTGCATAATCATATGGGGCATAATGGCCGGCATATTCATATGCGTAATAAAGTTCATGATAGGCCGCTTCCTGCAGGAAGAGAAGATAAAGACCGAGGCCACTGCGGAGCTGCTGGACCTTGCTGTCATATTCTTCATGGTCATGTTCATAGGCGTCATAGAGAGCGCCGGCGTCAACTTCATAACGTCTGGGTTCAGCATAGGCAGCTACGGCCAGATACAGGATTACGCGATAGGCAACCTGAACGACGCATACACGCAGCTTGACGGCGCGGAGAGGACTGCGCTGGACAACCTGGACAAGAAGACCACGGAGCTTATAGACAAGTCGTCCATTACGTTCATAGGCATGCCCCTCCTAAGGTGGTTCGGCGGCATAGACAAGGCCTTCTTCATGGACATGTCCAAATGGGAATATGTCGCGCGCACGTCCATACAGCTGAAGTTCTGGACAGACGCGAGCATAGGCGTAATCGGCATGATGCAGAACATAGCGCCGCTGGCGCTTGCAGCCGGCTTTTTCTTCAGGGCCTTCAAGTGGAGCAAGGGCTTCGGCGGATTCCTGATAGTGCTTGCCGTTGCCGCATACTACGTTTACCCCATAGTGTTCTATGCGCTGTTCAACGATTTCAGCGCCCCGGACATATCAACCCAGAAGATACAGCTCAACGGATGCGGATACAACGTCATAACGCTGTCCAACCCCATCGTCATATCCGGAAGCGACATAGCGAGCATGAGCGCCATGATGGGCCCGCAGAGCATTGACTATTCATCAAGCATAGCGAATTTCGTGAACTCCGTGTACCTTGGCCTGTTCCTGTCGCACAGCATAGCGCTCGCCGCAACGCTCATGTTCCTGTACCACGGAACGCTGATAATGGGCTCAGGCATGCTTACGAACGAGTTCGAGAGCAGGCTCATGAGGCTGATGTGAAATGACAAACACAAGGATAGTTCTTTTTGCGATTGCGGTTTCGCTCATGCTGTTTTCCGGATGCACCTCCATTTATGGCACAGAAGGCTCCAATTCCCCCCTGGAAAACGTGACAAAGGAGGTCAGCAGCTGCGCAAGCTCTGACATGGGCTTTGGAATCGGCAAACTGCCGTGCTGCGGCGCGATTGCGGCAGAAGGGGGCAAATGCACCAACCTGGTGCAGCTGGACCCGGGAACCAACTACACAAGGGCAAGCCCGGAGAACTCCAAGGAGGCGTGCAGCATAGACGGCGGCACATGCACCAACATAAACCTGGACAAGGCAAACGCCACCAACCCGACAAAGACCGAGCTTATGGAGAACAAGACGATAAACCTCTGCCCGACCTTCGCGAAAAGCGTGTGCATGGAGAACTGCACGACCGGCGTCTTCAGGGCCATAAGCGTCAACGAGAACCCCGGGCTTTCGCCCGGCGACATACACCAGCTGAAGCTGATTTACTGGGACAATGCCACGCAGATATCAAACCATACCAATGACAACAGCCTCAGCGTAGCAAGGCAGAACCTGCTGTATTCCGAAGGCTCCTACCAGATGATAGACGACAGGGTGGCCAACGACCTGAAGGGAAAGGCGGCAATGGACATATTCCGCTTCGGCGTCGGAAATACGTTTGCCGAATTCGACGAGGCGCAGGTCCTGCTGCCATTCAGCACAGAGGAGATAGGCGAGGTCTCGCAAAGCGGGGTGGAAAGCTTCGCGCTTTACTATTACCCGAAAGACGCGATAAGGAACTGCGTGATGGACAAGGCCGATTACGGGTATAAATGCAACAACGCATCCAGCGCCAATGCATACGGCAAGGTTTTCCCGACTTTCGAGTCCTGCCTGCTCAACTGCGCGGGCAACAGCGAAAGCCTCAGGCCCAGCGGCATTGAGGCGCTAAGCATGATAATGAGGAACAGGCCTGCAGGCAAGGACGCCTTTGTTGAGTCGTTCTATGTGCAGAACGCGTCCTCGCTCAATCCGCCCAGCTCAAGGAGGGTGCCGAGCCTAAGCCAGATTGGCAATTATATAGGCAGCACGGCGGCGTGGCAGCCGGTGGTGAGGAAAAACGTCTCCGGATACCTGCTTGACGAGTTCGGCTCCTTCGGCGATTCATTCACCATAACGACAGACAACCTTTCGTTCAGCAACGCCACAAGGTCGCTCCCCCAGCTCAACAGCCTGGCCAACGTCTATTACCAGGTTGCCGACATGAAGGGCGGATACAGCGACATGATGTCAAGGTACGACAGCTCAACGTACAACTATTCATTTTCGCTTGTTGACGGAAAGGAGAAGCCGGGCCTCCCGTTTGAGTGCTCCAAGCAGGACTGCAAGAGCGGCATATGCGGCTTTGACACCCATTACAGGACGGGATGCATCGGCACTGCAGACGCAAATGCCGACGTAAAGTGCGGATGCGACGGCTTGGGGTGCTACCAGGGCTCCCAGACCGGGGCGAATTTCTCAAAGACTAAGCTTGCATACTATGAGGCAGACAACTGTTCGGCAAGCGGCATGCATGCCGGCTTCGGACGCGGGTCAAACTATCCCATACCAATCTCGGAAAACAACTCCGCCAAGTCGGAATCGCTCACAAAGACGGTAATGAGTTCCGACAAGCAGTACATGGCGATACCGCTGGACTTCGGGTTTTACCCGACGCTTGTGGACAACGCATCAGTATGCAGCAGCCTCAACGTGGAGACTGATACCTACAGCGAGACGCCTGGGGTCGGATGCTACTGGTGGACAATGATATACTGGGCGGACGGAGGCAAAAAACCGAACGCGTGCGACAGGCCGATGTTCTTTTTTTACGACGGCTGCACGAAGCCGGCATATACAAACAGGAATATCGCCCCTGGCGTCAGCTGGTACTATGACAGCAACTGGGCAACGGCAAGCGATGGCGCAAGCAGCCAGCTATTCGGTTATATGTTCGACCTTGGCGGCAGGGGTTGCAAAGACGATGACCGCGACTACAGCGTGCAATACCAATATATTGAGCTCGGCGACAGGCTGATACAGGATTTGCAAAACTATTATTATGACAGCTCGCTGTTCCGCAACCTCCCGATTGTGAAGTCGTGCGGAATGGACGAAAACGACGAGCACTACGTTTGCGTCAACCCCGCGGTGCTGAACAGCGGCGGAAACATAATGAAGGCATTTGAAGGGGCAAACGGCGACCATGCCGGCAGGATATACGGCTGCAGGCTCGTGCAGAGCATATCGGGGCTTACGATAGCCGAGGGAACAGGGATGGCAGACTCCAAGACGCCGACCATAGCCTCATCCAGGCTGACCAGTGCAACATGCACCTGGCCTGAAACCTATGCCTTCATGAACAGCGGGACGGTTTACGCCAATTCGGACCCGTCATATAGCACATACCAGATACAGATAAGCGGGACAAAGGGCGTGTGCGAGAACCTCACCCAGGGCGACTTCTGCCTTGAAACTGGCGCCAACGGCAAGTGCGCAAAAGAGGCCCTTACCATGGTGCTCCTCAATCCCGGCCCTGACAAGAAATACGGCAACTGCACGGCCTCGAACGGCGCAACCCCGGACGTAAGGCAGTACGGCATGTGCGAAAACCCGTCATACGTGAACCTTGCGGTGCAGGTGATAGCGCCGGACAACCTGTATTTCCCTAATGACACCGCCAACCTCGGGTACATACCTGCATCGCAGTCAACCAACGTAATTTCCGTGGTCGGTAAAAGGGGCGGCGTCGTTGGCATCGGCGCAGGCAATGACTATATATGCTATCTTTTCGGCAACGGGACGTCCGTTTGCTCCGACGGCGGTTACTCCTACATGACCGGCGACGAGGGAACCCCGTATGAAGGCGGCAACGCAATAGCGGTTGCGGTCAGCCAGGAGGAATCCCCGGCCCACACCTGCTACCTGCTGTCAAACGGCAACTCCACATGCTATGGCAGCCACTACTACAGCCCAAGCGAATCAACCAGCTACATAGGCGGCAATGCAGTGGCTGTATCCGCAGGCACCGATGACACGTGCTATGTGCTCTCGGACGGCAACGGGAAGTGCTATGGCAGCCACGGCAACAGCTGGAACTATACAAACACCGGGCAGAATGCAATAGCAGTGTCCATAAATTCCAATGACGCCTGCTACCTCCTGGCGGATGGCAACTCCAAATGCTACGGCTCTGGAGCCGCAACAGCATCATACGCGGGCGGGAATGCCATAGCAGTCTCCGCAGGCACCGATGACACGTGCTATGTGCTCTCGGACGGCAACGGGAAGTGCTATGGCAGCCACGGCAACAGCTGGAACTATACAAACACCGGAAATGCCGCAATAGCGGTTTCCGTAAGCGAAAACAAGGTCTGCTACCTTCTCAGCAACGGCAACTCCCAATGCTACGGCTACACCGGCTATGAAGACTATGGGGGGCCAAGCGGCTACGCGGGCGGCGATGCCGTAGCCGTTTACACAAGCTATTACTACACCTGCTACCTGCTTTCAAACAGCAGCGTGAAGTGCTACGGAACATATGACTATTATTACAATCCGGTTCCCCAGCCCGGGCCAACCACTGTCCTCGCCGCATACGCGACGGACCCGAAAGGCAGCAGGGTGCCGTTCTCCATATTGCCGAACGTCAACGGGGACCCGAAGAGCGCATCCGCGAACTTCTGGCCGCCCCTTGACTACCTGAGGAACAAGACAAGGAGCTACCTGCAGAGCGGGATATCGGTCATGCTCTTTGCCGAGCATCCGGACTTGTACAACTACTGCGGGAGCGACAGCGCCGGCGCATACTGCAAGAACGACTCGTCGCCCCCGTTCGTGAGCAAGCTCCTGAACGACATATACAACAAGAGCAATGCGCAAACGTTCGTCCCTGTCGGCAGCGCCATAGTCGTCACTGGAAGGGCCACTCCGGTCAAGCAGGAATGCACGGAAATAAAGTTCAGCACCGCGGAACCAGGCCTGGACTACTGCCATTACTACAAGGATGAGGGAAGATACAACAGCACGTATTACGCAACGACCGAAGACCTTGCAAAAAGGAACAAGCAGGTCAAGGACATGTGCCCCGGCTGCAGGACCGCAATAGAGATAGCGGGAAACCTCAGGGACACCGGCTCCGGCTTCGTTGTTGAAACCCAGGGGAACGACGAAGGGGACATGCTCCAGATGACGTTCAAGAGGAACGTAGTGCAGGTAAACCTCACTGACATATACAGCAAGTACGGGCTGCTGCCTGCGCAGAGGCCTGGCCCAAGCCCTGGGACGATATGCCAGAGCGGCGCAGCATTCGGGCCAGGAAACATAGCAGCGCTTACAGCCAACTGCGGGGCGGGATACAGGGCATTGGAGACCAGCACAAAGAGGTACGGGGAGGGGCTGAAAAGCACTGTGTCAAAGACGTACTACACTACAGCCGGCGGCCCATATACACTGCCCAGCCCGAACAACACCATAATAACTGTATCCGGGACAGGCAGCTACACGACCGCAAGGGAGCAGCAGGAGGCATGCAGCACGATAAAGGATTCTGCCGCAGGGAAGGACTATTGCTCCATTTCATCTGTCAATGCATTGGAATATTTTGACTTCGTGCCTGACCTTACGGTTTTCTACACTGTACAGCTTTCCCGGCCGTATAACGGGTGGCACGGCATTCTCAATGACCAGGGCTGCGACACCACCCACCATGTGGCCGGGTGGGGCGACGTGACATGCCCGGCGGAGCTCAAAGCCGCCGGGGTAACGGTGCATGATGTTACGTGCGATTGCTACACTTCCGGCTCCAGTACATCCTATACTGATTGGACGAGCGTGTCCCTTGCCGGAATGAACCTCCAGCTTCCGCACAATGAGATGAGCTGTTCCGCCCCTACATGCGCCGCCGACCCGGTTGCGACAATAGGGGAAACCTGCACAGCAAAGCCGAACTGCGTAAACGTGCCGTCATTCCGCACTGCAGGGACGTGCAGCTGGGCGCCGATGCCTGAGACGGGGTGCAACAGCTGCGTCCCCAGCGGAGGCAGCACCAGGGTTGAGCGGTGGGGAGCCATGCAGGTCAACTGCGACGCCACGCTTTACCCTGCCGACTTCATAGCATATTACAAGCCGGCATACCAGTCAGATGCGGCGCTGGCACAGCTGGAAGCGGAGATAAGGGCTGACAACACGGCAAACAACGCGGGCATAAACGCCGGGGTATGCACGAGGGATAGCGACATAAGGACTTTCTATGTGGATGGGGCTGAGGCATGCAACGGCCTGTTCAATTCCACGGACATGCTTGTCCTAAACCTTGAGATAGACCCCACTCCCACAACGGCAGGATACGGCGCTGCCAATTACGAGGCATGGTACACCGCGATGGCTGACGCAATCGTCAATTATTCGTCAGGCGAGACGTACACCTACGGAAAGCCGATAGTCCTGTACATAAGGGACCTGAAGAACGCCCCGGGCTTCGACCCCACGAAGTTCATGGAGGTGCTCGGCCTCAACATGGAAAGGATGACAAACGCGGGCATTGTCGCGATACAGTTCGAGGACTGGAAGAAAGCTACGATAGACGATGTCAATGCGTATACGACCGACCAAACGGATTACGGCAACCTGCTCTATCCATTCAACGCGTCCGGGGCGCCTACTTCCACGTTCAGCGCGCTGTCGGAGCTTGGAAAAGCCATATCAAAGAAAATCAACTTCCCTGTGCCGAAGCCGACCCCTGTATACGACGAATCGACATGCCTCAACAGCACCTTGCCCTGCATAGCGGACAGCGCCTGCATCACCCTGGACGACATCAAAACAAAGCGGAGTGATGGCACATACATGAATATAACCTGCTACAACGGGACTGGCGCAATAAAGATAACGTATGCCCTGAGCAACCCTTCAGTAGAAGACATAGCCCAGGTATTCGCAGACCCCGACAAGTACAGGAACTTGATAAGCTCTGTAAACAGGTACTCCAACTGGAAGATATGCAACTCCTCAGTTGAAAACAGCACGTACTTCATGTCATATATGTCAAACCCCGGATACGGCATACCTGTGGCATGGGACCAGTTGCAGGCGCAGAACTGCACCGCAAGCGGGCTCACAAACGCGGAGATGCTTTCCTTCGTAAGTGGCGGGGCGACAGACTACGTGTGCAGGCTTGGATAACGGCGCACTGAGGCAGGGTTTTTAAATGATTGCGCCCAAAGGCAAGCCATGGGCTCATTCGCGCATGCATACAGGGAAGTGGTAAACAAGCCCCTGCAATTCGCAAAGACAATGCTCTATTTTCTGGTGATGGCGGCTCTGTCGGTGTTGGCGCCGCTTGGGGTTGTCGGGCTCTTTTCGCTTTTGACGAGCTATTCCAGCCTCGGCGCCTCCATAATATCCCTGGCAGGCATTGCGATATATGCGGTTGTTTTCATCTTCCTGTTCAGCGGCTCCTGTGGGGCGCTTATCAAGGCGATTGACGCAGGCAAGGGCGGCAGGGGCATGGGCTTTGACGAGATGGTGGGATACGCGCTCGGCAACTGCTTCAAGCTGTCCATGATAACGGTGGTTGAGCTCGGCATGATAGCGTTCTTCGCAGCCATAATCTTCATTACGCTTTACCTGTTCAACATAGACCTGACAAGGCGGCTCTACCTGGGGCTGGGCTTCGTGGTGCTGAGCATACCCGCGCTGCTGATAAAGTACCTGTTCTCGCTTGCAATGGTGTCATACGTAAAGTCCGGAGGGGTCATAAGGAGCATAAGCAAGTCGTTCAGGATAACGATATTGAGGGCAATGAATTACATACCGGTCTGCGTCATAGCGTTCATAATAATGGCGACGCTCGCCATCCCGCTCATAGACATCATTACGTTCTTCGTCTTTTTCCCAATGGCGCTTCTGGCGCTTATCAGGGAGTACGAGAAGCTGCTGCTGTGAATCCCTTTTAGAAGCGGCATTGCGTATTTTAAACCTTTTTGTGGGTAAGGAAACTGCGCGGCTGCAGTCAGGCCCCTGGGTTCAAAAGAGGCCCTTTCTTTTGCGAAAGAAATCGCCTGCGGAAAGAAAACTGGTTTGCTGGGCAACGCCATTCTTTTAAACCTTATCCTGCATAATTCCAGATTGAGCGGTTGTAGTCTAGTGGTAGGATATGGCCTTGCCAAGGCTAAGACCCGGGTTCAAATCCCGGCAGCCGCATTGCGATGCGCCTGCCTATTTTGCGTGCGCGCAAAAGTCCCGCAGGCGGAAAAAACCCGCCCGCGGTCCCGGCAGCCGCACTGAACCAAGGGGCTCTGCTCCCTCAGTTCCAAGCTCCTCCCTCTCCCCCCGACGATTCCTTGGGTTAAAACGATATATATATATATATTTCTGCACACAAATAAGCATAGGTGGCACACATGGCACAAAAAACCGCAGGAAAAGGTATACTTGATAAAAAACTCCTTGAAGCAGCCTCTAAGGGCGATAATAAGAAAATAAGGAAGTTGCTGGGGACCGGGGCCAATATAGAAGCAAGGGTGGCTGGTGAAAACTTAAGTACGTTCCTTGCGGCGTTTGCGTCTTCGGTTGAGGGAAACAAGGTTGGAACCAAAACCGCAGCCAAGCTGCTTGCTGACAACCTATTAGAAGGCATACCGTTCAATGCAAATAAGCTCGCTGACGTTGAGGCAAAGCGCAATCTTATTGGTTTCTTGGCATCAGCAATGTCAGCCAAGAGGGAAGATTTCCTTGTTGATGTCATTCCTGCCCTGAGCGAAGCAAAGGACAAAATGAAAGGCAAGCTCAGCACATCTGATGCAGTATCGCGGTTCAGGTTTATAGTGACTCAAAATGAATATAATAGAACAGGTGGAGACATAGAAAAGGTAGAACGCATGTTTCATATGCAGAAACAAGAGGGAAACCGCTTCCTTGCGGCGTTTGCGTCTTCGGTTGAGGGAAACAAGGTTGGAACCAAAACCGCAGCCGAGTTGCTTGCTGACGGCATATTGAGAGACATACCGTTCAGTGCAAATAATGCTGACGACGTTGCTGCAAAGGGCAAGCTTATCGGCCAATTAATGTCGGCAATATCCGCCAAGAGGGAGGATTTCCTTATGGATACCATCCCTGCTCTGAATGATGTAAGGGACAGGATTAGAAAATTAAGCCACATGCCAAGCGTATCCAAGGCCGTATCCATGTACACGTCTGTCCTTTGATGCCGCAGGCTGTTGACGCTGGGGCAAAGCGCCCGCTTGATTATCAAGGCCAGCCATACCGAACCAGGGGTGCTTTCCTCTCCCTCGACAATTGGGCTCTGCGGAGCCAAAGGGGCTTTCTTCGCAATGATCCGGTTTTTCCCTTGCAACCGCAAGGTTTAAATATATTCACTTACTGAATAATTCAGTTGGTGAATATTATGAAGTTCGTGAACAGGAAATCCGAGCTGGCTGAGCTGAACGAGCTGGAAACGCTCTCTAAGAAAAAACTGTTCGTCATTGCTCTTTATGGGCTCCGCAGGGTAGGCAAAACAAGGCTGTTGCTTGAATTTCTCAAGAACCGCGGCCTGTATTTTTTTGTCAATAAGAACAAGACCTCAGCAGACCTGCTTGCCGAATTTCAGGGCATAATGAAGGGCAATAAAGTGCTCGGGGAGCTGGAAACGCTGGATTCCTGGGATAAATTCTTTGAAACGCTCATAACAAGGGAAACGCCGCCAATGGTTTTTGACGAATTCCAGAATTTCACTTCTGTTGAACCGGCTGTTTTTGGGATTTTGCAAAAAAGCATTGACCTGAACGAAAACAGGCCTGGTTTGATAATTCTTTCTGGCTCGCTGATTGGCTTGATAAAAAAATTGTTCAAAAACTCGAAAGAGCCGCTTTACGGCAGGATAAAGAAGGGCAAAAAACTGGAGCCATTGACATTGGCTTCATGCCTTGAGATTGGGGAAGAATTGGGGCTAACCAAAGAAAATCTGATAAAGGCGTATATGCTGTTCGGCGGTTATCCAAGATACTATGTTGCCCTGGAGGACTTTAACTTGCAGGGAAAAACCGCGGAAGAGATGATTGACACCCTGTTTCTGGCTAAAGATGCCCCTTTGGAAGATGAGGTAAACAGCATCCTCTCCCAGGAGTTCGGAGGCAGAAGCGGGGTCTATTACTCAATTTTGGAAGCCATAGCGACCGGAAACAATACGTTATCCTCCATTGCAGGCTATTTGAATACCCCGGCAACTTCCATAACCCGCCAAATCAATGAGCTCAGGGATCATTTCGAACTGATAGAACTTGAAATGCCATACCAGGGAAAAAGGGGGATTTACTGCATACGGCACCCCCTTATTGAGTTTTGGTTTTCCCAGGTATACAAAAACTTTTCAGACTACGCGGCCAGAAGGCCGGAATTCATATCAAGCGTAAAGAAGAACCTGAATACGCTTTACGGCAGGCGTTTTGAGCAGGTTGCAAAGGAATTCTTGGCGCTGGAGTTAGGATTAAGCGAAGCGCAACGCCAGTGGGGGAAGATTTCCCAGGCAAAAAAAGGGGAGAATGCATACGAGATTGATTTGATGGCAAAAAACGAAAAATCAGCATATGCCTTTGAATTTAAATGGGGCGAGCTCACTTATCCAGAAGCGATTGGCATACTGGATGGATTGCAGGGCAAGGTAAAACATGTCTTACGGTTGCCCAAAGGCCTGCAATTTGGCATTGTGGCAAAGAAAATCAGGGACAAACAAAAGCTGAGGGCAAACGGATACCTGGTTTATGATTTGGATGATTTTTAGCTGGCTCGGGCAAGGAAACCCATCCCGAGAGGAAGCAGGCAGGAACCTCGGCCATGGCCACGATATCCTTCTATGTGTGTCCATTTATTTTATATACAATATTGGCATCAAATATACATAAAAGTGCAGTTTTAATGCATTATAGCACTATTTCTACATGTAGTCTATCTATTTGCAAAAAGAAGGCATTTTGTCCTTCATAAGCAAATATTTAAATGGCGCATCGCAAAAGCATATCATGTTCCTTTCGGACGTTGACATAAGGCGGGCCATGAAGAAGGGCGAAATCGTGTTTGAGCCAAATATCCCTGACGAGCAGATAGGGCCGGGCAGCGTTGACCTGACGCTGGACAACAGGTGGTGGTTCTTCAAAAAGGCGAACGGCAAGAGGATTGACCTGTCAAAGACCGGCTGGAAGGACATCATGGGTGAAAGGAAGGCAAAGCTCATAGTGCTCAAGCCGCAGCAGATGTGCCTTGCCATAACAAAGGAGAAGATAACGCTTGCTGACGACATCGTAGGCATACTGGAAGGCAGGAGCAGGTATGCCAGGATGGGCCTTTCCATACACATAACGTCCTCATTCGTGCAGCCCGGCATAAGCAACCACCAGGTGCTGGAAATATTAAACAACTCAAAATATGATTATATCCTGCATGAAGGAATGAGGATAACGCACATAGTTTTCGCAAGGACGCAGTCCCCGACTTCAAAGCCATATAGGAAATTTGGGGAGATAGCAAGGAGGCAGTGATTGGCATGAAGGCATTGTTTTTGATTATGGACGGTGTTGGCGACCTGAGGGACAACGGAAAGCCGACCCCGCTTGAAATGGCCAAAAAGCCCAATATGGACAGGCTCGCAAAGGAGGGCGCGCTCGGCCAGATGCATGCCCTGGGCATGGGCATAAAGCCAGGCAGCGACACGTCCCAGCTCGCCATCTTCGGCTACGACATAATGTCGGAATACCCTGGAAGGGGGCCCTTGGAGGCGCTTGGGGCAGGCATGAATCTCATGCCTGGGGATGTGGCATTCAGGGTTAACTTAGCGACAATAGGCAAGGGAATGAAAATCATAGACAGGAGGGCAGGAAGGATTGAAAGCCCTGCCGCAAAATCGCTGGAAAAATACGCCAATGGCATGGAAATGGAGGGCGCAAAGGCGATATTCAAGTCAACAGTGGAGCACAGGGGTGTGCTGATATTGAGGGGGGACAGGCTGAGCGGAAGGGTTTCTGACACGGACCCTCACGAGATTAACGTGAAAATAAGCCAATCCGAGCCGCTTGACACAAGCGCTGAGGCAAAAAGGACGGCAAGGATACTGAATGCCGTCACAAGCGAAGCCTGCAAAAGGCTGGAAAAGGCCCCTGAAAACATTGGAAGGGCGGAGAAGGGCCTGCATCCTGCCAATGCCATCCTGTGCAGGGGCGCAGGCGAGTATGCCAAGGTTGAAAGCTTTGAGGCAAGGCATGGCCTAAAGGCTGCCTGCGTTGCGGGCGGTGCGCTTTACAGGGGCCTGGCGTCATTCATGGGCATGGACGTCATTGACGCAAAGGGCGCGACAGGGGACAGGAACAGCAATTACGCGAACAAGGCAAGGGCAGCCGTGCAGGCGTCCAAAACGCATGATTTCGTGTTCCTGCATGTCAAGGCTACGGACAGCTTCGGCCACGACGGCAACAGGGAAGGCAAGGCGTCCATAATAGAAAGGGCGGACAAGGAGATAATCCCGGTCATAAAGGGCAAGTTCGACCTTATTGTCATAACAGGCGACCACAGCACGCCGTGCATGCTAAAGGCGCACAGCGGCCACCCCAATCCGTTCCTTGCCTATGGAAAGCTTGTCAGGCAGGACGACACAAGGAAGTTTGACGAATTTGAGGCAATGGAGGGCGGCATCGGCAGCATAACCGGCGAAGACGTGATGCAGCTGATTCTTAACTGGATTGACATGAACAAAAAGATAGGGGAATGAGCAAAGCTAACCAGTATTGAATAAAAAAGGTGAACTCTCCCAGCACTAAAGTGCTGGGCTTCTCTGCTGATGCGGGATAAACGACGGCATGAACATCTGGCGGCGCTCCTCACT
>JBGQMY010000015.1:0-30335 GCA_041500865.1 Candidatus Micrarchaeia archaeon | reverse complement strand
AGGATCCAGATAGAAGAAAAAGATATACAAAGGCAAAATGTATAATGGGGGTAATGGATAAAATATTAAAAATATGTAAAGATTTAGGTTTAAGCGCAGAAAATGCAAGAGAGATCACAAAAGATTGGACAAAAAAAGAAGATTTTGAATTACTACTAAAAAGTATCCCAACAATGTATACTACATTTTGTTTGACAGATGAACGCGATAGGCTTGGGGATAGATCTATAAATAAAAATGATATATATGATATTGCAGCATTTTCAATAGCAATACCTTACTGTGATATAGTGATCGGAGAAAAAATGTTCATTTCAATAGCTAAAGATAGAAAATTAGATGCTCTATATGATACAAAGCTTGGTTCAAGTTTAGAAGATTTATACGAATTTTTAAAATAGAGATATCAGGTTTATTATATTCTTTTTTGTCGAGTAAACTATCTTTTTAGTTCTTTAATACGTTTTTTGAGAACATCCATAACTGGTCTTAATGGATTTGGGAAAATTAACATTAGTAATACTCCGATTAATCCTAATATATGAATGCTACGTAATAACCATATTACTTTATCTAATATTGATTTAGTCCAAACTGAGTTTAGTCCATCCTTTGATTCTATAAACAGCGCAAGAGCAGCCTCTCTGTCTAATAAATAAGATGCGTTATATTCACTTTTGATAAAACGATCTGCGATTTCCTCATAAGTTAATTCCCACTCTTTTCCATTGACCTTTTTCCAGAGTTTCATGATTTAATACCTCCGTATTTCAGCTTCAGCGCCATCGCCTTGTAGACCAGCTTTGCGGCTATGAAGTCCGAGACGATGCTGCCTTTCAGCGGCATAAGCTCAACGCAGTCAAATCCGACCACGTTGTACGTCTTGAATGCGGCATCCAGGAGCGAAATGGCCTCGTACCACGAAAGGCCGCCTGGCTCTGGCGTTCCCACGCCGGGCATGACTGACGGGTCAAGGCCGTCCAAATCAAACGAAATGTACAAAGGCAGGGACGGGTCAAGGCTTGACACGACGTCAAGCGCTGCCATCATGTCGCGCCTGTAAGGGTAATAGACAGGGATGTGGTTGTCATCCATGAAGCGGGACTCCTCCTTGTTTATGCTCCTTATCCCGACAAGCGCTATGTTCTTAGTGCAATCGTAAACGCGCCTTGTCGCGCATGCATGGCTCCATTTGCTGCCCATGTACTCGTCCTTCAGGTCCGCATGGGCGTCAAAGACAAGGTAGTTGAGCTTTCCGTATTTTTTTGAAAAACGCTCAAAGGCCATTGGCGTTATGGTGTGCTCGCCGCCAAGAATGATGGGAAACTTGCCGCCCGCAAGCGCCTTGTCAACATTGGCCAGGGCAACGCCCTTGTCGTGGTTGATGCCGAAGGAGAACACGCCCTTCTCAGCCGCATTTATCCTGAACTGCTCGTCAAAAGGCTCGAGCCTTTCGGACGCCTCAAGGAGCGCTTTGGGCCCGTTTTTCGTGCCCTTCATGTACGACGTGGTTTTCTCATACCCGAAAGGGATGATGCAGAACGGCGAGTTTTCAAATGTGGCGAACTTGTTTGCGTCTGCGCAGAAGTTTATTTTTTTCGCCATGTCAGACGCCCTTGCCGGACTTTTCCAGTATCATGTTCATAAGTATCATTTTGTCGATTTCCTTGAGCAGGGCCTTTTCCTCCTCGTTAAGCAACAGGTGGTTTTCCTTCCATAATGCAACATCGTGCCTGTTGAGGTGCGTATAAAGCGTCATTCCGCCTATGATGTCCTTTTTCAGGACCGCGCCTGAAACGCTTATCGCGATTTTCATGCCTTTCAGCGCCTCTGGTATGGAAATGTTCTTGTCCTGGATGCTTTTCAGCTCCCCAATGATCTTGCATTGCTGGTCCATGAGCTGGGCGCCCGGCTTGAGCACCCCGCCCAATATCTCAACTCCGCACACGGCAGGGTCCGACGCCCTGAAAAAGCAGTCGCCCAGCACGCGCATCTTTGCAGGGAACGCGACCTCGTTTTTCAGGCTGTTCCTTATGCGGATCTCTTCGTCCTTCTTCCACAGCTCGTATTCCTCTATTACCCTGTATATTATGTCATTGGCGATTATCTTGACCGATTCGTTCTCCGATATTTCCAGTATGTCCTTTCCGATTTTGACGTTGAACGCAAGTATGGCGCCAAAGAACTTGTTCTTCGTTCCCATCGTCTTTGCGAACATGATGTCCTCGCGCGATACCGGGCCGACGCCAACCTTTGAGATTGGGATGGATTTTCCCTGCAAAAGCTTTATCAGCGCCTCTGCGCTTCCCAAAGAGTCCGTCTTTACGAAAAGGCCCTCGCTGTTGCCCTTCTCGAATATGATGCTCTTCCTCTGGTTGGCAAGCTCCTGCTCGTCCATGCCCCCAACGGCCCCGCAGGGCGAGCCGGGAATCACGTTTTCAAGGCCAGGCGCGAAAAGCTTGACTCCGGCAGCAGCGACCACGCTGTCAACATAGATATATTTTTCATTGGGGTTGTTTGACGAAACGTTTGGCATCAGCAGCCCCCGTATCTTGGCCTTTATGACGCCGTCCTGGCCTATGAACAGCATTTCGTCGCCTTTGCGTAGCACGCCGTTGTAGACTATGACGTCGGCAGTCGTCCCAAGTCCTTTCAGCTCCTTGACTTCTATGACAGTTCCCTTGACAGGCTCGTCCGCAGACACGTAAAGCGAGGGCCCAAGGTATTTCTGGCTCATGCCGGAAATGAGCAGAAGCAGCTCCGCTATGCCGGTCTTGGTCTTTGCGGAAAGCGGTATTATCGCAAACTCCTTTGTGAAATCCTTGACGCGGTCGAACCTCTCTGCGTTCATGCCCTGTTCGCTGAGGGCCCCTATGAGGCCATAGACCTTGTCGTCCAGCAGCTCCTTGACGCCATCCCTCTGCAGGCCCAGCGATTCCAAAAAGCTCATCTTGCCAGTGTCCCTCCATCCGTCCAGCGCGTCTATCTTGTTTGCGGCGATTACGAAAGGCGTCTTGTATTCCCTCAGTATCTTTATGCTTTCTATGGTCTGGGGCTGTATGCCCTGCAAAATGTCAATCACGAGGATTGCCATGTCGCATATGCTGCCCCCCCTTTCCCTCAGGCTGGAGAAGGCCTCGTGGCCGGGCGTGTCTATGAAGAGCAGGCCGGGTATGTTCAGCTCGGTCTTGAATATGGACTTTATCGGCGAGACGATGTCCTCTATCGAGCCTATGGAGATGTAGCTGGCGCCGACCATCTGGGTTATGCGGCCTGCCTCCTTGCTGGCCACCTTGGACCCCCTGATTGCGTCCAATAGTGACGTCTTCCCATGGTCAACGTGGCCCAACACCGATATTATCGGCGAGCGTATGAATTGGGACGAAGGAGCCATGAAAAGGTTACAAAAGGAAACAATATAAAGATTTGCAAAAGGCATTTAAATAGTGTCATTAAATAGCATCATATGGCAGCATTAAGTATGCAAGAAACCCAAACCGCTTTCAGGCGCAGAAAGCCGGAACCAATGGGCAGGATGAAGCGCCTAACGTTTGCAGCGCATATGCTAGGCAGGTTCAAGAATGCAATGGGCCTCAGTACCGCAAGGGCCCAGATAATTGAAATGTTGAGCAACTGCGGATGCACGTTCTTCAACCCAGCGACCGTAGAAAAAATGGCCCTGGAAAATGGCCTCGGCCCAAGGGATATAGCCGACATTGCAGCAAAGGCCGCCAAAAGGGAAAGGATAGGCGGAAACGCCGCAGCGGCGCAGAATCTTGAAAGGGCGTCGCGTTACTTCAGGCCGATGAAAAGGCAATAGGCTGGGCATCTGAAGGCAAAGGCATAATTTAAAAACACCGCCAGCCAAGGATTCGCATATGCAGATGTTCACCCTCAACAGCATAGGCGTGGTTCTTGCCATTGCGCTCGGCCTGCTCATAAACCAGTTCATCGGCATCAACGGCGTGATAATGATGGCCATATTCCTGCTTGTCTCCGCCTACATAACAAGCTACGAGTACAACCAGAAGAAGAGCCTTGGCCTCTACGACTACACGAGGGGGTGGCAGAACGTCTTCTCCAACGGCGTGATGCCCGTAATCTTCGCTGCCGTTTCCGGCATTTACGGCATATTCCCGTTCCTTGGCAGCGTGGCGTCAATAATGGCGGACAAGATGTCGTCCGAGATAGGCGTGATAGACAAGGACGTCTACGACATACTCGGGTTCAGCAAGGTGAAGCCGGGCGTAAACGGCGGCATAAGCATGACCGGTACGCTGGCCTCGCTGACAGGCGGGCTGATAATGGGCATGTCCGCGGCATACCTGTTCGGCATAACGCCCTCGCAGGCGTTCATGGTGGGCATCTGCGGGCTCGCCGGCTCGCTTGCGGACAGCGTGGCGGGCCATTTTGAGGAAAGGGGATTCGGCAGCAAGGGCACGAGCAACATGGCAGGCTCGGCTTTCGGAGGGGCGCTTGCGATTCTGCTCCACAGCATGGGGATGATTTAGGATGGAAAACCAGGCAGTGATACTTGCGGGCGGAAGGGGCCAAAGGCTAAGGCCCTACACAGACGCGGCGCCGAAGCCGATGCTCATGCTCGGCTCAAAGCCGATACTGGAATACACGGTGGCCAACCTGAAGAGGAACGGCTTCACGGACATAACGATATGCGCCGGCTACAAGCACGAGATGATAGAGAGGCATTTCGGCAACGGCAAGAGGTTCGGGGTCGGCATAGCGTATTCAATAGAGGAGACCCCGCTGGGCACGGGCGGGGCCCTGCTCGCGGTCAAAGACAGGCTCAAGGACCATTTCGTGCTTGCCATGGCAGACCACATAACTGACGCAAGCCTGAGGGCGCTGTACGATTACCACGTCAAAAGCAGGTCCATTGTCACGATTGCGCTGGCGGAGATAAGCCACATAAGCGAATACGGCATTGTGGACGTTGACGACAACAGCGTCACCGGATTCAGGGAAAAGCCGACGTTCTCAAACCTGGTGAACACCGCGATATACGCGGTTGACAGGAAGATACTGGGTTACATAGAGGAAGGCGACGACATGTCAACGGACGTCATTCCGAAACTAATGGAAAGCGGCAAGCCTGTCAACTACTACGTCACAAAGGAGTTCTGGAAGGACATCGGGACAGTCAAGGAGTATGAGCATTTCAGGGACTCCTTTGCCTCAATAGAGGTTTACCATAATTTGTTCGGCGGGAAGCTATAATTTTTTAAACCGTTTGTGATACGTGTCAGATTATGGAAAAGCAGCAAGAGACCAAAAGGTTTTTTGGAAGGGCATTTGATGCAACTAAGAGAATTGGAAAAAAGGCGATGGATATCCTTGCGCCAAAAAAGATGAAAATATCGGATAAAGAGCAGGATTGGCTAAACAGGAACCTGCTGAGGAATGCCAGCCCATCACATTATAGCCCCGCAACCATCAGGCGGCTGGTAAAGAAGGGCGCGGATGTGGATGCAAGGAATCGGATGGGTAGGACCGCGCTCATGCATGCCGCAGGGAAAGGAGACATGAAAACATGCAAATTTCTCATTAAAAACGGAGCGCGCTTGGACTTGGAGGATGCGGAAGGCAAAACCGCAGAATCAATTGCCCTGTCGCATGTGGAGCTTGACATTGTGGAAATGCTTGCCAAGCTAAGCGGAAACGAAAAGACGCTGTTATTTCTCAAAAAAATCAGGCAGCGCTAAAAACACCTGCGCTTGCCGAAGCTATAGCCTGAAAACGAACAGCAGCACCCCTGCGGCAGCAAAGAGCGTCTCAAGGCCAATGAAGAACAAAACCAGTTTCTGCTCCTCTATGCCATTAAACAGTTTCATGACAAGCTGGGCAAACCCCCTGGGCCTTTCGCCGGGGCAGTAGAGCTTCCCATTCTTCCATTTTCCCCACCAGTCTGAGGAAGGGAAGCCGTTCCATGCCTTTATGGCAAAGTCAATTAAATAAGGAACAAAGACTACCGCATACATCTCCATCCTGCCTGCAACCATCAAGACAGCCAGGAGCCCGCCTATCAAAAGCGTAGCCGTGTCCCCTGGGAATGCCCTGGCCTTAGGGAAGCCGAAGGCAAAGCCCGCCAGGAATGCGCCAAGCGCGGCTGCTGCGACAAGGGCGACAGTCTGGTTGCCGGCAAGTGCGGAGATTGCCAAAATGCCCAGATACATCGGAATGGCCATGCCGTATTCCAGGCCGTTGAAGCCTGCAAGCATGTTGGTCAGGTTTGAGGAAACCGTTATCGCAAGCGCGATGACCGCATAATAGAGGATGCCGAAGCCCACGATGCCAAGCAACGGAATGTGGATGGACGTGGCCCCGCCAAGCATTGCCACCATCATCGGTATGGACGCGGCCATGGGTATGAACGCCTTTGGCAATTGCGGTATGGAAACAAGGTCGTCAATGGCCCCTATGAATGACAGCATGCATGCGGACAGCACGATGGCGAACAGCGTCGCCGGGCTTATGGCAAGCGTTGAGAACGCGGCTCCAAGCAGGGCGAACAGCAGCACCGAAAAGAACAGGCCTGCCACGGCGCCGAGGCCCCCCATCTCCGCGACGGTCGGCGTGTTGGGCTTGTTGACGTCCTTCCCTGACATGCCGGCGTCAAGCAGCCGCGGCACAATGAAGCTCAAGACTGAGTAGGACACGGCGAGCGAAAGCGCCACCGCGGCCAACAGTGCCGGTAACATGGTGTAGGCTGATGGGGCGGAAATTTAAAAAGGGTTTTGCATGGTTTTGCCTTATTTTATACACAATTAAACGTAAAATACCAGAAATGTTTAAAAAGAGGAATAAATAATACAAAAGAGTAAATTTAAAAAACTTACTTTTGGTGGGAAGATGAAAAAACAGAAAAGGAAGAAGGCGGCAACGAAGAAAGCCGTTAAGCCCAAAATCAAGAAGAAAATCACGAAAAAGACGGTGAAGACAATCAGGCACGTTCCAAAAAAGTCGCACAAGGCGCTTAGGGCAAGGCCGAAGCCTGCGAAGCATAAATTGAAGGCAAAGGCCCGGCCCAAGGAGAAAAGCAAGCCCAACAGGATGAAAGGAAAGGGCAAGCCAAAACAGAAACAGATAAAGAAGCAGGCGCAAAGGCCCGAGCCGGAACCGGTGCAGCCGGTTTACGAGGAGCCGCGCATTGCCGAGATAATAAGCGCGCCGCACCATCCGCCCATACGCGAGGCGTACGGCGAAAGGCAGGAGCACCGCCATATGCACCATCCGCCGCCGACCCAGGTCGAGGAGAGCGACGAGACGGTCAAGAAGTGCCCGGAATGCGGGGGCTCAAACCTCATACGGGACTATGAAAGGGGCGAGATAATATGCAGGACCTGCGGATTGGTCATAACTGACGCGCTAACTGACTTCGGCCCTGAATGGAGGGCGTTTGACTCAGAGCAAAAGGACAAGAGGGCAAGGACGGGAGGCCCAACCAAGCTCATGAGGCCGAACAAGGGCCTTGTAACGGAAATAGACCAGTACAACAAGGACATAAGGGGCGCGAAGATAGACAGCAAGCTGCAGGCGCAGCTGCACAGGATGAGGAAGTGGCACAAGAGGATAAGCATCGCGTCCAGCTTCGAGAAGAACCTCGCGATAGCCCTTGGCGAATTGGACAGGGTCGCAAGCTCTTTGGGGCTGCCGGACAACATAAAGGAGAACATAGCCGCGCTCTACAGGAAGGCAGTCAAGAGCGAACTCATAAGGGGAAGGCTCATTGAGAGCGTCGTTGCCGCCGTCATTTACGCGGCATGCAGGATATACGGCATACCAAGAACGTTGGATGAGATAAGCAAGATAAGCGGAGTGGAGAAGAAGGAGATTGGCAGGGCTTACAGGTTCCTGAAGAAGGAGCTTGAGCTTGACATCCCGCTTACGGACCCGAGCGCTTACGTGCCCAAATTCGCCGTCGTGCTGAACCTCAGCAGGGATGTGCAGATGATGGCGATTGAGATAATAAAGAAGTCGCTGAAGAAGGGCCTCATCTCCGGAAGGGGGCCGACTGGCGTTGCGGCAGCCGCGCTCTACATCGCGGCCGCTATGAAGAACGAGAAGCGGACGCAGAAGGAGGTCGCGGACGTCGCAGGCGTGACGGAAGTCACGATAAGGAACAGGTACAGGGAGCTGAAGAAGGAGCTTGAGATAGACATCAACCTCTGAAGCATTTCCCTTCCTTCTTTAATTTCTTTTATGTATCGGAGCCAATGCGCTGCAAACGTTTTTAATGTTTCTTGTTTATACCCTTCCAGGGTGCATATGGAAACCAAATACCTGATTATAATCGCCATCCTGATATTGTTTCTCGCATGCGCCATCATAAGCGCAATAATGCTAGGCGGCGTGGCATTCTTCGCGCTTGGCAATATCACTAAATTGGGGAACGCCTCTTCGGTGACGGCCGTTGCCAACAGCACATGCTGCCCCGCATTCCCGAAGAACAATGTACAGCAGAGCCAGGACTACCGAATAGTCAAGTTCAGGGGCGACCTGAGCATGGAGTCTGCCGACTTCAAAAAACAGGCGCATTTTTACAGCATCACGTATCTTGACCTCATTAGCATGGATTATGTGCATTTCCTGTACAATGATTCGCAATCCCTGGTTGACACTGTCGTCTATGCCAACGGCACGTATTACAAGAGCGCCACTGTGAATGGGCAATGCTCCGCGGTTGCAGCCAAGGCGGATTTCTACAATACCCTTTCCGGGGACAGCGACCTTGGGGACTTGGGCATGTTCCTGACAATGGAGGGAACAAGCAACAGGTCGGGGGGATACATCCCTCCGGCATACGGGCAGCAGATAAAAGAGACGAGCCCAGGCATTTACACTATGGTTATGGGCCCGCACTCCCCATACAATTTCGTATTCAAGAGGTACAATGGCCTTTATCTTGGGTACAATATCTCCATATACGGCAATGGGACCCTGAATTATGCCTATTCGGGCGTAAATCCCGTTTCCGAGCAGGATTTCAATGCGGTATTGAACGACGAGGCAGCAAAATTGAAGGGGTGCAAATTCACTTACTAGGTGGAACTGACATGGCAAGGCATTTGGGCGGGCATGGGGATATCGGAGTTGCCGGAAAGGGCGAGTGCACGACGTTAGGAACAAGTTTTTGTCTCTTGATTATAGCCATGGCTGCCCTGAGCGGCTGCCTCAACACAGGAAGCGTTGCAACATCGACAATCCCGGCCCAGGGGGGGACAATGGAGCTTAAAGGCTTTGCAACCGCGGCATTCCCGTCAGGCGCATTCAACAATCCGCAATCCGTTACGCTGGAAAGGGCCAATGAAGCGGATTTCAATGCCACTGCGGAGCTGTTCTCCCTGGAGCAGTGGACTGACGAAGTGATAATAAGCACAGGAAGCCGCGCCCCGCTTGCCGATACGGTGGTGGCAATTGCGCTGCCCGAGAATTTCACAAACAAGCTGGACGGCAATTCCAAGGTGCAGGCTTTTGTCAGGATATTCCAGGACAATGGCTATGACTTCATCGATGCGTTTGAGCCAGTCGCCTCCACGTCCAATTCAACGACAGTTGAGATTACCCTGCCCAAGGAGGCATTCGTAAACACAAGGAATGCAAAAGGCGATTATGAGGCAGCCGTAATGGTGGCATCCATGGAATCCGGCGCAGGGGCGGCAGCCCCAAACGCGCAGGCAGACAATTCCAGGTGCAAGGCCGCATTTGTCGGCTCGCCGCTAAGGGGCAATCTTGTCATTGCAAACGGCTCTGATGGCGAAACTGTATACTTCGGCGTTGACCTCAAGGCCAAGCTTGAAGACCAGGTGTTCCCTGTCGCTCCAGGAACAGTCGTGGCAATTGGGTTTGACGAGAACGCGACACAATACCCGACCCAGCTCCAGACAAACCGCTACTCAAGGAAAACCGGGTGGGGCCAGTATGTGATGATACGAAATGACGACGGAGCAACAGTGCTATACGCCCATCTTATGAAGAACAGCCCGCAGTCCCTTGGCCTGAAAATCGGCCAGAAAGCCAGCACATGCAACCCGATAGGCACCGTAGGCTCGACCGGCGGGGCCGCAGGGCCGTACCTGCACCTTGAATATGTGGTCAATGGCACTGAGATAGACCCGTGGCCATGCATAGACAAGGGCTTCAACCTATGCAAAGCGCCGGTTTTTTGCGAATCATGGCAGACATTCAACAAAACGACCGGAAAATGCGACCTGGACAGGGGATACTGCAACAGCAACAAAGATTGCAAGCGGGGCCAGGAATGCGGGGTTAACGCGCACCAATGCCAAAACGCGGAAGGCATCCCGAAGATGAGCGGCGGGGAACGTTCATGCCCCCCGGGTTTTATGCTTGGGCAGGACAGCCTTTGCCATGCAGAATGCGGAACGTCATACTGCACTAATAATCAGCAATGCTACAGCAGCCAGTGCCTGTCATGCAGCCAGGGCTATCTGCTGTCCGACGGCATTTGTTATTCTGACAATACCGGAAACACCGCATGCCCTGACGGGTATGCTGTTGGCCAGGACGGCTCTTGCCAGGAGCAATGCGGGCAAACCGCCTGCCCTGCCGACGCCTGGTGCTATGATGGCGTATGCGTGGCGTGCCAGGCCGGCCAGTACCTCGGCACCGACGGCTATTGCCATAAGGAAGGCGACAGCCAGCAAGGCTGCCCAAACGGCTATGTGATGGATGACGCGGGCCAATGCCAGCCTGAGAACGGCAATGAGGATTACCAATGCCCGCCTGGCGAGGTTCCTGGAAACGACTATTACTGCCATGAGCAATGCGGAACAGGATACTGCGAAGGGGATGCGCAATGCTATTATGGCAAATGCCTAAGCTGCGAATCCGGATATTACCTTGGGACGGACGGCAGATGCCACCCTGAAAACGGCAATGGGGACCAATGCCCCGATGGAGATGTCCTTGGCAGCGATGGGCTATGCCACATGCAATGCGGAACAGGGTACTGCGAAGGAAACCAGGAATGCTACAACGGCAAATGCGTTTATTGCTTCCCCGGCTATTATCTGGCTGAGGACGGAAACTGCTATTTTGACAATGGCGGCCAAACAGACGGGTGCGGGCAGGGATATGCGCTTGGAGCGGACGGATTTTGCCATGAGGCATGCGGCAACGGGTATTGCCTGGGGGATGCGCAGTGCTACAATGGACAATGCGTTGGCTGCCAATATGGATATTACCTTGGGACGGACGGCAGATGCCATCCCGAAAACGGCAACAAATGCGAGATAGGAAACGTCCTGGGCGAAGACGGGCTGTGCCATATGGCATGCGGGGACACCTATTGCGTTGGGGACGAGGAATGCTGGGCTGACGAGTGCAGATCATGCGGAGCCGGGGAGATTATGGGGGTTGACGGACAGTGCCATGAGGCATGCGGGGACGGATACTGCGGCTCTGATGCAGTATGCGTTGATGGCGAGCAGTGCATAGGCTGCAATGCCGGATATGTCCTTGGAACGGACGGCCAGTGCCACGAGCAATGCGGCAACGGATACTGCTTAGGGGATTCCAAATGCGTCAACGGCCAATGCTCCGGCTGCATAGAAGGGGATGTGCTGGGAACGGACGGCCAGTGCCATGAGGCATGCGGGGACACATACTGCACCGGAGACAAGACGTGCATCAATGGCGAATGCTCCGACTGCATCCCTGGATTCGTCCTTGGGGGCAACGGCCAGTGCTATGAAATCTGCGGCAACGGATACTGCTCCCCATCAGAGGTATGCGAAGACGGGGCATGCGTAAACCCCAACGAATGCGACCCAGGGCAGATATTGGGAGACGACGGCGAATGCCATGAGGCATGCGGTTCCGCCTACTGCACTGGCGATACAATATGCGACCTCGGACAATGCGTGCCCAATTGCCAGCAGGGGGAAGTTTTGGGAAGCGACGGCGAATGCCATGAGGCATGCGGAGACACATATTGCACAGGGACAGACCAGTGCACCAATGGCCAGTGCCAGCCAGGATGCCCTGAAGGGCAGGTCATGGGGTCAGACGGCGGATGCCACGAGCAATGCGGCTCCAGTTATTGCATCGGGGATACGGCATGCGAAAACGGACAATGCGTGCCCAATTGCCCCGAGGGAGAAATCCTGGGGGGCAACGGCATATGCTATCCAGGATGCCCGCTTGGGTCATTCCAGGCAAGCGATTCCCTGTGCTGCGCGAATGGATATCACCAAGTCACTTCAACAGGGTGCTGCCCGAACGGGATGGACCTTTCAAATGACCCCCAGGTATGCTGCCCAAGCGGAGACTACTATACCGGTTTCGGATTATGGTGCTGCCCATACGGGACCAATTATGTTGATGGCAAGTGCGAGAACCCCCAGCAGCAGGGCGGAAGCTCAGACCAAGGGACTGGATGAATTCGCCGCCGCGTTTGTTGGCGGGTAACGGATCCAATTTTGTCATAATACTGTATCGGTGGAAGGCCGCAGCGCCAAAAAAGCTTTTTTCTTTCCCCAAGGAGCTTTTTGAGAAAAAGCTCCAGCAAAAAACGCCGTCGGTTTTTCCCTGGGCTTTTTCTGAAAAAGCCCAAAAGAAAGGGCTTTTTTAAACGTTTTCACTCATCCTGTCTTGATGCAGCAGAACGACGAAATCCTGAGGAAGGCTTACACAGAGGAGAAAAGGAAGGAGGAGCTGCTGAAAAAGGAGAATGCCGACTTAGGCAGCAAAAACGGATTCAAGATAGCCTATTTGGTGGAAAATAGGAAGGAGCCGACGCCGATGGAGGCTGAAAGGTTCAAGAGCGCAATTTCTGAATTGAACGTGCTCATATCAAAGGCAAACGGCATTGACGAGAAGATACTTTTCAGCGTCGCGGAAATGATAGAAAAGGGGGATGTGGAGGGCATAAGCAAGATGTTTGAAAAAAATCCGGAAGCTGCAAAGGCGGCCAACGCGGTTGTGGAAAACAGGGAGATGTGCGACTTTGTCGTAAGGAACGCATATGCCAACATGGCGTTCAGCGACGAGTTCGGGAAGATAAGGGACGTGAGGGGCCTGCTCAAGGCGCATATCATGGTGCAGAAGGACCCGAAATTCAAGGCGCTCATAGAGGAGTTCAGGAAAGACGACAAGTTCAAGGCCGTTGAAGACAAGACAGACCCGCTGATACTCTACATCCTCATGAAGAAGCTGCTGCCGAACCTGATGGCGTCCGGCATGTTCGGCGGAAAATTAAGGTCGTTCATAGGCGGGCTAATGGGGAAGCTCGGCATAAACGTGGCATCCTCTGAAAGGAATGTATCTCTAATGGGCAGCATGGCCAAGGCCGTTTCAATATTCGGCACTCCGGACGGTTTCGTGCCAAGCCAGATGATGGAGGGGTTGGCATGGAAAAGATAGACGACTACGCGAACGAAAAGCCGCTTGAGGGCTTCGCCAACCCGCTCATGCTTTCCTCTGTGATGGAGCCTAAGAAGAGCATTGCCTCGGAAATCATGGAAGGCGCGATGGACGGCTCGTTCAGGGACATGTTTTTCTCAAGGCTTTTCTTCGAGTTCGTCCCGACGCTCGGCATGGAATTCAGGACAGGCAAATGGCGCGTGCTGGAGCTGAAGGAGGGCGCAGGCGGCGACATATGCCCATACGGCCAGTGCGAGAACCAGTCTGGGATGGAAATGGACGGCAGCGGAGCCATTACGCTCGGCGGCGAGAAAACGGGGATGCCCAATCCGTTCAGCGACATGAGGCGGCCTTTCAGGGCGAAAATCAGGCCTGACCCGCTGGAGCCGTCAATCTACAGGGCAAACTTCATAAGCTATTTCAACGTGTCGCCGCTTGACATATGCTCAATCGAGTCTGAAGGGAAAACCTTCGGCTGGGGCATGCGGGAGGTTGAGCTGCCGGAGAACCCGCTGTTCGCGCTTTCCGCGATAATGGGCAACGGAAAAATAGGCGCCCTGGAGAAGGAGGGCATGCTATATCCGAACCCTTCGCTGATGTGGAACGAGCCGTTCTCCCTGAACGTTTACGAGAAATCAAAGGGCGCCGAAAGGATGAGGAACAGCGCCAGGTACGAGACGCTCAGGGAAGCCAGCTCGTTCATAAAGCATTTCGTCTCCCTTGGCGGAAAGTGCGGGGACATGAACGACGCAAGGCACGAGAGGTACAACATGATATCCAGGGAGATAATACTGGGCGACGAAATACGGGAAAAGGCCCTGCCTGCGATGAAAAAGGACTTTGACTATTACGAGAAGGGCGGATTGACGCTGTCCAAGGTCGGCACCCTGGTCGCCGCGCTGGCAAGGGACGAAGATGAGGGAAGGATAACGTTGAGGTACAGCGAGCTTTCGGAGAAGGCGGCAGGCTCGAAAGGCATCCCTAGGGAGGCGATAGTCGACACCGAGCTGTTCCTTTTGGGGGACATTGACATAGGCTTCTACAGGGACGGCAACGAGATAATAGTCAACGTATCGCTCAGCAGGATGACGAGCGACGATTACTTTTTGAACATTCCGTACAGATACAGGATAGAGCGGATAAGGGACAGGATAGTGCTGATGGTGGAATAAGTGGAAAAGCTAAGGATGATGATAGCCGGCGAGATAACCATAAGCCCCAACCCCGGCAAGACCATGCGCAAATGGAGGGAGATTTTCCAGATAACGCAGGCAGAGATAGCGCAGTTCCTCAAGATTTCGGCCTCGACCATAAGCGACTACGAGGGCGAAAGGAGGAAGAGCCCGGGCATAAGGACCATAAGCAGGTTCGTGGACTCGCTGTTCAAGATAGACGCGATAAAGGGCGGCTTCGCGACAAAGAAGCTGATGGAAAGCGAAAAGGACGAGAAGGAGTATTTCGAGGCCATTGACTTCTCGCAGGAAATACCGCTGGAGGAGTTCGCCAAAATCATAGAAGGCAAGATAATAACGAACCAGGACGTCGCCGCAAAGACCAAGATTTACGGATACACGCTGATTGACTCGCTTAACGTGATACTGGACATGCCGTACACGTATTTCCCGAAGCTTTACGGGGGCATAACCGAAAGGGCGTTCATATTCCTTGGCGTGAGCACGGGCAGGAGCCCGCTTGTCGTCATAAGGATGGCCGCAAGCAAGCCGAAGGCCGTTGTGCTCCACAACCTTGAGAAGGTGGACGAGCTTGCGCTCAAGATATCGGAGCGCGAAAGGATACCCATAATAACGACAAAGATGTCAATAGAGGAAATAAAGAAGCGGCTTAATATATAAAATCAAAAAGAAGAAAAAGAAAGTGAACGGAAGTTCACTTCTTCATCATGCCTGCTATGAAATAGCCGATTGCCGCCAGTATTGCGCCGCATATGGGGAACAGCAGTATGCCGCACACCATGCCGATTATGCCGCCGGTTATGGCGTTCATCATGGTGTTGCCTGCATTGCCGCCGAGCGACGTGACCAGCACCGAGCCGAACATGTTCAGCAGGAACCCGCATATCACGTAGATTATGCCTGCAACAAGCGCCGTTATTGCGCCCACGGCTGCGCTGTCAGCCATCTCAAAGCCCTTCTGCTTTACGTTATACCCCATCCAGAGGTAGAGCAGAAGCAGCACCGGCCACGCACAGCAGGATATCAGTGGAAGGGCCGACAGGACCTGCACTATCAATATTCCAATGATTGGCAGCATAGAAGCGCCAAGAGCGTCCATTATCCTCATGATTTACACCTGAAATGCCATTGGCAGGGGATGTTTTTAAACCTTGCTCACATGAAGTCGCCTATCCCCTTCTGGCGGGACTTGCTGTTGAAGACGCTCTCTATCTCCTTTGCGACCAGGTCAAGCCTTTGCACCATGTAGAACGGAAGCCCGTAATCCAAGGAGATTTTTTTGGCTATCTCCAGGTATTTCTCTATCGTGCCCTGGTAAATCGTCAAAATGAGCTCGCTGCCGCACTTCATGCATTTTCCGGAAAGCGGCACCCTCCTGTATATGGCATTGCACTTCTTGCACCTCATGCTCTGCCTGGAGAACCTCCTCAGGTTCCCGTATATGTCCGGGATGAAGTGGCTCAATATCAGCTTCTCCATCGCGTCCTTTATGTCCACTGCGCGTATTTTTCCCATCACATTGACCTGCGCGGCTATCTTCTCCGGGATGGACTTGAGCTGGACATACTTGGTCCGCGTAGGCCCAAGCGATATGGAAGACATGGGGTGCGTGAACGGTATCTCGCCGTACACGTCCTCTGTTTCCAGTATGTCCTTTATCCTCTTAAGTTTGACGTCGCCTGGCATGGTTATGGCTTCCGCGGCCTCGTAGAATTCAAGCGGATAGTGCCGCTCATCAAGCATCTCCATGTCATGCGACTCGTCGTCAACCTCTTTCGGGTTTAGCGTTATGCTGAGCACCAGCGGGGCGTCCATGGTCCCGCCCCTGTTGCTGCTGAGGAACTTCTTTGAGAAGTTCAGGAACCCGTCCATGAGAAGCATGACTGCGTCCTCGTCCCCGTCGCATTGAAATGCAGTGACTCCAGAACAGATCAGATTGTGGTGCTTTTCGACAGTCAAACTATAAACATATCTTTCAGAATTTTTTATTGTCCTTTTCTCAATTACGGTATCGACAAAAGAATTCCCGTTCAACAATGATCTTGGGCTTCTTTTCTTTGAAAGCCACTTTTTAAGCATTTTTTCTGCATCTTTCTGCTTTTCTCCAACAAAGCCGACCTCTTCAATGAACTTCCTTGCCTCTTCCCCATACATCCTTATCTTGTAGGAATGAAGTCTTTTTGGCTTTCCATAAAAGTCAAGTATTATCTTGCTATTTATCATTCTGTTCTCTTCACGTATCGAATGCTTTATTCCAAAAAACATTAAAAGATAAGATACGCCGTCGATAAGGTTTTTGTTCACGGAAGTGACATTGGTTTCTAAAGTGGTACCGAGCGAACAAGAGCCATCTCCCGAAAAATAGCCTCTTAAAAACGCTGCGATTTTTCTCTTGGGCAATGAGTACAGAATTTCGGGCACTTTTTTCGTTCTTGCATTCCCCCCTATTTGAAAATTATTGAAAAGGTCAAGAACAAAGCTTGAACATATCGTAACGGTGTCTTTTGAAATACTTGACCTCAGCCCGAAAACATCCGTGATCTTTTTCTCTAGGAATTTTCTTGACCATTTTTTTGCTGCAGTTATTGAAACTTGGCATGTTTCCTTTTGGTATTTTTTGACATATCCTTCTGCAACATAAAAACCAAGCAATGAAAAGAAATCCTCATTTAACTTGATATTGGGTTTAATTGAAATGCCGTCTCTTCTTCTCCCCAGAAGATAATCTGATCCTTTTAGTAATTTTGGATTTAGTTTTTTTACTATTTCAAGAGGATATGATTTTCTATATACGTAATTTGTCAGGGTCTTATATGGGATCTTGAGATCCTTACTTATTCTTGAAAGAGGCCTATTTCTGTTAAAAACATCCTTTTCTGTTCTCACCATCACGTTGGAATCATTTTTTAACGAGAGAAAACTGAATGTATCAACATCCCTGATGAAATTATTATCGATGGCCCATGGGGTCAACAATTCTTTTGATTGGCTCGCTGCCACCTTTTTGCAATTTTTATCCGGAAACGGATGGTCTTTTGTGACTACTATATTTCGTCCGCTTTTTGTCTTTATTCTGGTTAAGCGTTCAGGTGCAGGATGCCTCGAAACATGGGTTATCTTGCATAGCTCAAACTTTCTTGTTTTTTTATTGAATGCAAACGTTTTCAGACCGCTTACTTTTTTATAAACGGTCCCAAAATCATCTTTTTCCGTTTTGCCAGCAAGATTAAATTCAACTAATTCTTGCATAGTCATAAGATTATACTGTTTTCCATCATTAACAAGAATCTTTTCATCCCCACAAAAACAGTTCCGCCTTTTTGCGGTCTGGTAGAAGGGATGGGCGTACCCTACGTTGGACTTCGTGAACCCTATTATCCTCCCTATGACGCCGGCAGAGGTGTGCGGGCTTAGGCCGATGACCAGATGGCCTATGAGGTCGTCCTTTTTCGCTATCCTGTAAAACGGCTCAAGGCCGTAAAGGCTGACAAGCATGTCGTCTATGAAGTTCGCGACCTTGGCCAGGTATTTCGCGCCGCTGTCCGCAAGTATGATGTCCTGCAGCATGAGCGGCACAACCTGGTCATCCCTTTCCAGCGGGTTTCCCAGATAGTCCTTTTCGTAGCCAAGCTCCCTTGCCCTTTCAACAGATACGCCAATGTCCCTTGGTATGAAATGGGTGAGCGGCATGTCCGTTGCGTCAAACCTGCTGGTGCCGTCCTTGAAAATGAAGACGCCGTGCTTCGCCCTGAGGAACCCTTTCTCAAGGCGCTCCGGAATCTTGGATGAGCTCATGAGGCCTTCAACGCCCTTTATGTCGTCTGATGAGAAGCCGAGCCTTTCCCTTGTCATCTCATACACGTTCATAAGGTCCATGTCAATCTCCTTGTACGGCAGCGACGCCTTTTCGCAATGCGTCTCCTTCAGCGTCTCCCTGCCGCAGACCGCGCACCTGTACAGTTTCGTTGTTTCGCCGCCGCAGTATATGCATTTCCTGTAGGCGTTGACCTTTCCGCACGCGTTGCAGCGGTAGGCCGCAGCCTCTGATGGCGTGCTGTCCCTGCCGTTCGCCTTCATCAGCTGGTACAGCTTGTTCAGGTTGCGTATCGCGTTCCTTCCGGACGGGAACAGCACATTGGGGCTGCAGTTGAGCATCCTTTCCTTGGCCTTCTCTGGCCTGCCCATCCTGCCGCCGATATAGGTGCCTGCCTTGTCCTTTATCTTCACTCCCGAGACAAGGGAAAGAAACTCCAGGTTGCTTTGGGCACTGGCAAGCGCCTCCTTGTGCCTTGAGATGGAATCCGGCATCATGTCTGCCGCCCCCAGCGTCATGAGCAAAGACTTCGCGTTGTCGCCTTCAACGACAACCTCGTCGCCCATCATCTTGTGCTCAACGCAAATTAACTCAAGCAGCCGCTTCTCGGGCTTCCTTGCAAGCTTAAGCCCATTCCCGTCAAAGGAGCCTGAAGCCAGGTAATCAACGAGCGCTGAAAGCTCCTCTTTTGAAATGTCATTCCAGAAATGCAGGAAGTCCGGGTGCAGGGGCGTTCCCGTCTTTTTTGCGAAAGCGAAGGCCTCGTCCGCGCTTTTTGGCGCGTTTGGCTCTGCGCCCTTTGCCTTCACGTCAAGCTCCCACCACTCCTGGCAGTATCCGGGAGGCATGAGCGGGCTGTTGCTTTTGAGGAAATCGCCGTATGCGCAAAGCACGTCGCCAAGGAATATTATCTCCGAAACCCGGTCCCTGAGCTCCATAGCCTGCTCTATCGTTCTTACTTTTACAACGTCGCCGTTCCTGAGCTTGACGACCGGCGGCTCAAGGCCGTCATGGCCAGAAAAAACGGCTCCCTTGCCCGGTCTTTCCATCTTGAGGTGGGTGCCGCAGGCAATGAAGTCGTCGCACAGCGCCATTGCCGCGGCAGGGAGGTTCTTTGCCATTATCCCGTTCGTGAAGCTCCTGCCGTACCTGAGGCGGAACCCGCCCTTCCTTGAAGGGTATGCGAAGATGGGCCTGCCTGCGATCGTGCCCTCAAGATAGGCCGGGTCAGGCTTGACCTCTATGGAATCCTTTTCGCCTTCCTTTGCCTTTTGCTTGACTTTTACGATTTTTGACATGAAGCCCCAGTCCTTCAGCCCCAGCTTGTCTATCCTCTTCTTGAGCTTTGCGGCCTTTTGCGCAATGCCCTCGCAGACGACAAGAGGTATCCCGCCCCTCACCCTGTTCGTCTTCATCCTTGGGAGGTTCCTGTGCACGGACACCTCCTCGTCAGACGTGGATTCGCCGTCTATGCAGATGGGGCAGCTGCCGTATATTATCTTGATGTGCTCCTCAGGAGGATAATACTGCATGTGCGCGACCCTTGACTCGTAAAGCTCTATCTCCTCGACTATGCGCTCAATCTCCTCCTCAGTTGGCTTGTAAGTCCCTAAATTTGCCTCAAGCCTCGCTATGTCCGTAAGCACTACGCTCATGGCGGCGGTTGATGCGCCTGCGCTCCTGATGGGGCCTGCAAAATATATGGACACGTATTGGCTCCCGTCGTCATTCGGGTTTATCTCGACTTTCACTATGCCTTCTGTAGGCGCCACAAGAACGCCTTCTGTCAGTATCGCGACCCCTACGCGGACCGCCATCTCGACCCTTTGCCCGAGCGTCGGATAGCTGAGCAATTTGCCATTTGTTATCTCTTTTACCAGCTCGACTGCGATTTGCTCCCTGTTCTTTCCCGCCTTTTCCAGCGCCCTGATGGTGTCCCCTATGCCCTTGAGCTCAAGAAGCCCCTCAACCCGGCTTGCCACATCCTTTGTCAGCGCGATTTCCACGTCGTCAGTCGGGTCAAAGCCCTTCGCCCT
Source organism: Candidatus Micrarchaeia archaeon (assembly GCA_041500865.1). Taxonomy (GTDB): domain Archaea; phylum Micrarchaeota; class Micrarchaeia; order Anstonellales; family J096; genus JAPLWW01. The sequence goes on along the minus strand of JBGQMY010000015.1, from coordinate 9,891 downwards.
TGCCTGTTTTGCCAATTCATATGCGCGGTAGGACTCCTTTGTCAGCGACTCAAAATATTTGCCTACGTCCATTATGCCGCTCATATGAAATCAACCCTGTTTATCTTGCCGAGCTTCGTCTCGTATACGTAAACCTGGCCCGGCGTCGGCACGTGGCCCTGCTTCACCTGGAAGTCAGTCAGGTCCTGGAACGTGCCTGAGTTCAGGAGCAGCGCGCCCCTGTATTTCCCTATGCCGTTCATGTGCACGTGCCCTGTGTGGAATATTTCCGGCTCCGTGTCAATCACCATGTAGTCTATCGGCTCCGGCACTATGGGGTTGGTGCCGTAGAGCGGGGAAAGGTGCCTCCTCTTCAGCAGCTCCATCATGACCTTCTGCGGCTCCCTGTAGCTCAGCTTGGGCACTGACGCTATCATGGAGTCAAAGGACGTTCCGTGGTATATCAGGTGGCTTATCCCCTCAAGCGTGCAGAAGGACGGGTTGCCGAGCCTGTGGCAGTCGCTTGTTATGAGGTCCTGCGCAACAGCAGGCATGGGCTCGCCCCTCCTTACGGCGTCGTGGTTGCCGGGTATCGCAATCACCTCTATGTATTCCGGTATTGAGGAAACGAAGTCGTCGAACATCCTGTACTGCTGGTATATGTCCTTTATCTCAAGGTCCTTTTCCTGGTTCGGGTAGATGCCTATGCCGTCCGCCATGTCCCCAGCGACAACGACGTATTTGACCTTGCCTGCAAGGTCGTTTGACTGGCCCTCTATCCTTTCCTCGCCGTTGAGCCACCTCACGAACCTGTTGAACGCATCGCCCATGAACTTCTTGCTGCCGAAATGCATGTCTGAAATGTAAGCTATTGCAAGGTCCCTTTCTGACATCGTTATGGAGTCTCTTCTCTGTATGTCCGGAAAGTCGAACTCGTCCACTATAAGGAACTTGTTCTTCATCTGGCCGCTGAAGCACAAAATGTCGTCCTTTATTATGTGCGCTGCCCTGTCAAACGCCTTCTCATTGGTCTTTGATATTATTATGCGCCCGAAGCCCGTCAAATCCTCGCCTATTATCATTATGTTGCCGGATTTCGTCACAATCTTGTCGTGGACCATGGCATGCACGCTTGCCTTCTGGCCTGCCATTGAGTCCTTTTGCAGCTCTTCCATCGTGGAGTGCGTGTAGCCCGCGCTCTGGAACGGGAACAGGCCGGTTACGCGCCTGAACCTGTTCTGGAAGTGCTTTATGAAATCGTCTATCGTGCCGGTCGTCCTGCTCTTTCCCGTTACGTCTCTTTTGTGGTCTATCTCAATTTCGGGGTCGCAGTCGCGGGCCGGGGCCTGGAACGGGTCCTGCCTTTTCACCACGGTTTTTATGGACTGCCTGCCAATGCCGTCCAGCGCTGACTGTATCTCTTCCTTTGCCATTATCCCGGACTTTCCGTCCTTGTTGAGTTCCGCAAGGACCTTGGCAAGCGTTTCCTTGTCAAGGGACTTCAACAATTCATCCGCGGATACGCCTATCCTGCGCATGCTCATTTCTTTTTTACGGACTCAAGCGCAGAAAGGACGTTCCAGAGCCCCATCCTTGCATGGGGCTGAAGATTGGGGTCTTCGGTGACCTTCTCTATCCTGTATATGGAATCAGATACGCGGAGGGTCAGCTCAAGCGAGTTGTCCCTCATGCGCTTCCTTGCCTCCTCGACGGCCAGCCTCACGTTCTTCGGAACGGAGCTGTCGGCGCAAAAGTCGTCCATCATCTTTATGATATCGTTAGCCTGCATAACAAACCACCTGCACTCCGGATACGGAGAGATTTCAACTTGCTATTCCGGACTAGGTATTTTAAACTTAACCGTTTTGGCCCGCAGAGCCCCAAAAATGCTTTCTTTTTCCCCAAGGGCTTTTGGGAATACATTTTAAAACAGTTATATACACAAAGCATCCAAGATGATTGGATGGGAACTGAACGCGAGAACAAGATAAGGGTCATCGCAGCCAGGCTGCCCGAAGGGACAAACAGGCGGATGCTGGAAAGATTCAAGGATGGCGCGGAGAAGGTGGCAAGGCTCATTGAGCTGAAAACGGCGGTAACGTCCATCCACGAGGTCGCAAATAGGGACTTTGAGGCGCTCAGGGCAAGGGCATGGAACGTCGGAAACGAAGAGCTTTGCATGACGTGCCTTGCGCTCACCAGGACCCTGGGCCAAGTCGTTGCACACGATCTTCCCGAGAAAAGGAGGCTCATGCTTTATTCGGATGACAAGAAGAACGCAGTCGTCATACACACCGACGACTATAGGAAAGAGGCGGTCGGGATAGTCTGCAGGATAACTGCGCTGAAAGGCAAGGATAACCTCAAGGATAAAGACCTGTATGAACAGGTCTCCGCGCGGAACCCGAGCAGGCCCGGCGCTGACAGGGCCGGCGACGTGAATCCAACTGTCGCGGTTGAGCTGCTTGCCAGGATTGTCGGCAGCGAGTCCTTCCGCAAAAAGGTGATGGAAAAAAGGGATGCGGTGCTCTCCAACATAGTTGAGGAAAACGTTGCCCTGATAATGGCAATGGTGGAAATAAACGAAGAGATAAGGGCCGAAGTCGGAAAAGCAACGGAAGAAAAGGCCCCTGGGAAAGCGGATTGACGCTCCGGAACTACGCGGCGACGCATTCCTCAAATGCTGAGATGAACAGATTATATGACGCCCCGCCCATTCTCTCTTGCATTGATTCCATGGATTTTAGGAATGCGACAGTCTTATATTTGTTTCCCTGCTCGGCACACTTGAGCGCGGTCCTGCCTGCAAAATCCTTTGCGTTCACATTCGCGCCCTTTGCGACAAGCAGGGCGCAGGTTTTGGTGTGCCCGTCCAATGTGGCAAGGTGGAGTGCCGTGCTGCAGCCATTGACTTTTGCGCTTGTTTCATTCACGAAGCAGCTTGCGTCTCCGCCTGCTTCTGCATACCTCTCTATAAGCAGGGCGCAGGTTTCGGTGTGCCCATAACCTGCAGCATACATGAGCGGAGTCCAGCCATTGACCCAGGATGGTTCATCTTTTACTTCAAAATTTGCGCCGCAGTCAAGCAAAAAGGCGCAGGTTTCGGTGTGCCCGTTCTTTGCAGCCAGCCTCAATGCTGTCCAGCCGTTTACAGTGTCCAGTGCGTCAATGTTTGCGCCTTTGCTAATCAGCAGGCCGCAGATTGCGGTGCTGCCATTACGCGCAGCCCACATGAGCGGAGTTCCATTATCAATAAATACATTCACACCCGCTCCGGCTCCAATCAGTCTTTTCACGTCAGCAATCCTACCCTGTGCCGCAGCCTGTGTCAGTTCGATATTGAGTTGCCCCCGTATTTCCCCAGTCAGCCGCGGCCTTTCCTCAGCCAGCGCTTCGGGCAGCCTTGGCACTGGGTTAATATGAGGAGCTTTGCCTTTTTCCAGCCTTTTCTGAACCATTCAGACGCCCCCTGAGATGCACTCCCTGAAATCAGATTCAAATGATTTAGTGTTGTCCTTGCCTATCAGCACCACCAAAATCAGGAATGCGGCCGTTTCCTTCCTTTCCATTAATCTGGCCCACATAAAAGAAGTCCTTTTCGGGAAGAGCTCGTCTTTTTGATTTAAATCTGCGCCTTTTTCAACCAACAGCATGCATACGTCAGTATATCCTTCCCGTGCGGCATACATGAGGGGCGTCATGCCAATATTATCCGCTAAATTGACATCCGCGCCTTTTTCAATCAATATTGAACAAAATTGGGTGTGGTTGTGCCATGCTGCATACGTGAGCGCGGCCCTGCCTACATCATCCTTTGCGTTCACGTCTGCGCCCTTTTTCAGGAAATGCAAAAGTATCCTTTCACTCCCTTCCTTTGCGGCCCCAATGAGCCTTTGGTTGAGCCACGGCTGTTCCGGCGCGCCGTCCTGTTCCAGCCACCTCCTTAGGATGCCCCTGGGAATCGGCGGCTTCTGCCGTACCGCATCAATTTTTTCCGCCTTGCGCTCCTGCATGGTTTAGAGGTTGTTCAAAAGTGTTTAAAAATGGTCAAGAAAAGGCTTATAAACCTTATTCCGAAAAACCCTTCAATGGGAAAAATCGTATATGTCCAGATTGAGAGCGGCGGCGTGCTCCAGAAGCACGGCCTCAAGCTTGAGACCGAGAAGACTCCATTCGGCGATTACGAGTTCATGGACGCGAGGGCCTTTGACTTCCCGCAGAAGGAGCTGATAAAGGCGGCAAACAAGGAGAAGACGCCCATATTCTCAAAGACGCACAAGGTATTCCCGAACGGCAAGACGTTCATGGATTTTGTCAAGAAGGAAAAATGACTTAACCGTACCTTTTCCGTATCGCATCAAGCTTCTCGTCAATCCTCTTTTCGGAATTCATCCTTTCAAGGCCTATCTTGTTTGTGTTCAAAAATTTCATCTGGCCTATGACAGGGTCAACCTCGGAAATCTGCCTTTGCATCTCTATTGCGACCTTCCTGTAATCCGGATGGCCCTGCTCCCCGCTCCTTAACTCAATGAAATGGAAGGCCTCCCTGAGGTTGAGGCCGAAAACCCATCTTATGCGGTATGCGAACGGCACGCAGTATGACGCCTCCTTTGGCAGCTTCGCGCAAACCTTTTCGTAAACTTCCGCGGATTTGTACATGGCGTCCTTCCACAAGTCGGCAAAGCCGGCCTCGCTTATCTCGTCCGGCATGTCAAAGCCCAGCCGCGTTGAGACGTCCTGCTTCATCTGCGTCAAAATCCTGTGCCTCTGCAGGTCCCTGAATATGCCGTAATTCCCCATTATCTCAAATACGTAGTTGACCGATTCAAACGCGCGGGAAGGCTTCTGCCTCCTGTTCTTCCTCAGCGCGAAATATCCGGACATCAGCTCGGCCTTCTTCTGCCCAGGCATCGCCAATACGATTTTTTTCGCTTCCTCCATGCCGATGTCGCTGCTTTCAAATATGAGCAGCGCAATAACGTCATTTATGTTTCCGTAATGCGAAACCATCCTTACAGGAACGACGCTGCCGCCCTTTGCAGAGTATGGAAGTGATGCCTTAAGATAGGACGACGAGGCCTTGATGTAATCCGCCCACTCGTCGCCGTGCTGGCCATAAACCCTTTTCACGAACGGCTTTATTGACGTTGAAAGCTCCCCGTGCATCTCCGAGGCAAGGACATTCATTTCGGAAAGCGGATGCGCCCTCATCTTGACGAGCAGGCTTTCAAAGGCCCTGCCGTTGCCGGCCAGCCCAACATTGGTCAGCGTCGCGGCAGGAAGCAGGCCCCTTATTATGTCGCATGTCTTTGCCCTGACGGCGGAATCATAGGCCCTGTCGCTGGCGTCGCCCTGCTTCGGGTACTTTTCAATCACGTAAGCCTTCATCTTTTCAACGAGCGAGGCATAGGTGTCAAACAGCAGATTCATAACGTCCGTGAAATCGTCTGAAAAATGCTCCATTATCCTCTTGTCCTTGTAGAACAGGTATTCCCCGTCAACCTTCTTGTCAAAGAACACGTACCTTGTGCTTTTCTCAAGCGGCGAAATCCCTATCCTCGGGTCCTCAACGGCCTTGGATGCCATGTTGGATATGTTCTCAAGCGCGATGTGCGCGAACGCAAGCTCGCCCACGCTGTCGTCGCCGAAGCCCACAAGGACCCTGTCGTAGAACTCCTCGGCCTTCTCAACGGCTATCGCCTTCTCGAATCCCATCGCAGCGCCGCTTTTCACTATTTCGCGGAATCCGATGTCCTCGTTCCTTATGAACTCGTCCAGCAGCAGCCTCCTTAGCGACTTTGACGAGCGGCTGTAGCGGGAGAACAGCGCGCCTTTCACGACCTCTGGAAGGTTTTTCAGCGCGAACACGTCCTTGTCCATGTTGCTGACAAAGGGGTAGAGCAGCTCCATTTCCTCCCCTGTGAATGTCTCCGGCATCTCAATTGCCCCCGAAGGCCTTTGACACGATGCCGGCTTCCTGCTGGCTTGACGCTATTGCGAACTGGATGACGTCGCCTTTTGGGAAAATCAGTATGCCCTTTCCGTTGAACGCTATTGACATCGCCCCCGGCGCGTCCTTCAGCGACTCGTGGATGAAATGCGACGTGTTGTAAAGCCTCACCACGTTCCTTATTATCTCCGGGTCGTCCATCTTGCTGTACTGGATGACCTCGCCGTTCCTCTTTATTACGCAGAACGGAATCCCCATCTTCTCCAGTTCCTCATACATCGCAAGCACCTACAGTATCTCCATCCCTTCGGTTGACGTCCTGAAATACACGGGCGTGTCTAACGTTGATATTGACATCTCCCATTTGCCTTTTGACATTTCCTTCATCTCGGCCGTCACGTCAATAGCCCTGAGGAACGTGTTGAGCTGGGTCTTCTCGTGCAGGCCCTCCTCAAAAAGCATCATCATTATGCCGTCCGAGTTCTTTATCCTTCCGGAAATGACCTGGTAGAACTTGAACAGCGAATCGAATTGGTTCGCAAGCAGCATGGACGAAAACGAGTGAAAGTAGAAGTTCATCGCCTTTGACGGGTCCTTGGCGTTGAGCAGCCTGCTTATCTCAAGCGACAGGTCGTTAAGCGCCGTAACGCCGTCTATCACGACGTCCCTGTTCCTATTGGGCTCAACGCCGGCCTGCACGGAATACATGTCTATGTACTTGGACACGTTTAGGCTTATCCCCAGGTCGCCGGCCTTCCTCTCCGCGTCATCCGGAGAAAAGTCAATCGCGACGTAGTTGTTGGTTGCGGGCTGCGACGACATCAGGTGCATGCCAAGCAAGCTCTTTTCAAAGCCCTGCGGCCCTATGACGGCAACGGACGAGCCCTTCTGGTACCCGCCTTCCATTATCACGTCCAAATCGTAAAGGCCGGTCGAAACCTTGTCCTTGAGGAATAGATAAGATTTCTCCATGGCGTTTCCATGATTGCGAAACTTATTAAAATAGATGCCTGGCTTATGCAATGAAGTGCGTCTTATGGCGAATGGCGGAGGGGACGAAAAGGCTTTCCTTGTCTTCAACAGGATAATAAGCGCCATAAGGGAGAAGGCGCCAATCACTTCCGTAAAAAAGGTGAGGATGGAGGTCCCTGAAGGCTATCCTGTCGCGAAGCTGAGAGGGTATTTCAGCCAGCTCGGCATTTCCTTGTCCCTTGCCGTTTCACCAAAAGGCGAAATAAGGGTCAAGGACGTTTTGCTGAGGTAAGCGGCGCATGTGCGTTGCCACTTAATTTATAATCTGTTTGCCGCATAGCAAAACCATGCAGGAAAGGCAGCTCCAAAGGGATACAAAAGAACCGCAAAAACTCAAAGCGGACATACTCCCAAGCGAGAGGCCGGCGTTGCCCGCAGAGGAGCAGAGGCAGCTAAACACTAAACTTTTGGCTGCTGCAGCAAGCAGTGAAAAAGATTCGGAGATATTGCGGCTCGTCAAGGCAGGCGCGGATATCGCCGCAAAGGACAACGAAGGCATGACAGCCCTTCACCGGGCCGCATGCCGGGGGCGCATACAGACCTGCGCGCTGCTTATACGGGAATATGCAAAGGCAGGCAGGGACGTAAAGGAGCTGCTTGTCGCACAGAACAGCTATGGCGGGACAGTCGTTGGCCAAGCCGCGCACCACGGGTACGTCAAAACCATGCAGTTCCTCCACCTGATGAGATGGCTTGTGAACGAAACTGAAAACAGGTTCCTGAAATCCTTCGGCGAGTGCGTTGGCGGCTGATGCCGGCTGGCAATATAAAATGCCAGGATAAGGCAAGGCTTTTAATCCTTGATAGCAAATTCTAATCCATGGAAGGTCTCAGGATAGGCATAGAGGTCCACCAAAGGCTCAACACAGGGAAGCTGTTCTGCTCATGCCCGCACGCATACGCGAAAGGAAATCCGCAAAGGAGGATGACGCGCGAGTTCCACCTTTCGCTTTCGGAGCTTGGGAAGATTGACATAGCCGCAAGCAGGGAGGCAGAGAAGGGGAAGAGCGTCGGATACAACTACTACGACGGCTCCTGCTGCCTGGTTGACGCTGACGAGGAGCCGCCGCACAGGATAAACAGGAAAGCGCTGACCTATGCTCTCGGCATTGCCAAACAGCTGAAAATGAAAATCGTGGACCAGCCGATAGTGATGAGGAAGATAGTGATAGACGGCAGCAACACGGCAGGCTTCCAAAGGACGATGCTGCTCGGCCTTGGCGGCTCAATTGAAACGTCAAAAGGCAAGGTCGGGATAGAGACGCTTTGCCTGGAGGAGGAAAGCGCGGGCATAGCAAACGACACGAATGAAAAAAGGATATACTCGCTTGACAGGCTCGGCATACCGCTCATAGAGATAACCACGGCCCCGGACATAAAGGACGAAGGGCACTGCGCCGAAGTGGCGGAAAAGATAGGCCTTGCCATGAGGATAGCCGGCGTTGCTGAAAGGGGCATAGGGACAGTAAGGCAGGACCTTAACGTCAGCATAGGGGGCGGAAGCAGGGTTGAGATAAAGGGCGCGCAGGAGCTCTGGATGCTGCCCAAATGGGTAGAGAACGAGGCAAAACGGCAAACGTCGTTGATTGAAATCATCAAAAAACTGAAGGCGAAGAAGGCGTATGAGCAGCTGAAAAGGCGCGAGCCTGCCGATGTCACAGAAATATTGAAAAAATACGCTTCGGAAGGGTTTGCAAAATCGGCGCTGGACAGGGGCGACAGGGCGGTCGCATTGGTGATGCCGCACCACAAGGGCGTGCTTGGGACGGAGACAGGGCCTGAAAGGAGGTACGGCTCAGAGCTTTCGGACTACGCGAAGCAGGCAGGCGTGAAAGGGATAATGCACTCTGACGAGGATTTGGCAAAGTACGGGATAAATGCCAACTTCATGAATGAGATTTCAAACGAGCTTGGGATGAAGCCCGAGGACGGCCTTGTAATTATTGTCGGCAGCATGGAGACCACGCTCAAGGCATTGAAACACGTGAAAGAAAGGGCGCTTGTTGATTATGTCCCAAAGGAGACGAGGCAGGCGCTTCCATCCGGGGCAACGTCATACATGAGGCCCATAGCCACAAGCGCAAGGATGTATCCGGAAACGGACATACCTGCGATAGCGTTTGACAAAGTGATGGAGAAAGAAGCGGACGAGATTGCGTCAAAAACATATGAAAAGGCGCTGGAATGGCTGAACGGCATACTGAACCTTGACCTGGCAGGCAAGATGATAAGGAGCAGGCAGCTGCAGCTGTTCGAGTCGCTAATGGAGCAGGGCGTTGACGCGTCTGTCGCTGCATCAACGCTGGAGGACACCTGGACGAGATTGTCCAGGGAGAAGGTTGAGGTCACGGAAGAGGCCGCAGAGGACGCCTTGTTGCTTTTCAAGGGCGATAAGCTGACAAAGAAAGGCATTTACGAGTATATCAGGATGGTCTGCTCAGGCAAGGCGGGAAAGGAAGCCCTTGAAGCGACAGGAAGGATAAGCGGGGAGAAGCTGGACATGCTGCTCAAAAAATATGGCGGGGACGCAAAAAAGCTGATGAGGGAATACGGCGGAAGGATAAGCGCCGAAGACCTGGATTTGGGATGATTGTTCCGTCGGGCAGGCAAAAAGCTTTTAAAAGGTTACATTTAGTTATTGCTCAAGGTTGATAAAAATGAATAAGAAGTATGCCATGATTGCAATAGTGCTGCTTGGAATGGGATTTGCGTTTGCACAGACGCAGCCGACACAGATTGGAACTGCGCTTGACGATATCAGAATATTCTTCTGCGCGATTATGCCGGCGCTCATGTTGGTTGCGTTCCTGCTTGCAGCGATAGTCTACGCCGCGGGGCAGATGGCATCGGCTGACCAGAGGGCGAGGTTCCATGGATGGGCGACGAGCCTGCTTATTGGCGGAATCACGTGCGGAGTAATCGTCGTGCTT
>JBGQMY010000014.1:0-30941 GCA_041500865.1 Candidatus Micrarchaeia archaeon | reverse complement strand
TAATTGACATAATAGACAAAGACGGCTGGACGGTCCTGCAAAGGGCTGCATGGAACGGACACACCGAAACCAAGCAGCTCTTTGGATCAATAGAAAAGCTGGGTGCAGCCATAGGAAAGGAAATGTCCAATTCGTTCATGAAATCCTTCGCCAAGTGCCTCGCAGCGTGAGCTCTGCCGCCTTCAATGATGAAAACAGATAGTATATTCCAATCTCTCGGTTTCGCAGAATTCCCTTATCTCGTTTTCAACGCCATCCCAATAGCCGCTTTTTGCCAAATATATGTCCTCATACTTTCCAAGAAGCTCCGGATGCCTCTGAACCAGCCACCTTCTTACAGGATGCCAGATTGAGCCCCGTACAGTCAAATCCTCGAACATGAACCCGTCCGCCCATTCCCTTGTTGTCTCTATTATTCCCTTCCAGTCAGTGAGATACGGCATTATCGGGCCTATGAAAACGTACGTCCTGAATCCGTTTTCCTTGAGCGTTTTCAGCGCGTTGAGCCTGCCTTGGACAGACGAGGCGTAAGGCTCAATCTCCTTCCTTACATTGTCGTCCAGCGAAGTGATTGTCATCCCTATTTCGCATTCCCTGAATTTCTTGAGCACGTCCATGTCGCGCAGCACAAGGTCTGATTTGGTTTGGATGCATATCTTCGGGCCAAGCGGGGCCAGCCTTTCCAGTATCCCCCTTGTTAATCTGTATTTTCTTTCAATGGGCTGGTATGCGTCTGTCACGGATGACAGGAATACGTCCTTTTCCCTGTATTTGTTGTCATGCGGGGATATCAGCTCGCATGCGTTGAATTTCACGTCAACGAAACTGCCCCAGGGCTCTTCATGGCCTGTAAACCTCTTCATGTATCTTGCATAGCAGTATATGCAGGAGTGCGTGCAGCCCACATAGGGGTTTATGGAGTATTCCGCTCCTCCGAGTCCGGACTTGGATATGATGTTCTTTGCCCTTATCTCTCTTACTTCAACCATCGTGCCCTTCCTATTTTCCATGTTTATAAAGCGAAGCTGACGTGCTTACCACAAGCTATTTAAACGCGGATTAATTAACATCATCAAGGTGATTTTCCGATGGAAACCAACATGAGCGGCATCGAGCAGGCCGCCAGTTTCGTTGCGGGTTTCGCAATATTGGTGTACGCCGCGATTTACCTGTGCTGCACAAACCAGGCCATCGCAGTTGTCATAGGCGGGATATTGCTCGCAACAGGCGGATTAGGCTATTGCCCGTTAAGGAAGGCCGCAGAAAAGCCCGAGCCTGGGAAGCCTATGTCAGAAGAAACGTTCAACAAGAACGTTGAGTACAGGGCAGGCCAGACAACAAAGAGCAAGAAGCCGTTTGAGGAGAGGCAGAACCTGAAACGGTAAACATTTAATCCCTTTGCCGCACGATAGGAGCATGCAGGAAAGGAAGCCGCTCCTGGAGAATGCGCAGGCAAATGAACCAGCCAAATTCAAAGCCGACATCCTGCCAAGCGGTAAGCTGGCATTGTCCACAGAGGAACAGGGCAGTCTAAATAATAGGCTCTTCGATGCCGCGTGGAAGGGCGACAACGCAAAGTTAAGAAAGTGCTTGGCTGCAGGAGCAGACATCGCCGCAAAGGATGGTGTAGAAAGAACAGCCCTGCACCTTGCCGCAAGATATGGGCGCAACCAAACCTGTGCATTGGTTATAAACGAATACACAAAAGCCGGCGGAAACGTAAGGGAGCTTATGACTGCAATAGACAATGTCGTCGGGACAGCCCTGCGCGAAGCCGCAAATGAAGGACGCACTGAAACCGTGAAGTTCCTAAAATCAATCGAAAAATTGAGCGAAGCCATGGGCGATGAAACGTTTGACTCATTCACGAAATCGTTCAGCGAGTGCATTGCCGCCTGATTGCTCCTGCCAGATACGTTTATAAAATTTAGATGATTCAAACAAAAGCAATGAGGAAATCCAGCAAACAAGAGCAGAAATCACTTGCAATCTGGGCTGCAGACTGCGCCGAACGGGTGCTTCCATTTTTTGAGAAGGCATATCCGAAGGACGGTCGGCCCCGCAAAGCCATAGAGGCATGCCGAATGTGGGTTCGCACAGGCGTGTTCAGGATGGCCGACATAAGAAAGGCCTCGCTCGATGCCCACGCTGCCGCCCGCGAGGCGAAAGAGAATGACGCGGCCTGCTTTGCCGCGCGTGCGGCAGGCCAGGCAGTGGCAACTGCGCATGTCCCCCAGCACGCTTTCGGCGCTGCTTACTATGCCCTTAAAGCCGTTGCAGCAGCCAATCCTGCCAATGCCGAGGTCAAAATTGCCAAAGAAATCAGTTGGCAAACACGGCACCTTCCGAAAAACCTAAGGAAGGCATGGAAAGACTGGCAATTACAGCGTCTTCCAAAAAACCTTAGGTCGGCAATATCCAGTTAAGACGACAAAACGCTTTCTTTTTCCCCAAGTGCTTTTTCTTAGCAAAGAAAAAGGACTTTGCTCCAGCCGGGATTCGAACCCGGGTCGCCGGTGTGAGAGACCGGTATCCTTAACCGCTAGACTACTGGAGCGCAATCCTACTGAATCAGGCAAAACATTTTTATTCGTGTCACTTTTGCCTAATGCGGCCTTTTCTCAGGTATGTGGATTACCCAGTCAGGGAACTCCGTCTCGTTGTTGAAGCGGTTGCGCTCCATCCCCCTTGGCCCGCGCATGATGAACCAGCTGTCCCTGAGGCTGGGCGACTTGCTCATCTCCCTTGCAAAAAGGTCCTGTTTCTGCTCAGGAGGGTTCTCCCCGATGAACTCAACGACGGCTGTTGCATGCGCCTTGCGGAACGGCCCTGCTATGCGCATTGCGTGCTCCTTGCCGCACAGCACTGCAACTCCGCCTGACTCAAGGCACTGCGCGATTATGCCGCGCATGTGCCCCTCCCTTCTGAGGTTTCTTACATCCTCATCGATTCTCGGTGCTTTTGGGCCTTGGCTTGGCTCGTCCATCGCGACAACGTGGATGCCGCGCCTCTTTGCCTCCTTTATGAGCAGGAATATCGCCTTTGCGCTTGCCTTGCCGTAATTCCCCCATTTGAGCGCAAGCTGCCCCCTTATCGCGCCCCTTTCGTACCTGCCGAACACGTCCAGCAAAGGCTGCATGTCGGAGGAAAGGAACTCCACTGCCAGGGAATCGACCCCCGCCTCCTTCATGGACTTTAGCGACTTCCTTAGCAGAGCCCTATGCAAGGATGCGGTATGCTTCTCGCCAAACACGACAAGTTTGGAGTCTCCTGCAATGCGCGAAACTGCGCCCCTGAGCGCCTTTCCGGATATGAATGTCACGTTTCCCATTATTGCGTTTTGGTACCTTAGGGAAAGGGCATTTTCTGGAAGGAGCTTGGGGCCCCTCTCCAACTGCTTAAAACCGGCTTTCTCAACTGCCTTTTGGAACGTTGCCTTGCTTTTCTCGCTTATCTCCTTCCATTGCTGGCTGTCTATCATACTGCAATTTGCATCAAAACCGTTTTTAACCTAATCCTTTTCAAGAAGCCCAGCCTGGCTCACGACAACCCTTATGGGTTTGACGGCCAGCCCGCTGCCCGTTTTCTTGATTTCGCCTGAAGCAACAAGCGCCTCGCCTATGCCGACAAGGTCATCCCCGAGGAACATCGCAACGTAGTCCCCTTTTGCGAAATCGCCTGCTTTTGTTATTCCGGGAACTGCCAACGGGGCGCCGTTCGCAATGCTGAGCGCGGCCTTCCTGTTTATCCATAATTTTCCCATTCCAAAAATGTCAATCATCCTCTCGGGCGAGACCAGCATCCTTTCCAGTTCCGACGTTTTGCCCTTTTTCGCGAGGTTTGCGGCATCCACGATTTTCTGCATGATGAATATATCTTTCTCCTTGACAGGGCCAGACGCAGTCCTCCTTAAATCCTTCATCTCGCCGCCCATGCCCTTGCACAACGTGCGTATGTAGGTTCCGGCGTCCACAACGCAACGGAAGACGGAGAAGCGCCCGTTGTGCTCAACAAGCTCAATTTCGTGAACAATCCTTTTCCTGGGGCGTTTCGCGACCGCGCTCATCTCTGGCGGCGTTTGCGTTATCTCCCCTTTGAACTTGGAAAACGCATTAATCACAAATTGCTCTGAAACGTCCTTTTTCCAGTCAATTATCGCGGCATACTCCTTTCTCATTCCGGAAAAGAACTGGATAAGCCTTGTCGCCCTGCCCAATGCCACTATCAGTACGCCAGTGACTTTAGGATCAAGCGTGCCGATGTGGCCAGCCTTCTTGGCGCCCAGAATCCTGCCAACCCAGCTTGTCGTCTCATGGGAAAGCATGTTAGGGGGCTTGTCCACGAAAATAAATGAGTTGCCAACTAAATTTTCCATGCGATTGGCTCATTTCATGGGCTCAATGTGCCTTATGTTTATGTTCCTGGACTTGCCGTTCTCTACCTTTATCTTGACCGTAAAGACGTTGACCATGTCCTCTATGACCGCCTTCTTGCCTGAATCCGCCCCTCTTGTTATGAGCACGCCCTTTCCCTTCTCAATTGCTGCCATTGTAACACCCTAGACCTTTCCCTTGATTTTCAATGCGGAGACTATGTTCCGCGCAACGCCCTCAACGTCAAACCTTGACGTGTTTATGCATACGTCGGCTGCGGAATAGTCCGTTATGTCTATGCCATACACCTTTTTATATCTTTTCCGGTTCATTTCCTCCCTTTCAACTATGTGCCTTTTCGCCTTCTCCTCGTTGAACCCGTCCCTGGCCGCTACCCTCCTGACCTTTTCATCAAACGGCGCGTAAAGGAAAACCTTCAGGTCCGCGTCCTTTATTATCCAGATTGCAAGCCAGGACGAGACTATCGCGTTCTTGGCCTTTGCCGCCAGCTTCAGCGTCTGCGCGTCGAAAACCTTGTCAAAGGACGGGTCCTTTTCCGCCATCCTCTGGACCTCCATCAGGCCAATGCCTTTTTCCTTTGCGATGTCCTTGAACGTAGGGATTATGACTTTCGCGGTTATCCCTTTTTTTGCAAGCAGTTCCTTGACCTTGGCCGCAGTGGCGGTCTTGCCTGTCCCGACAAAGCCGGATATGGCGATTTTCATGCTTTCCCAGCTGCCGTCCTGACCAGTTCCCTGTACCTTATGGGGACGTCCTCCGTCTTCAGCGCCTTGGACCTTACCCTTGCAGCGTATTTTAGCACCGTGGAAAGGCACGCGTGGCACAGGTTCCCGCCGTAGATGCGGGACTGCGTCTTGCCGCTTTTCGGGCCAATGGACTTGACTGACGTCATTGGCATGCCGCACAATGAGCACCTGTGGACTATCTTCCCTTTCCTTGAGTATGTCATGGAAACCCGTCCTCCGGGCGTCCTGCTTAGCTTCTTTTTGAGTCTCCTGTTCCTGAGCATCGGCCTTACCATCTTTTCACCTTTGTATGGTTTTCAATCAATCAAAACATTTTTATATAGTTGCGCAGCTTATTTTTCCATGGCGTTGAACAAGAAAAGCATAGCGATGCCAGTTACAATGGCAGGCCTTCCGTCCTTCACATCATCCGAGAGCATAGGCGGCATAAAGGTGTCCCCGGTCCATTTCCTGATAGGCATCGTGGCATTCGCGCTAATAATAAAGGTGCTCCAGGTAATCTATTCCTAGCGTCATTCAGCAAGGGCGTAGTGCCCTTTCTTGGACTCCACCATTATCCCCTCGTTGCACAGCGATATAGCTACCGTGCGGGCGCCGTCCGCCCCTATCCCGAGCTCCTTCGCCATCTCCTCGTCCGTAAGCTCGCCTTTCTTCCTGAAAAGCTCCACGGCCTTCTGCCCCTGGCCCATTATCCAGTTCCTTGAAGCCACGTAGACCTTCCCGTCGAACCAGGGCACTATGGCAAGCGACCTTAATTCGTTTTGGCTGGTCGCCCTGTAAAACACGTTGAAATCGTCCTTTGAGAAAACCGCGTAGTCGCTTATCTTTGCATCCGCCTTCTGCTGGGCATTGATTTTTCCTTCAGAGCTATAGCTTTTCAGCCTGCTGTAAAGCTCTGACGAAAACTGGATGTACTTTTTTCCGTCTTTTTCAACAAGCGAAACAATCCTTGAATCCACCATCTGGTGCAGCATCTTCCTTTCGCTTTCCTTTAATTTTATCAAAACGCTTTCAATGTCCCTTTTGCTGAACGGTATGAGCGATATGCCGTAAAGGAGCGCAAACTCCTCGTTTCCGTTCTTGCCGTCCTTCTTTTCAGCCGGCTTTTCCCTTTCCGCCAGTTCCTCTTTGGGCGCGCCTAGCGCCGGCGTTATGATGAAATACCCGTCCTTAAGCTTGAAGATTTCCATGACGTCAGGCATCTCGCCTGCCAGCCCTTCAGGTATCCTTAAGTAGAACTTGTCCTTTGCCTTTATCTTCCTGAGCTCCGGCATCAAAAAACTCGGAGCGGAAGCTAATAAAAAGCTGCCGTTTGCGCCTAGCCTTTCTCCCTCGCCCTGTCTTTCGCCTTCCTCTCGGCAGCCGCCACGGCCTTCTTCGCCTCCTTTACCGAGGTTGCCTGCACGGTCTTCTTTCCTTCGTTCTCAACCGTTACGGACTTCACGCCAAGCCCGGCATGCACCAGCTGGCTCGCCTTGCTGACGTCCGCAAGCCCGTTTGAGTCGACAGTGAGCGAAAACCTCTTGGTCTCGCTGATGTCTGCCTTTTCTTTCTTGGGCCTGAGCGTAACCGTGACGTCCACATTGCCGCCCCTTTTGCCCACGCTCAGGTAAAGCGTTTTGTCCCCCATCGCGAACTCGTAGACCTTGCTCGCTTTCGAGCTGAGAAGCTCGCTCTGCCTCATCGCGCTCGGCCTTGAGTCCAGCTCAAGCTTGAGAACGCTCTTATTTCTCCTTTCGCCAAACGCCTCGCCGAAGTCCACGGTTATCCTATTCCCCTCAAGCCTCGCGCCCTTGGCTATTGCCGTTGGCACGATTTTGCTCGCCTGAACCGCCGTGTTCGCGGCCGGCTCCGCGCCTACTGCCAAATAGTTGATGCCGTATTTTGCCACACCGCCATTGTATGATTGATTCGCAAACATCCCATATGCCGTAGTCCCCCTTCTGGCATAAAGCGCGACCGTGTCCTTCAGGCTATTGACCGGTTCCTTGTCGTTCAGTATGACCTTGAGCTTCTCGTATGCGCCTGCCCATGCGCCGTTGATGTACAAAAACTGGTAAAGCGCCTTCCTGTCAGCCTCTTTTGAGAATTCCTCCCTTACCTTCTCGATATTCTTTGGGCCCAGGTATTTCATCACGTATGCCTTGTATATGTCTGGCGAAAAGGTCTTTCCAGCCACGGAGATGGGCTCGCCAATCACTGCTGCAAGGTGCATCAGCGTCCTTTCATCCTCATTGTACGCCGCCCCGGCGACCGCCCCTTTCGCCGCCCCGCCTGCGCGCACTACAGTCCCTTTTATTGCCGTCTCCTTGAATGCCATGACCTTGGTCGGGACAATCTTGGCCTTTGCCGGCGCCGCTGCAACGTTCGCCTTCGCCGCCCCGGCTATCTCGGTTTCCGCATACAGTATCTTGCTGTTCACGCCCTTGTCCGTGCCTATGCCAGTGAACGCACCAGGCATTATCGTTACCTTTCCCTTGGCCTCATCAATGTTGTCCCTATAATATTCGTTAAGGCCGTCCTCAATCTCCTTCCTCATCGCAGGGGACGACATCTGGTATGCGGCCCTTATCCTTTTCAGCGTTGCGGCCGGTATGGTGCTTACCTCCTTGTCCAGCGTCGGCGTGTTGCCGACCTTCGCCATCTCCCTGGAGCTCAGCAGCGCGAATATGGTCTTCCTGTCTGACAGCCTCTTGGCGCCGGCCGTAAGCAGCGTCGCGTTGGGCACAAGCTTGTCCCTGACGTCATCCGCGTCCGGAATCGTTGAAAGAATGTCCACCCTTGTCTGGTCTGCAACCGCGCCTTTCCTGTTGTTGGCCATTTGCACCACTAGTTATGGATTTGGATTAAAACCATTTTTAAATGCGGCGCTTTGGCATGGCTAACGCTGAAAAGGCACGTAAAAAGAATCAGAAAGAGGCGCTTTGCTTTGCGCCAATCACGCTTATGGCCATTACGCTAAGGTCGCCGAGGCTGCTGCCGTCCCCGCCCATCTCGCCTTTGGTGTCTACAGTGAACCAGGCATTCTTTGTGTATGGCGCCGATACGCCTTTCTCCTGTATCCTTATGTCGGCGTACTTCCTGGCGAACATGCCGCCCTTCTTTTCCATCTCTATGGTGAAGGTCTTGTCAGCAAGCATTATTATGCAGGTGCTCTTGCCGCCCTTCTCGCTGCCGCCTATCCCAACCACTTTGGAATCCAGCTTGATGCCCAGGTACCTCTCGTCCCCTCCGATTATCTTGTCCAGGTGGATGCGGATTTTGCTGCTGTTGAGGGAGTCAATGCCATATGTCAGATACTTTTGGACAAATGCCGGGGCTTTCTTGAATACCTCCATCGGTGCCGTGGAGTCGACACTCTGGGAAGAAGAAAAGGCACTTTCCCATATTGACGAGGTGTCTTGCTTCGCCGTGTCATGCTTTGCCATTGCGGCTGGCGGGCTTGAAACTGCCGCAGCATGCCCTGGCTTTCCGGGCTTCTCGGCTGCCTGCCCCGGCTTTTCCGTTTTTGCTGTTCCCATGGCTTTCGCAAGCTGCTCTTTCATGTTTGATATTTTATAATCAGCTTTCCCGAGCCCTTCCCCACACTTTGCATTCGCATTGATTATCCTGATAAGCTCAGGTCTCGTGTTTGGCGTATCCTTCTTCGCCACTGCATGGCTTGCATGTGCCGCAGCCGCCATTGGGGCTGGCATTGCCTTGCGCTGCTCTGGCATCGGTTTCGGGATATCCTTTTTTGCAATAATTGGGCTTGCCTTTGCGGCTGCCGGTGCTGCAACTGCCACGGGGGCTGGAATGGCATTGCGCTGCGCCTGCTGCCGGGTTGGCTGACATTTTCCGTACTCATACCTTATGGCAGTGTTTAGGGCGCTGATGCCATAAAACGCGACCAGCCCGCCAACCAGGCCTATCGCAAGCGGCCTGACCCACATCCCCTTTTTCTGCGGCCTCTCCGCGGCATCCTTCGCGGCCCTGATTGCCCTCTGGACGCTTCTCCTGTAATCTTGGCTTGAGCGTATGCTCTCAACAACCTTTGCCCCGCTTCTTGTCGCCATAACAGTGTTATAGGGCGTACTATTTTTAAACATACGTCCTCGCCAATCAACACAGTAAGGCCAGATGCGCCGAACTCCGACTTATCCGGTTATAGGGGCTCGCTGTCGCCTTTTGTGGCCTTTCCGAGGCACCTTTATATAACCTTTAAAAACACCTGATGGAAAAGCCTATTCATGGCCAGCATCGCCATGAGCGCAGTCCCAATCAAGCCCGGAAACGGGGAAAACGTCATAGTCGGCCAATCCCATTTCATAAAGACGGTCGAGGACATCTACGAGGCCATAGTCGAGACAAACCCCGCGATAAAATTCGGGGTCGCCTTCTGCGAGGCCAGCGGGGACCTGCTAATAAGGCATGACGGCAACGACGAGGCAATGGTGAAAAAGGCGACTGCTGCGGCAGGCAGGATAGGCGCAGGCCATTCCTTCATAATATTCATGAGAAACGGCTGGCCGCTCAACATCATAAACAGGCTGATGGCGGTCTCAGAAGTGGTCAACATATTCGCTGCTACGTCAAACCCGCTTGAGGTCATTGTCGCGGAAACCGCGCAAGGCCGCGGGATAGTCGGCGTTGTCGACGGCGGCAAGCCGCTTGGCGTGGAAACGCCGGAAAAGGCGAAGGAGAGGAAGGCCCTGCTAAGGGAATTCGGATACAAAAGGTGAATGCCATGATGGTTTTCCAGATATACAAGGGAGATGAGGAAGAGCAGCAGATTGCGCAAAAGCCTCCGGAAAGGAAAAAGGCGGATAAGAGCGACAAGTTCAAGGACTTTTACGCAGACAAGAAGGTTGAGCTTGACGGCATGATAAGCGGCCTTAAGAGGGAGGACCCCAACATAACGAAGGCGTTCCTCAAGAAGGTAATAACGCTTGTATGGCTTTCCTCGGAAACGGACGCGAAGGCGGTTGAGGGCGCCAAGAGGCTGTTCAGCATAGCCACTGTGAAAAGCATAGCGAGCATGTTCGGCAAGCTCAAGCTCGCCCCGTCGCGGAAATAGTCAAAGCCCGTATTCCCTGATTAGCTTGTATTCGGGATTGGGCTTTTTCAGCACGCTTTCGTAGAGGCAGATGGCATCAGGCCTGAAAGTCCCGAAGTCATTGGCGCCGTATTTTTCAACAAAAGTTTTCGCCTTTTCCGTTTTTCCATAGACTCTAGCCACAGTTAGGTGGAGCCTGGCTTCCCTGCCTTCCTCAATCTTGAACGCCTTTATGAGTTTGTCAGCGTTCCTCTTCATCCCCCTGCCTTCAACGCCAACCCACGCTATCTTGACGAACTCCTGGTTGGGAAAGACTCCCGCGCCCTTCAGCGTCACGTCACCTGGCTCAAGCTTCAGGCTTGCCATGACCTTTTCCGCATCATCCAGTTCCATTTTCCCAAGGAACGCAAGCGTTATGTGCAGGTTTTCCCTTGGTATTACCTTGACGTTCGGGTCCGCAAGCTCCTTTGCAGCCTCGCAGACCCTGTCCAAGATTTCATCCGGAATGTCAACTGCCACGAATAGCCGCATGGGTGGATGATGCAAGGAAAGGTATATAATCCATCTGACACTGAAATGCGCCACAGCGCCAAAATGCTTTTTTCTTTCCGCAGGAGCTTTCTTTTTTGCAAAAAAGAAAGGGACTCAGAGCACGTTCCTGAAGACCGGCCTTTTTGATATCTGGGCAGGGAACGTCTGCGCCTCAAACGGGAACTTTGACGTCTTTTTCTCAATTTCGTCAATTATCTCGTCAACGGACATCGCCTTCCGCTCGCCCGTCTCCCTTATCGTCACGAAGGCCTTTTTGCTTTCAATCTCCTTGTCCCCGACAACGGCGATGTACGGCGTCCATTC
This sequence comes from Candidatus Micrarchaeia archaeon, assembly GCA_041500865.1. Lineage (GTDB taxonomy): Archaea > Micrarchaeota > Micrarchaeia > Anstonellales > J096 > JAPLWW01. Next base: position 19,911 of record JBGQMY010000014.1, on the reverse strand, counting down.
CTTTTCTGCCGACCTTACCTTCCACGGCAGCGTCTCCTCCCTGTCGTCTATCTCCAGCCTTACTTTTTTGCCCTTCGCGCTTTCAGCCAGCTTTTTAGCGTAGTCCAAATGTTTGTCGTTGCTTACAGGCACTATCCTCAGCTGCGCAGGCGAAAGCCACAAAGGCAGCATGCCTTTCTTGCCTTTCTTCATTTCCATGGCTTCCTTTTCCAAAAGCGCGTAAATGTCCCTTTCAACAGCCCCGCTGAGCGAGGCATGCAGTATCAATGGCCTTATCCTCTGCCCTTTTCCGTCTATGTAGCTTATGTCGTACGTGTCCGCGTTCTCAACGTCTATCTGCACTGTTGACAATGCGCTTGCCTTGTCCATGGAGTCAATAAAGTTAAATTCAAACTTGGTTATGAAATACGCGTACCTTTCCTTGAACATCTCGACAAGCATGGGCTTTCCGGCCTTCTTCGCCATCCCGATGTACCAGCCCCTGTTCTCGTTGAAGAAGTCCTCCTGTATCCTGAACGCAAGCTCCGTGCCTTCAAGCAGCCCAAGGCTTGACAGGAACTCCATGGACTTGACGAACTGCTCCTCAAACGCCGTCTTTGCCATGTCCATGTCAGCGGCCATCGTGTGCATGTCCGGCATCGTGAACGCCCTGAGCCTTTTGAGCCCAGCCAACTCGCCGCTCTGCTCACGCCTGAAGCTGTACCTCGTCAATTCAAAGAGCTTGAGCGGAAGCTGCCTGTAGCTTATGACCGCGTCGTGCGCCATAAGGAACTGGCCGAAGCAGGCGGAGAAGCGCAAAAACAGCTTTTTCTCGTCGCTAAGCACCGTGTACTGCCTTGCAGGGAACCTGTTGAGGTATCTCTTCAGCGACGGGTGCTCGTAGTCGTACATTATGGGCGTCTCAACCTCAAACGCCCCGTAATCCAGGCATATGCCCGTTATGTAATTTTCCAGCAGCTTTTTCACCATCTTCCCTTTTGGGTAATACCTGAAGTTCCCCGAATCGCTTCCTGGCTCGTAGTCAACCAGCTCCAGGTCCTGCATTATCTTTATGTGCGGCGGGGCCGTGGCGTAAGCCCTTGCCTTCCTTGTTTCATATATCGCGAGTTTCTCAAGGTTGCCTTTCTGGAACTTGTATTCCTCAACCGGCGTAAGCTTCCCGTCAGCCCCGAAAATGTAGAACCTGCTCTTGACCGTCGATTCGGCCTTCAGGGACTCTGACTCATGCTCTTCCCCCTTTTTCTTTGGCTCGCCCTTTGCCCCCGTCACCTGCCTGCTTAATTCAGAAAGAGGATGGCCCTTTGCCTTGAGCGTGAACGCCTTGTACCAGCCAAAGGGCGCGCTCCATACCTTGAAGCCGGCATTTTCCAGCAGCGGCTTGGCCTTGTCCAGCACGGCCTTTGCCATTCCCGGCGGCGACGGCTGCGACGTAAGATGAACATAGGGATAAAGCACAATCTTTTTTTCCTTGACCTGCGCGGAATATGCCCCAATCTCCTTCGCAAGCGCGGCAGCGACACTATCCACATCAGTGTCCCCCTCCTCGACTGCGGTAAAGGCCACTATCGCGTCCTTGACCTCAAACCCCTTTGGGCTCTCTTCAGCGCTCTTTATGGCCTTCTGCTTGGGCGTTACGTCTATCTCGTCGGAATGTATGAGCAGTATCCTCATTTTTCATCACTTTCTTGTCATCGGGTACTTGTCCACGTACATATGGGCGCCGTACACTATCATGAAAGGCAGCAGCACAAGCCCGTTTACGACAGCCACAAGAATCTTCGCGGCCGAATAGTCCATGAACAGGCTGAGCACCAGCATCACTATGAGGTTGGTTGCCATTATCGCGAAGAACCATTTGAGCGGGTCAATGGGCTTTGTCTTCAAATGCTCAAAGCCGGCCGCTATGCCCCTGGGTATGGAATAGTCGTCTATCACCATGGCGAACGGCGCGAAGAACAGCACGTATGACAGCGCAAGCGAAAGCAAAGAGTAAAGTATCGCGTCAATCCCGAGCATGTACACCGCAAGCTGTATGCCCTCCAGCAGCAGGAACAGCAGAAGGTAGTAAATGGATATCGTTATCGTGTAGGTCTTTATGGCCTCAAGGAACAGGCTGTATTTTATCCTGTGGTTGACGCGCTCCTCTTTCACTATCAGGGAAATCGCGCTTATTGTCGTGCCAAGCAGCGCCATTGACAGAAGCAATATGACAATTATCATGCCTATGCCGAAAATGCCCAGGTCCTCCACAGTCACGACGCGCAGGAATATCCCGCCAAGCGACGTGAACGTCGGATACGGGTAAAGCAGTATCAGTATTATCGAAAGCAGCAGCGGCATCGCGAACAGGATTGCCGCGTCGTAGTTCTTCCTATATGTCTCAATGGCCTTTGTGATTGACATTGAAATGCATTTGAAGCGCCTGATTTTTATATTTTTGCCTATTTCTGCGGTTTAGGGCCGTTGCCTGGCATGGCGCCCCCCTGATTGCGGTTTTTATGACGTAATTTGGGCGCGGCAAGGGCCAGTATGCCCAGGGGCAGGTGAAACCTTTAAAAATCCTTTCAAGCACAAATAACATAAAAATAGTGATTTTGTAAAAGAGGATTGGATGGATTGGAAGTCAGTAATTTAATTTCTCTTTCTAGAATTGACTATAAAAAAGATGATGAAAATGGGATTTAGCAAATTGGGGATTTCGGCCCGCACTGCCGAAACTTTGAGGCAGATTGGGATTCAAGTTCCCACAGAAGTGCAGGTTAGCACCATACCGGTCCTGCTGAAAGGCTCGGACCTGGTAATCAGGAGCCAGACAGGGACAGGCAAGACGCTCGCGTTCGCGATAGCGATAGTAGAGCGCATATCGTCCGGCAAGGCGAACAAGGCCATAATAATAGCCCCGACGCGGGAGCTTGCAAGCCAAATCGTCAACGACATCAAGCCGTTCGCGAACGCGCACGGCCTGCGCTATGCCATAGTCTACGGCGGCCACACCTACGAGGGCCAGATAAGGGCGCTCCGCGAGAATCCGGCCATAGTGGTAGGCACGCCGGGAAGGCTCATAGACCTTCAGAAGAGGAATGTCATAGACTTCTCCCAGTACGACATCGTCATCTTGGACGAGGCTGACAGGATGCTTGACATGGGCTTCCAGAAGGACATGGAGTACGTGTTCTCCAACGTCCCGCAAAAGAGGCAGACGCTGATGCTTTCAGCCACCATAGGCAGGAAGGAGAGCAACCTTATAGAGAGGTACATGAACGTTCCGGATTACGTGGAAATGGGCGAGATGAAGAAGCCCGAGCAGATTGAAGAGGAGGAGATAAGGCTCAAAAGGAGCGAGAAGCTCGGCAAGCTGCTTGACATCCTCAGGGACGAGCACGGCAAGGTCCTTGTCTTTGCGGCAACGAGATACTGCGTGCAGTCAGTTTTCAGGAAGCTGAAAGACAAGAGTGTCATGGCAGGCGAGCTGCATGGCGGCATGAGCCAGCCTGCAAGGGAGCGCGTCATAACCGGCTTCAAAAAGGGCAACATAAGGGTCTTGGTCGCAACCGACGTCGCTGCCAGGGGCCTGCATATAGATGACGTTACGCTAGTCATAAACTACGACATAGCGCGCGACGCGGAAACCCATCTCCATAGGGTAGGAAGGACCGGAAGGATGGGCAAGGCAGGCAAGGCCATAACCTTCGTTGAGCGCAGCCTCGAGCAGATGAGGGACAAGCACATCGCGCGCAGCAAGGGCCATTTCGGAGGCGGAAGGGACAGGAACGCGCACGGCCATGAAGGCCAGCACAAGAGGTTCGACCGCGGCCTGGGGGAGGCCATAAAGCGCAAGGCGCCGCCTGCCGAGGATTCAAACAAGTTCAAGGAGGAAAGGGGCTCGCACAAGGTCCACAACACCGAATACGGGGAAGGCTACTGACATAGCGCCCCTAATCCTTCATTTATATGTTTTTAAACCTTTCCTTATATATGTAAACTACGTGATAAAATGGCGCGGCTCAAGACTCTTACTCTTGTAATAGAAAAAGGCGAAAGCGGATACCTTATAGGAGAAATACTTGAGCTTCCGGGATGCCATACGCAGGCCAGGACAAAGGCCGGGCTTCTGAAAAGGATACGGGAAGCCATTGAGCTTTATTACGAGTGCGAATCCGGGATAATGGCAAGGCCGATAATAGGGATAGAGAAAATATCTATGCCTAAGATATCTGCATTAACATGTTAAACGTGCGCAGGGAACAGAATGCCTTGCATATATCATTAAATTGATTATACCCTAGTATTTTTAAACTCCAAATCAATTAAGCAAACATGGCAAAATTGCCCCTGATTTCAGTAATCCGACTTGCAAAGGTTCTTAATAAAATGGGGTTTGAGCTTAAGCGCCAGAAAGGGAGCCATATGTTCTTTAGGCATCCTGACGGCAGGACGACCGTGGTGCCATGCCATACCAGGGAAAAGATAGACCCAGGATTGCTGAACAAGATAATCCGCAAGGATTTGGGCATTGACAGGGAGCAGTTCATTGCCCTGCTTGAGAGTATATGATCTAATACAGACTTTCCCCACCCGTAATATACTCATCTTTAAAGTGATGAGTCAAGTCATTCCCGGGTTAAAACCCCGGGTTTCTTGTCCAGCACGTCTAAAAAAAGTATTCCGGAAGAGGTGACTACGCGGATACAATTTGTAGTCACCTAAGACAATAGATTCGGATTTTTGACAGATGGAAATATGCCAGGCCGCCTAAATATCTTCAGGATGAAAGGAATCCAGCAGCTGCTGCTCCAGCTGTCCGTCCCTTGTCATTATGTGGGCCTTTTCATGCGGTGACACGGCCCTGTATCGGTTTGGGTCAAGGCCAAGCCTTTTCCATGCTTCGGCATCCTTTTCAAAAATCCTGTTTGCCAATGATTCCCTCATCTGTACGTAGTCGTCGTGCTTTGGGTTGCGTATCTTCCACGATTTCTCAAAATGCGCCTTCACTATGCTGAACGGGAACAGGTACAGCGACCTGAGGCCCAGCGCGTCCCCCAGCGCCTCCTCTGTAGGAAACCGGTGCGCCTGCCCCCTGTTTACCGAGTGGTACGGGAACGCGTAAAACCGCCTTGCCATTATCTCCCGGTCGAACCTGCGCAGCTGCCCCATGTTTATGACCCCGCCGTTGTCGTATGCGGCGGCCTTGACCTCAACGAAGAACGTCCTGTCCTTTGAGACGAGGTCAGGGACATGGCCCAGCGCCCTCACGTCCGCCCATTCCAGGTTGAACAGTTTGCTGACCTTTTCCTCAAAGACGTCGCGCACAACCTCCCTTGGGTCAAACCTTAGGTATGTCTTTTCCGGAGCAGGCTTTTTGCTGCCAAGGTTCATCCGTGGCTTAGCAGATTTTTCCAGCCTTGCCAGCTTGTTTGCCATTTAATCTACCCGTTCCCCCATCAGGAGGCCGCTGAAATCCTTTGCATTTTCCTTGTTCCCGTTCTGGAAGAACGTCAGCTTGCCATCGCTTATCGTTATGTCCCCAAAGAGCTTGGTCTTGCCCGCGCAATAATCCTCCGGCTTGCGGAAAGCGGAATACATGATTCTTCCATTGTCTGCATGGAAGAAGTAGTATGCCTGGTGCACAATCAGTTCGCCTTTCGGCGCATTTCCATTGACTTCTTCTATGGCCTGGCTGATGTCGTCAGGGAATCCGCCTTGGAACACCCTTGTCGTGAAATGGAAACCGGCCATCCTCAGTGGCCCTGCATAAAGGAACTCTTCGCCCAATGCCTTTATTTTTGTGCCAGTCCTTTTCTCCCTTTCGCCTGCCTCTGCCCAGGTTTTCAGAATGACCTGTTCCCCGTAATTGTCTAAATCCGCATATGCCTCCACAAGGCTTGCGGGCCTGAACTCAATATCGAATTTCCCCAAAACGCCGGCAGGCGCAAGTTTAGATGTAAATACTGGCGCCCTTTTCTTCAGTGAATATTGCGCAACCCCGCCGATTGAGGCGTAGGAGCTCCATTTCGACAGCGTGCGTTTCATCTCCTCTATAATCCTGCCCCCTTCGCAGCAGTCCCTAAGTATCTGCATATCGGGATTTTCAGGGATGCAGGAAACTGTCTGCACAAACCCCCTTTTCGTAGCATCCATGGCGAAAATGGTCGAATGTAAATCTTGGCAGTTCCCTGCGCGAAAAACATATACCGCAGAACTTATTTTTGCGCTCTCAATTGCGTCTTTTGCCCTCCTTATCGTTGTTCCTGCATCTGCGCCAGGAGCCCTTGTTCCCTTGGAAGCATCCTTTAGTTCTGCCATATGCAGTCATTATCCACAATTATTTTTAAATAAGCATGTTTATCCATTTATTTAAACATTTATGCGCCGGGCCCCATCCGGATTCGGCAAAAACCATACCAAAAAACTATAAAAACGTTTTCATTGAGATGACCGCATGGGCAGAAACCTGATTTTCGCTGTTTTGGCTGTATCGATATTGTTGGCTGGATGCACTTCCAATGCCCCGGCTACAAAAAGCATTACCAGCAACGGAATCACAATCAACACCTCTGTCAGCATTGGCGCGTCCACGGCAATCCCCGGCGCAACCTCAGGCCATCCATACAGCGCGGCGATAACGGTTTCAGGCGGGTCTCCGCCGTATGATTGCCGGGCTGCGCCAGGCACCACCCTTCCAGGGACATTGGTTTTCAGCGAGCCAGGCTGTTCAATAACAGGCGCAGCGCCAACGTTAAACCCTGGAACCTCAATGCAGATGTTCCCGATTTCATTCATCGTCAGGGACTCAAATGGCACGGTTGGCGGGCCTTTCAGCCTCTCGCTTGTGGTGAACAAGCCAAAGGTCAGCTTTACCCCGCCTGCAACCATAGACACTGCCACAATCGGAACTGATTACCAATACAACTTCTGCAGCCAGCCGAGCGGGGTGAACTGCATGGACGTCACAAACGCCCAGGACCAGGACCCGCCCTATACGTTCACGGTTTCGGGCCAGCCCCTTGGATTAACTATGGACATGAACGGCCTGCTTTCAGGAACAGTGCCTGAAGGCGCCAATCCGGACACTTATCCGATAACGGTGTGCATCGCGGACCTCGGCGGGTCAGGCGCATGCGCCGATACCGGCCTTCCTGTAAAATCAGACATATCTGTCGCAAATTGGCACGTTACCGTTACGGAGGATGACAGCGCATGCCATGGGGTGGGCTTCACCAACAATTATGACATAACCATACAGCGCAATGCTACAAATGGGATAATGGGCGACATTGGCCATGGGCCTGTCACCGGGACATACATTGGCACCACGCTGCACATAGATGGCAGGACTGTCCCCGACGGGTCGGGAACCTCAACATTGTCCGCTTATGACGTGGTGTTCAGCGCTGATTGTTCTACCTTCAATACCCAATATTCTTGGGATTATTCCGGCCCTGACGGCGACTGCAGCGGGACAACAAAATTGGCCGGGACAAATGACCAGGGCTGCCCTGGCTGACAGGAAACTGATATATGCGCCGGAGAAGGGCGATGTACAAACAGTTAGATTTAGGTGGTTTTACGGCGCGCTTGCGACGGTTGATATGCTCAAAAACGATACTTTTATAAATATATTGCCATATATTATAGTATATCATGGTGTTAGATTTGGTAAAAGTGCAAATAGATTTGACGGAAGAAGAAAATACTATTGTGGATGTGTATAAATTATCAAACCATATGAAAACCAAACAAGAAGCAATAAAGAAGATGATACAGTATTTTGAAGTTGATATTAAACCAAAGAATTTAAGAGAAAATGAATATTTCAAATGAGGTGGAAACTATGGAAGATAGAAGGAAACAATATAATAGGTCGGATGCTAGCGATGTTCTAATGGGGAACAACTCTCTTCAATATGATCAGACTCCGCAAATTAAGCATGGAAGTATCATAGGAGATATAACGGGTAGAAATGACGCCATCTTTTTGAGAAATAGATATCAAACGGAATTAGATAACACAAATGTTACCATAGTAAAATCCATATATGGATTAGAGCAAGAAAGCAAAATCCTCAATGATACGTACAATAATGCACAGAAATCAAAAAATAATGTAATAAAAAATGAAGATGAGAGGCGCACATTATTCTCATCCCTGGAAAATCTATTAAACAAAGAAACGAATTTTGAATCTGCAATGTGGGATAAAACAACTAAACGGAATAAAGTCAAGACAGTCAATATCAGGCAGAAAATTAATGAATCTGACGTGGAAGAAATGCATTTTGATTCGATGATGGACTACCTCAAGCAATACCCTGAATATGCTTCTAAAACTGCATTTAAACAAACTAGGGATAAGATCGAGGCGAAAGAAAAGGAAATCCGTGAAAGCGGGGAGCAATACAATGAAGCTGTTCAGGAATATAATTACCAACTTTCAATAATGGAGAAAGAAATCCAGAAAACAGAGAATAATATACAAAAGTACTATCAAATATTAGAAGATGGAACAAAGCGCTTAAGTGGAACCAGGTACATTAAGGGAATATTCCATTCGATATCAAGTGAAAAAGCAAAACAAGAAATAAGCCTGGATACAATTCGCCATCGTGTTGACAGAGCTAAAGATACTCTGGATATAATAAAAAGTGAGTTATCCCAAAACACAAGAACAAAATTTGTACCTATGGAATATTGAAGAAGTAGATATATAATAAAAAAATAAGAATAATGCGCCGGGGAAGGGATTCGAACCCCTGCGCCCTTGCGGGCACCAGATGTCCCACCTAAGGGGGCTCCATGCCTTAGCACGCCCCCTTAAGGCTCAACCCCCGCCTGGGGTTATGACGCAAAACTGCGTCCTGTCCTTCCGCCTCGAGTCTGGCGCGTTGACCGCTCCGCCACCCCGGCGCAATCTACCTTTGGCTACGAAAGCCTATAAAAACCTTGCAGAGGGCGCCATTTATTAAATTGCCCGCACAACATTACTACATGCAAAAAGGCAAACTACCGGCAATAGCTTTTGTTGCGGCGCTTTTCCTGGCTTTTGCCGGCTGCTGCGACTTGCTGGAAAGCCAGCAAGTGCCTGAGCCGCTCAATGTCACGGTTTCCGAGTCCCTCAATCCCGCATATGGCGTTTATGCCGTGGACAAGAACGGCGCGCAGATATCCGCGATATACACAGGCGACTGGTTTTCTCCTGTGCAAAAAGGCCTGCCGCCAGGAACGTCATACGGATTCATGCTTTTGTCAAAGAATGGCACGGTGATAGTGCCGCTGAACGAGAATTTCACCGCATATGCGCCTGGCAGCGGTCCAGCCTATGAATCCGGCGCCCATCAATACCATGGGTTCCAGCCCGGCAAATACACAATGCTGCTTGTTGTCATAACAGGCAGCCGCGGCGCCATCGTTGCCAAATCCAACATATCCACGATACCATACACTTCCGCCTCTGAAAAAACGCTTGGCCTGGTTGGGCAGAACTGCTCCCAGTTCCTTCCAGAAGATGGATTATACGCCTCAACAGATGCGCCTAACGCATCGTCCCTTGTTGCCTGCGTACGCGACCTGGCAATGGCAAACAACGACACCGAGATATGCCATGCGCTATACAACTATTTTTCCGACGGCCTGTGGATATACGACTCCTGCATCGGGGATTTTGCGCTTAATTCGAATGACGCCTCGCTTTGCGCAAAGCGCTACCGCGCGCTGGACCAGACTCTCTGCCGCGCCGACATCCTCGGCGACTGGCGCGAATGCCTTAATATGCAATGCGACGACACCTGCTTTTTGGAAAGCAAGGAGCGGAAAACGGAGCTCTGCATCCAGGGATATGCGATATCCCACGGCAACGACACGGTGTGCCGCCAGCTCACTGACGACCAGCTGCTCGACCAGTGCCTCGGCCTCACCCTTTCCGACGTTTCATACTGCAACAAGCTGCTGGACAACGTATCCCGCGAAAGCTGCGTGCGGGAAGCGAGCAGGTACCCGCACAGCTGACCTATCGGACGCCGAGGCAGGCATCCTTCCGGCAAGGCTATAAAAACCCTGCGGCAGACTATTATCAATATGGAAGACATAAGGGACGTTTCGGATTTCGACGATTACCTGGAAAATGCCTCCAGCGTTGGGTTCCAGGCATCCAACCTCGGCACGGCAAGGGAAATACTCAAGACGATAAGGCATACGAAGCAGAAGGAAAAGATAACAGTTTACCTTGGGTTTACGGCAAACATGGTAGCTTCCGGCATAAGGGGATACATCGCAAAGCTGGTCCAGTCCGGCCTTGTTGACGTGATAGTCACAACGCCAGGCGCGGTGGAGCACGACACGATAAAGTCGTTCAAGCCTTACCTCATGGGAACGTTTGACGCGGACGACGAAAAGCTCCATGAGGAAGGCATAAACAGGATAGGCAACGTCTTTGTGCCTAGCGACAGGTACGTCCTTTTTGAGGAAGTGTTCAACAAGGTCGTTGCAAAGTGCGTCAAGGACAAGGGCAACATCATATCGCCTTCTGAGCTTACCGCATATCTTGCCAAGCACATTTACGAAAACTCAAAGGACAATTGCTCGTTCCTGAGATATTGCCATGAAAAGGGCGTGAAGGTCTTCTGCCCAGGCATAACGGACGGCGCCATAGGGCTGCAAACATACTTCTACAAGCAGAAGAACAAGGACTTCATGATTGACGTGACAAAGGACATGAAGGACCTGGCAGACATAACGCTCAACGCGGACAAGACGGCCGCGATAATCCTCGGCGGGGGCATAAGCAAGCACCATATCATAGGCGCCAACATAGCAAGGGGCGGCCTTGATTACGCCATATACCTCACAACCGCGCTGGAATGGGACGGCTCGCTGAGCGGGGCAAGGACGAAGGAAGCCGTCAGCTGGGGGAAAATAAGGGAGAAAAGCAGCCATGTCACGCTGTACGGGGACACGACGCTGAATCTGCCGCTGCTGATGCACAAAATCGTCTGAGCCTTACGGCTGGACCATTGAAATAAGAAAAAAAATTGCACTACTCATCCATTAGCTATCAGTAGCTATTAGAACTTGCTGTGCTTCCTGTAGCAGTCCCTGCAATAAACGGGCCTGCCTTCTTTCGGCTCAAAGGGCACTTCGCAATCCACTCCGCAGTCGGAGCACTTTGCTGGGTACATCTTCCTGTCGCCGAATCCTCCAAATCCTTTCATTTTTTACACTCTCTTTTGTCTCCAGTTTCCTGCTTTCAGGAAAAAGAAGTAATCATTATTGTGCAGCAAACGTATTAAATATCTTTGCATCATCCTAAACCATGCAAAAAACAGCCCTTTTGCCAGTTATAATCGCCATAGCGCTTCTTTCCGGGTGCTGCTCTTTGCTCAGCAATAACGAGATTATAGATGCCAATTCTTCCATAGTAAGCCAGAACGCCACTGTCAATGAGGCGTATGCGGCAGGGAACGGCATAAGGTGCCTGATGCTTTTCAGTTCGGAGAACGCGTCCAAGCTCGGCATGGCAAACGCCCCGGACAGGATAAACGGGACGGTGCTGATAAAGGAAGGCAAGACGCGCTGGAGCCTTGACGTGCTAAGCGGCGGGAAAACAATAAAGGAGAATTCCGTCGTCGATGGCGATTATCTCATTACCGAGGTTACGGACCAAAAGATAGACGCCATGCACCTTAACGGCACGCAGTACGAAAAGGCGATAGGGCCGCTGAAGCAGTGCAAATGGCTGCAGATGGACAAAAGCCTGCTGCCAGGCGAGCTGGGCTCCTTCTATTCCGCGATAAACCTCATAACCGGGAACATGACGATAACGCAGATACAGAAGGCGTATTCGGACAAGGGCATATCCATGCAATGCGACTACGAGCCCATATCCAATGCGGCGTTCGTGACAGGCGACTACTGCACGTACCAGGGCATACTGATGAAGGTGCTGACAGGCGGATGACAAGGCATAAAAAGAATGCAGTGCATACCGGTTCATGCCAATCCTGGACCTTATAGACGACCCGGAGAAAAAGGAAGCCATATTGAACAAGGGCGACACTCTCGTAATAGCAAACCCCGGGACAGGGAAGACCGCGACAATAGCATACAAATACCTTTATCTGGTTGAAAGCGGCGTTCCCCAGGAAAAAATCCTTTGCCTGACGTTTACTGAAAGGGCAAAAGCGGAGATGGAGGAAAGGATAATCGCGATGGCAAAGGACGCCAACATGAGGCTCAACCTTGGAAAACTGAATGTCTTCACGTTCCATGGCTTTGCGCTCTCCTACCTTATGGAAAGCGTTCCCGGTACGCCGAATGACATCGTGTCGGAAACTGAAAGAAGGTATGTGCTGCTGAAAAGGCTCAGCGAGACAAAGGCGTTCAACTATGGCATAGACTACGTCTCCGGCGCAATCATCCCGGCAATATCGGAGAACATAAGGTTCCTGAAGAGCTACAGCGCGCTGCCGGAAAACGTTGACATGGCCAAGGCGTCCAAAATACTTGCTGAAAAGAGGAAAGGGAGGCCCATCTCCTATTCCGAGAAGGAAACGGAAAAGCTGCTTGGGTTCTTCATGGACGCGTTCGCGCACTACGAAAAATGGAAGGGGCGCAGATACGTGGACTTCAACGACCTGCACATACTCTTCCTGAAGCACTTCAGCGGGGCCCCGCCATATGACTACGTGCTTGTTGACGAACTGCAGGACGTGAACAGGATGGAGGCCGAGATAGCGAAAGTTTCGGGGAAGGAAAGGTTCGCAGTGGGCGACAAGAAGCAGGCTATATTCGGTTTCCAGGGCGGCGCATACTCGAACTTCGACAGGTTCAAGGACACCGGAAAGTCGTTTGCCCTGGGCCTCAACAGGAGGAGCACGCAGGAGATACTGGACTACGCAAAAGACTTCATGCTGAATGTCTCGTCGCGCAACGCAGAGTTCGCTGAAGAGCTGAAAGGCCTGAGAAGCAAGGGAAAGGGCGGGCCGCAGCCGAAGATAATATTCGCGCAGGATGTGGGCGCCACCGCGCTGAAAATAGTCAAGGAAAGCGCAGGCAACGGAAAGAGCCTGGGGATAATAGCAAGGAAGAACTACCAGCTGGAAGGGATAGCGGAGCTGCTTAAGTCAAACGGCATCCTTTTCAAGAACTATTCAGGGGGCAGGATGTCCAGCGAGGCAAAGGAGGAAATCTCCATCTACCTCAGGGCGCTGTTCTCTGAAAAGAAGGATGACGCTGTTTTGGGCCTTTTCACGCCTTTTGCGGCGATAGACCTCAGGAAGGCGTTTGAAGTCTCAGCAAACAAGGACAGCCACACGATGGAACAGATAAGGGCGATGCTCTATCCAGGCGAAACAAAGAACGGGTTTTCCTTCGTCAAGGAGGTGTTCGACAGGAGGATACTGCCATGCTCTGTATCCATGGGAGGCGAGTACTTCGAGTCTGCAAAAGCGCTGCACAACAGAGTCATCGAACATTTCTATTCTATGAGGGAAGGGTTCACGATGGAAAGCCTCTCCACGTTCATAGACCTGATGGATGAGGGCATGGAGCCCAGGATTGAGGAAAGCGGCATTTCATTGTTGACAGTGCACAAGGCAAAGGGCATGCAGTTCGACTCTGTCATATACCTTCCCTCGTCGTCTGGAAGGGACAGCCTGCCTGTTTTCAAGATGATTTCAGAGTCAGTGCTTGAAAGCATGGGCATAGACGCGAAGGAAGAGATAGAAGGGGAAGACGACAGGGTGGATTTCGTCGCGTTCACAAGGGCAAAGGAATTTTTGAGCATAATGCTTCCTGCAGACAGCAGGAAAAGGGACGAGATGGCAGAGCGTTACGCCATTAAAGACAGATGCGCCCAGGAGGCCTCCAACGAGTCGGTTTCCGAAACGTCCGACCCTTACAGCAGGTACATTGAGGCATGGAAGTACGTCGTTTCAAGGGATGTCAAGAAGGCCGGGGAGCTGCTCAGCGCGGAAGAGCCGGACAACTGGCTGCATGGCATCGTAGGCAGCTTCTTCGCCAAGCTGGACCATGTGTCATTTTCAGGAGTTACGGGGGCAGTGGACGACCCATACGGCTACATGCTCAACAAGGTATTCGGGCTTTCCTCGTTTTCCGAGTCCTCGGCGTCTGCGCTGGGGTTCGGCACAAGGATGCACCACCTGTTTGAGCAGTACGGCAAGGGCCTGCATAATGACGAAAGCCTCAGGACACAGGAGGAAAGGGCGGCATTTGCCAATTTCCTGAAATGCATGGAAGACATAAAGTCAAAATACGGGGATTTTGCGTTTTTCGCGGTTGAGCAGGAGATATCTGAAGGCGTAAGGGAGATATTGGGCATAAACGAGGATTTCAAGCTGACCGGCAAGATAGACGCGATACTCAAGCACGGGAAAGGCTACCTGATAATAGACTACAAGACCGACAAGAAGCTTGGCGACAGGGACACGGAGCACAGGAAACAGCTTGAGATATACAGGAAGGCGGTTTCGCTGATGCATGGCGTGCCGGTTGAAAGCATATCATACGCCGTTGTTTACGTCAATCTGAAGGGAAACGTCAACATCGGGGAAATAGGCCGTTCGGTTGAGTTTGAGAGAAGGGGCGGGGACAGGCTCATGGCCGCATTTGCGGAGGATGCGAAAATGTTTTTGGAGTTCAGGAAAAGGCCGGAGAAGTTTCTTGACCATGTCTTTGAGAAAGGCCCCGGATATTTCGGGACGAACACAGGCTATCTGCTTGACGCCCTGAGGCATGAGTGGGACAAGGAGAAGGAAAAAATTGGGTAGCTGGACTCGGTGAAAGAGTGCCACAAGCAAACGCGGGTAACGGTCTTAACCTTCCCGCTTGCTCTAATGGTTATCTCCTTCGCCTCATAGGGAGCGATACCAGACGCAGGTTTCATACGGCGAGTTAAAGTCCAGTCCACCGCACTAATGGCCGAACGCCTGACGGAAGCCCCAATGAAGGCATCCCTTTCTTACAAGGACAACCGATTTGTCCTACCCAAAGCAGGTTTCAACCTCTCCGTTAATAATCCTTTCTATTTTCATACACCAATATTCAGCATTAAGGACCACAATGATTGATGCAATGCGACTATCTTCTGACCATTTAAAAACAAGCTAGGGAATTGTTAAAAAACGACCGAATTTCGAAACCCCAAAAACCCCAATCCAACCAGGATCAGAATTTCCTGTGCTTCTTGAAGCATTCCCTGCAATACACCGGCCTGTCCTGCTTTGGCTCGAAAGGGACCTCGCATTCCGCTCCGCAGTCGGAGCATTTCGCGGGATACATCTTTCTTTCGCCAAAAGGCCTTCCTCTTCCATCCATCTACACCATCTCTCTATATTTTTTCTTTCCCGCAAAAACGGCGGAAAAGTGTTTTAATTGGATTTCCAACAATTTTTAAACTAATGCCTCAGTCGATGCCGTATCTCTTTTTCATTGAAACCCACTTGGAGTAGGTTGCATTGTCCACCGCCTTGTCAGGGGAGGCATCCGCCTCCTCTATTATATGCTCCCATTCAATTGCGTCGTTGTATTCCATGCTTCCTGCGTCGAACGTCAGGCCGTCGCTTATCTGGATTACGGTGGGCATGGTGGAAATCTGCTTTCCGCCGCTGTACCTGCCCCTGCTGTCGCCCATTATTGACGGAACCGTGGTTTCAACGAAGCAGTAGCCTGTGCCGTTGCTTTCGTAGTTCGCATAATCGTCTGCGCACTTTATGCCTACTGCCATGTGGTCTTCAGCGCCGTATTTCAGCAAGGCCGTGCCATAGCCAAGCTCCCTGAGCATGAAAGCCAGCAGCCTCGACTTCTCCTCGCATATGCCAGAATCGTCGTACAGGACCTCGTAGGGATACCTGCTGCTCATGTCCGTCCCCTGGGCCTTTCCAAGGTCATACGGGATGTTCTGCACGAGGCTTATCGCCATCCTTGCCCTGTCGTCGCTGTCGTTGCTCCCATCCCTTATCTTCTCCACGATTTCCATCAGTTCCGTTTTCTCAACAGGCTCGTCCATGTACGCAAGCTTCCTGTCCCTTTCGCTCGGGCAGCTCCCGTTGACGCAGTAAAATTTCTCGCTCGTGTTCATGAGGTACGCATAAACAGTCCCGTTCATGCCAACCATGATGCTTTTTCTCGCGCCCCTTAGCGTATAGCTGAATGACCTCATGCCTTCTTGGGCTGTGCAGCTTCCGTTGGAGACTGTTTCATATTCCGGGCACCCGCATGCGCTTGCATTTTCAACAAGGCCCAGCGAGGCGTTGCAGAAGTACGGCTTTGATGCTGAACAGGAGCCGGCCGGCGTGCCGTCGGCGCATGCCGCAGCCGGCGCCTGCGGAGCGCTTGTATTATAGGATGCTAGTGCAACCAGCAACACCGCGGCAAGGGCAATGCCGAACATCCTTTCTTCCATATAATACCACTATCTAACAAACTATTTATAAACCCTTCATCCATTCTCCACCTGAATGCCATACTTCTGCACGAGGTCTTGCCATTCGTTGTACAAGTCCACGGGTATCCTCCTGCCAGGCGACTCGTCCGCTACCGTGCCTATCCTTTCCCATTCATTGGCGTCGCTGTACTCCTCGGCCGCATTGAACTCTGCGCCGTCGCTTACCTTCAGCACCTCGGGCGCGGACAACAGCCTTCCGGCGATGCTGTAATTGGCTTCGCTGAACGTTATTATGGACGGAACCGTGGTTTCAACGAAGCAGTATCCCGTGCCCCGGTACGCATAATCGTCTGCGCACTTTATGCCGACTGCCATATGGTCTTCAGCGTCGTATTTCAGCAAGGCCGTGCCATAGCCCAGCTCCCGGAGCAGGAAGGCAAGCAGATGGGACTTCTCCTCGCATATGCCCAAATCGTCGTACAACACCTCATAGGGATATCTGCCGGTTGCGTTTAGGACGTCCAACTTTCCCGTGTCGTACGGGATGTTCTGCACGAGGCTTATGGCCATCCTGGCCCTGTCGTCGTTTGTGCTTGCCATACTGCTTATGCGGTCCACAAGCCCAAGCAGCTTGTCCCTCTGCTTCGGTTCGTCTATGTATTTCATCTCAAGCTCAATGTCGGAGGGGCATTCGGGATTGCAGTAATAGTATCGTGAGATGTTCGCCTGGTAGCTGTCCAGCCCGTAATACACGGGAATCGTTATGGTTTTTTTGTCCCCCCTTAGCACATAGCCGAATATGCCCTCCTTTTCGCCTGTCTCATATATGGACACGCATCCTTCGCCCTGCTCCACCTGCTCCTCCAGGCATCCGCAAATGCTGGACCTGCTGACGAATGTCCCGTTCAGGCAGTAAAGCGGCTTGTTTGCAGTGCAGCCCCCGGATATTGTTCCGTCGCTGCACCTTATGATTTTCTCGCAGCTTTCGCCTTTTGCAAGGTAATCCTCCGGGCATCCGCATATGCCGGCATTTTCAACGAATGTGCCGTTGGAGCAGTAAAAGGGCTTTGCAGGCGAGCATCTGCCGTCATACGTGCCGTCCTGGCATTTGGCGTTTTCCGTGCATCTGCTCCCTTCCACATGATAATTGTCCTGGCACCCGCACAGCGTCGCATTGCCGACCAGGATTCCGTCCATGCAGAAAAGCGGCTTTGCGCCGGAGCATTCCCCCCCAACCGTCCCGTCGCTGCATAGTTTGGGCTTTTCGCAGGAGCTTCCTGCTGCCCCATACCCTTCCGGGCACCCGCATGCGCTTGCATTTTCAACAAGGCCCAGCGAGGCGTTGCAGAAGTACGGCTTTGATGCCGAGCAAGAGCCGGCTGGCGTTCCATCGGTACATATCTGCTGTTTCGGGCCCTCCTGCACCACGCATCCAGAAAGCAGGATAAAAATCATGATAGCAGCAAGCGCCAGCCTCATGAGCCGATATTTGCCGCGACGTTTTAAAACGCTATCCAAAGAGTATGTCCGCGATGAAAAGCATTACTGGCCGAACCAGTCGCTCATCCTTGTCTGCTTCTCGTTCTTTCGCGCCTCGGCCAGGGCCTTCAGCGTGTTCTCTATCCTTTCCTTCGTGAAGTCGTGCCTCTCAACCAGCATTTCTGCAACCTTGGCCTCGTCTATCTCCCCGGACGGCAAGTCCTTTTCCTTGCCCGGATAATTCAGGAAGAACTGGTACACGTCATATATGTATTCCTCAAACCTGTACTCGTACTTTTGCTCAACCGCCTTGATCAGCGCATCAAAGTCGTTTCCATACTGCTTAACCAGCTTGAGCGCGGTCTTTGCCCCGACGCCTTTCACCCCGTCGTTGAAGTCAGTGCCGGTAAGTATGCCTATCATGACGAGCTGCTCCCTTGTTATGCCGAGTAAGCCAAGCGCCGAATCCAGCTCCACCACCTCGGGCCTCACTATTATGTATTCGTCCCTCCTCGGAAGCTTCCTTTTGCCAGTAATTGAAAGATTGCGCACAAGCCTTGGCGAGCCGAAAAGCAGAGAGTCGTAATCCTGGCTTCCGGATGCATACGCCTTTCCGGCCTTGGCAAGGAACGCGGCCTCGCCCTCCCCCTCGGAAGGCGCGTCAACGCATGGGACCCCCATCGCGCTTAATAGCTCTTTGCTTTCCCTCACCATTTCCTGGGTCAGCCTGACGGTTGCCTGCGCATAGCTCCTCATCAAAACCTCGTTTTCCTGGTCCTGCGCCTTTTTCAGCAGCAGCATGGCCTCGTCCTTCTTCGCCCTCCTCAATTCAATCTCCCTGAGCTTGAACTTCGGAGGCTCGCCGTCAAACACGTAAGCCGGCCTTATGCCGACCTCCATGAGCTTGGCTGTCCTGTAAAAGAGCCCTGAAAGGTGGCTTGTGACGTTGCCCCTGAAGTCCATCAGCGCGGTGCCGTCCGGCTGCCTTATGGACGCGAGGAACTGGTACAGAATGTTGTATGCGTCTAACGCTACGGTTTTCCTTGAAAGGTAGTCCAGCGTTATCTCCTTCTTCTCTATTATGGAGCTTAGGTCAACCCCCATTCAGCTTTCACCCTTTTCAGCAAGGTCCTGCAATCTGAAATCCTCCTGCTTTGTCATCGTCCCGGTTTCTGAGACGGTCCTTGTCGTCTCGCTTATCAGCCTTATGCCCAGCGCCTTTTCCAGCTTCCTTGCTGTCTTGAGCGTCGGCATGAGCTTCCCCTGCTCTATGTGCTTAAGGTAGTTTTCATTTTCGTTTATGCTCCTTGCAAGGTCCTTAAGCTCCAGCTTTTTCTCTTCCCTTGCCTCCCTTGCGATATGGCCGCAGTTCTCCTCTATTTCAATTTCCTTTTCCTTGTATTCTATGATTGGCGTTTCGGTTTTTGACGTTTCGTCAATCGCCTTGCCTATCCTCCCTATGACCTTTGCGCCGTGCGAGCACCCTGGGCATGCCGACATCTTGGCGCCCTCTATCTCTATGTAGAAAACCGCCTCGTTCTTTCCGCATATGTCGCAGTCCATGTCAACCCAGTGGATATTGGATTGGCATGTTTTAAAGCCTTTTGCGGGGTTAAGCTTTGCACCTTTAGTCCATTCTGCACCTAAAGTATGAAAGTTGCACCTAGAGTTATCATTCTGCACTTTTAGTTACCCTTTCTTGCCGCTTTGGGTGCCAATAAATCCAAAACTATTTAAGCATTATCCCAGTATCATGTCTCATGAGAATCGTCATTCTCTCTCTAATCCTGCTCTCCTTGGCAGGCCTGTCTGCTGCTTTTGCCGGCGGTAATGGCTCTCAGGGAAATCCTTATCTGATAGCGAACTGCACCGACCTGCAGAACATGAGCAGCAACCTAAGCGCAAGCTACGCCCTGAACAACAGCATAGACTGCTCTGGCTTTGATTACAATTCCGATGGCAAGGGATTCATGCCAATCGGCAACTATTCAGACCCGTTCACTGGCACTTTTGACGGAAGGAACTTCACGATAAGC
>JBGQMY010000013.1:0-31826 GCA_041500865.1 Candidatus Micrarchaeia archaeon | reverse complement strand
TTTTTTAACACCTTTGCCGCACAATAAAGGCATGCAGGAAAGGAAGCCGCTCCTAAGGCGGATGATGGAAAGGATAAGGCCAAAACAGAAAAAGCCAGACATCGCAAAAAGCGAGAAGCTGGCATTGTCTACAGAAGAGCAGGAGCGGCTCAACAACAAGCTGCTGGATGCCGCTGAAAACGGCAAAACAAAAAGAGCGGAAAGATTGTTAAAAGTTGGCGCAAGCATCGAGGCAAAGGACAATGACGGCAGGACTGCGCTCATGTGGGCCGCATGGAACGGACACACCCAAACCTGCGCTTTACTGCTTGAAAAAGGCGCAAGCATCGAGGCAAAGGACAATGACGGCAGGACTGCGCTCATGCGGGCCGCATGGAACGGACACGCCCAAACCTGCGAATTCCTGCTTGAAAAAGGCGCAAGCATCGACGCAAAGGACAACCTCGGCTGGACCGCGCTCATGTATGCCGCATATTGGGGACACACCCCAACCTGCGCTTTACTGCTTGAACACAACGCAAGCATCGAGGCAAAGGACAACTACGGCTGGACCGCGCTCATGTATGCCACAATGTATGGACGCACCCCAACCTGCGCTTTACTGCTCGAAAAAGGCGCAAGCATCGACGCAAAGGACAATGACGGCAGGACTGCGCTCATGATTGCCATAAAATGGAACAACAAAGAAACAGCCGCATTCCTCAGGTCCATGGAATGGCTTGCCGGCATAACTGGAAATGCGTTCATGAAACCGTTCGGCGACTGCGTTGCTGCCTGATTTTTAACACCTTTGCCGCACAATAGAGGCATGCAGGAAAAGAGGCTCCAGAATAACATTCCGGCAAAGGCGCCAGCCAAACCCAAAGCTGGCATAATAGAAAGCCAAAAGAAGGCATTATCAGAGAAAAAGCAGAAACAGCTCAATGGCATGCTATTGGATGCTGCTGGAAACGGCAAAACAAAAAGAGCGGAGAGATTGCTAAATGTTGGCGCAAGCATCGACGTAAAGGACAATGACGGCTGGACTCCGCTCACGCGTGCCGTGGAAAACAAAAACACAGAAATAGCGCAGCTCCTTGCAGAGGCCGGTGCCCGCGCGCTTCTTGGAAAGGAGCCCGGCAGACTATTCGTCTCATTGCTCAGGGAATGCACAGGCCAATAGTAGTTTCTTTTGAGGTGAAAGCAAAGACAGTTTTCTTTCCGCGGAGCCATAAAAAAGGAAGGTTGAGCCTCAAGGGAACCTTGGTTCCCTTAGGAAAGAAAGGGGCTTTGCACACACATTTAAAAACCCTTTTGAACACAAAAAAAACTCCATGTTCAGGTCAATGGAGATTAAGGTGGCAGCGGCCAGCTTGCGGAATCACCTCATAAGGAAGGACGCCGGAAAGAGGAGAACGGCGCAGCACGAGCTTTTTGACGAGTCGCAAAAGCCAACAATTATGCAGATGATTGCGAAGGCGGATGAGCTGCATCATCGCGGAAAAGACACGGAGGCAGAGGCGATTTACGCAGGGATAGGGCGCATCTACATTTCCAGGGAGGCATTCCGCCTTGCAGGCGGCTTTTTCAGGAAGGCGAAGATGTTCCCGGAAGCGGCCAACGCGTTCATGCGCTGCAAGGAGTATTTTTCAGCAGGAAGGTGCTTTGAGAGCGCAAAGGACAGGAAAAAGGCAGTAAGGGCATACAGCATGGCCGGCGAGAAGGCAGAAAGGTCTAAGGATCTCGGCCTTGCGCATCACGTCTACAATAAAGCAGGGCGCGGTGAAAGGGCGCAGCGCGTAAAGGAAAAGGCTGAGGCAAGGCTGGCTGCGGCAGAAAAGATGAGGGCAGAAAGGGAGAAAGACAGAAAGCTGAGGCTGGCGCAAAAGCTTGGAAACGGCTGTTTGCTGCCTTTGCCAAGGTTCAGGAAGCGTGGCGGTTAGGCGCGGTGAGACAAGATGGCAGCCACAACAGAAAGGAAAAGCGCATATGTCTGCAAGTTTAAAGGCAAAGCAGGATACAGCGGAAGGGGAAGGCCGCCGCATGAGCTGCTTGTAAGATGGGGGATGGAAAAGCCGAAGCCACCGACTGCTGGAACGAAGACATGGAAAGACAGGCCAGGATACAGCGGAAGGGGCAGGCCGCCTGCGATTCTGATGGAGCAATACAAGGACAGAGTTGAGGGCGATATCCCGAAAAATGCTCCCGAACCGCAGCCGGTTTTGGATGATAATGATCCCTTAACAGAAACTGATGAAGGAACAACTTGCGAGGGCGCGCCGGCACGTAAAGTCAGGGACCCGGACGGGCCGGATTCGCAATTAAAGGAAGAGATGGAAGCGATACGCGAAATAGAAAAAAAGGCCCAGGCGGCCGATGACATTGGCAACATCAGGAATGCCAGAATGGAATGGCACAGGGCAGCGCAAAGGTATGAGGACCTGCGCCTGTTCTCGTCAGCCGCGTTCCGCTTCAAGATGGCGTGGGAATGGGAAAGGGCGGGCCATGCCTACATGAACGTCTGCGAGTACAAGCAGGCCGCCGAGGCGTTTGACAAGGCCAAGAGGCAGGACCTGGCAGAAAAGGCGTATCTTATGGCAGCCGAAAAGGCGGAGAGGGAAGGCAGGTACGGGACTGCGGCGCTCATGTTTACCAAGTGCGGGCACTTCGGCATTGCAAACAAAATGAAGAAAAGAGAGAAGGGGCTTGCGGCAGCGAACAGCGGCGCATCGCGAAGGATGATATGATGATGTTCGCCGCTTCAAAAAAAGGGGGCAGGCCCAAAAAGAGCAGACTGAACAAGAGCAAAAAGGCGATAAAGAACGCCGAGCCGCTGCACGATGACGTTGGCGAAGGCGATGAGTTGGCCGAGCTTTTCGGCGCATCCAAAAGTGACTTCGGCGGGCTTGGCACAATGGAGATAATGGGCAAGCTGGGCGGCAACCGCATAGGCGACACCGCAAAAGCCGCCCTAATGTCCGAGCTTGCCATGGCGTACGACAATGCCAAGAAAAACAGGGGCATTGAAAGCACCGAGCAGTGGCTCATGGTTGCGCTGGCGCTCAAGGACTTTTCCGCAGCAGCCGGGATATGCCTAAACCTGAACAAATTCCATGATGCTGAGCAGAACCTCCTGAAGTCAAAAATGCCTGCAAAGGACGCAAGCTCCAAAATCGGCGATTTCTGCGCGTCAAAGGGCTTTTCCAGCTATGCCGCCGAATATTACAAAAAGGCAGGGCGGTTCATGGAAGCTGGCCTTTTGTTCTCAAAGCTGGAAAGGCACAGGGCAGCCGCCTTATGCTATGAAAAGGCAGGCGATGCAGGGCTTGCCGCCAAAGCGAATAGGCTTGCAGACCAGGCGCCGTATCAAAGGCAATGAAAAACGCGGAGCCAATCATCTCATCCTTATTGTCAAGACAAGCGCGACGACAAGCAGCGCCACTGAGGCCTTTGCGGTTTCCGGACTGGCCAGCCCAAGCAGGAAAATGCCTGTCGGCACGCAAAGCAGCACCGTTATCACGTCCCATGCAGGGTTGTCCGTCTTTATCCTGCCACCGAGCCTTTTGCCAAACGGGAAAAAAGGCTCAACGCCTGACGGCGTCATCGCATCCTCAAGCAGATGCAGAAGGTATCCTATGAACAGCCAAGCAGCGTAAACGTAATTGAGCTTCGCCACGAAAAGCAGCGCCCCGACCAGCGCGGACAGCAGAAACCCGGCAATGACTGTGTGCGCGAAGCCCCTATGGCCGGACATGTCCTTTCCGGAGGCCAGCGAGAACAATCTTGAAACGGGCCAGTTGAAAACAAGGCCAAGAAATGACAGCACGCGGGAAACGGCGCCCTTGTTTCCTGAAACAGGGTTGCAGTCGGATATGTCCATGTCAGGAAGCAGCGAGCCGAAAACAGTGAAAAGCAGCGCAGGTATCCAGCCAGAACCGGGAAACAGGAACGGGAAGGAGATTGCGAACGTCGCAGTCGCATGCTGCCTGAGCATCATGCGATACCGGCCTTCTGCAGTATGTCCCTGTTCGCCCTGACGTAAGGCGATATGAATCTCAGGAACGCCTTTTCCTTGCCTATGAGCACGCCGCCCCTTCTCTCGTCAGGAAGCATGCGGAGGTTGGACAGCAGCGTTTTGTCCACTATGTCGATTTTCCTTAGCGCTACCCTTCCGCCTTCGACGCTTCCGACCGAATCAAAGAGCCCTGCAAGGTATGCGGCGGCGTAATCGTTGCCGTACCTGAACCTCTTGGTCCTCTCGGCCCACACCTGCGCCATGAACTTGGCCACCGCGGAGTTGTAGAAGAACGCCTCGTCCTCGCCGTAGAGAAACTTGTTGATTGCCGTCAGCTTAAGGTCAAGGCACGCCTTTACGAACGTCTCTATCAGCACGTCGCTTCCCCTTACGCCTATGCCCTTTGACGACCTGGAATATCCCCACAGCCCAATCAGGTATGAGAGCTCCGGGTTGAGCCTGGCCTTCATGTCAGGACCTTCTTTCCTTTTCGCGCTCCTTCTCCTTTTCGGCCGGCATTATCGGCCTTATGGGCACGTCGGCGGACATCCTCACTTCCTCCGCCCTGCTTTCCACCCTCGTGAGGTTTTCCTTGAGCACTTCTCCGTGCAGGATGTCGAAGTTGGCTATGAACTTCGCCGCGACCTGGTCTCCGTTGAAGCCCATCTCGTTGAATATGCTGACAAGCTTCTTCCTTTGGCCGTCAGAGAACGGCTGCCTGCCCTCCAGGTCGTTCCTTATGGCCGCATCCACTATTGTGTCAAGGACAACGGAAAGCTTCTTTATCTTGGACCTGTTGAGGGACTCGCCTTCCTTGGATGATATGATTATCGCCGCCGCAAACGCCCTTGTCGCAACCTGTATGGCATTGGCCCTCTTGTTGAGCACGCTCTCAAGCATCCTTGCCTCCTTCTCGCTGAGCTTCTTGCCGTTCCTGACCGCGTCAAGCGTCTTCTCTATGAAGGAGGTCAGTATTCCCATCTTAACCCTTCAGTATTGCCCTGAGCTTTCCCGGCTCCTTTGACGACTTCACGGCTATCTCCGTGTATCCGTTCGCCCTGTCAACCAAATAAACGGACTCCAAATCCAGGCCGTTCTTGTAAATCTTCTCAGTAAGCTTCGCAAGCTCGCCTGGCCTGTCCGCCATTTTCACCACGTATGCCTTGGATATCTCCCTTGACACTATCGGGACGCCTGACTTGGCTATGGCCTTCAGCGCTGTTGTCGGGTCCGCGGTTATCAGCCTGAACACGGCGGTCTTTTCGTCCTGCGCATAGGCGTTTATGGACTCTATGTTCAGTCCGGAAGTTGAAAGCACGCTAGACAATTTGTAGAGGCTTCCGGGCACGTTCTCCAGGACAAGGACAATCTCGTTCACTTCGTAAACATCCATCCCAACCACCCTGCTATGTTAGCAACGTCAAGCTTTTTAAACATAACAATGCCCTGCGCCGCAATCTTTTTTAACAGTTTAATTCATAGGTTATAACATGGCAGGGGCCCAGAGGCTTGATACTGGCGATGCGAACGCAAAAAAGATGCCCCCAGCCAATGCCAGGGAGCCGCTTGTGTCCGAGAACCGCGCTGAAAAGCGTTTTTCTGAAATTGCGCTGCTTGTGGGGTCAATGCCCAAGCTGGACGAGGAGACAATACTTTCAGTCTTAGCGTCCGCTGAGAGGATAAAACGGGAGCCAACGGACCCTGAATCGGCCATGGACAGGCTCATGTCCATAATAAGCCAGATAGACGGCAAAAGCGGAACCCTGGATTCAGGCTTCTGCATGCGCCTGCTTGGGAACGCGCTTTCAAACGGGTCTTTTGCCATTTCGTGGCTTTACGCCAAAAGCCTTGACGACATAACAATGCTTGCAACCGTCATAGACGCCAACACAGGCTGCGATGCAGGATATGACACGAAGTCTGCGATGCTTGCGTTTCCGCAAACCCCGCATTTTATCCAGACGTGATAGACAGCTCATGCGTAATGCTGTACAGGACGCACGGATACGGCTCCTACCTTGCGGCAAGGGTGCTTAACGGCTTAATTTCAAACCCGCATTTCCGGCAGGAATGGCTGGACCTGGCATCCATGATGAAGGTTGCGGACTTCGCCGAATCAATGAACAACAGAAGGCTCGGCAAGATGAAGTTTGACTACTTCGACGGCGCGGCAAGCCACGTCGCGAACCCGCTGACGCGGATTGACCAGGATATGGACGTATTGTATGCGATACTCGACAGCCTTCTTGACATCCATGGAACGAGGCAATGATGAACCGGCAGCCCCAAACAGTGCGCCCTTTCCAGGCTGCAATACTGCGCATGGGCCGGCCAGACAAGATTTTATAAACCATGCGCTTCAAAAGCAGCATCAGATTGGTGATTTAAATGAAAGGAAAAGTAAAGATGTTTAACGCCGCCCGCGGGTTTGGGTTTATCACGGGCGAGGACGGGAAGGACGTGTACGTGCACACCTCTGCGATTGAGGGCGGAGCAGCGCTCGCGGTAGGCGACGTCGTTGAATACGATGTTGAGTCCGGAGAGCGTGGGCCGCGCGCAAAGAACGTGAAAAAGGTCGCAGCCTGAAGGCGCTTGCTGAAACGCAGGATGCCGCTTCTGGCAGCAATGTGCCCAGCTTTGCGCAAAAAGACGGAAAATCAGTTTTTAGTATATACTGTCTTTTTTCTTTCGTAAAAGCGTTATCCCTATTCGAGGCCAATCTGTTCCTTTATGCCCTTGATTGCCTCTATGGACAAGGCAAAAAAATCTTCCGTGGCCAGCCCGGCCAGCTCTATCTCCCTGACAAGCTCCCTGCTGCAATTCGCCGCGAATTTCTTGTCATTGAATTTTTTGCTTAGCCCCTTGGCATCCATGTCAGAAATCCTTTTTCCCCTCATCAAGGCGTATGCATAAACGATTCCGGTCAATGTTTCGGCTGCGATAAGGCAATGCTGTATCCTTGAGGCTCTTTTCTTGTCTTTCAGAAGGGGAATTTCATCATGGCCATACCCGTGGGACTGCACGTTTTCTATGAACGCGTCATCAAAGCCCTTTGATTTCAGCATCCCGGCCGCCTTGACGCAGTGCTCCTTCCAGTCGTTCTTGGTCAGCGACCAGTCAATGTCGTGCAGCAGGCCCAGCATCCCCCAGTAATCGGCGTTTTCGCCGAACCTTTCGGCCAAGGAGCGCATAATAGCCTCTGTCTCCAGGTAATGGTTCATGTCGGAATCCAGCTGCGGCATGCTTTTCAGCAAAGCAACCGCTTCCTCCCTTGTCATTGGCAGGTTGTCCATACACATCATGCCTTTTTTTGAATCCGCTACTTTATAGTTCATGTATTGCCTCTTCAAACAATTTTTCTGTCTCTTTATCCTCGAATCTTATCTGATGGACTAATCTCTTGGCCTTTTCAGACATTCTCCTGTACATGAACTTTATCTTTTCTTTAGTGCGTTCTCTACCAGTTATTTTAAGATAAAACGGAATGTTATATTCGAAATAGGCTATGCTGTCCGCATCTTTCAAGATGTCCGATTCAGGATCCCCTCCAAACTCGTGGCTTTCTACAAGCTGTTTGACTTTGTCAATTGTCTTTTGCGGGTAACCGTGTTTCGCTAGGATGGCAGAGATTATCTGGGCAGACCGCAAGGAATGCTCTTTTTTGAATTCATTGATCTTGGAATAATCTTTCAGGTCTTTCTCAAGAATTTTGTGGACAGCCCTGTCAATGTCATGGGAAAAGGCCGCAATCTTCAGTGCCTCATCTGCATCGGGTTTAAGTTCTAAGACCCATTTCAAAACAAGTTCGGCGTGCTTCAATTCAAATTCAATGGGCGATGTAGGCAGGATATATTTCAATTCTTTTATTACTGCATCAAATTTGCTCATGCCTTGCTTCACCCTATTCTAACTGTTATTCAGCCTTCTTTTGGGCCCAAGCAACCCCAATCGCCGGGGGAGCGGGAGGACCTTGGAACTGAGGAGGCGCGGAGCCCCCTTGGTTCAGTGCGGCTGCCGGGATTTGAACCCGGGTCACAAGCTTGGAAGGCTTATATCCTACCACTAGACTACAGCCGCTTACCCTGCAACTGCGTCATGCCAAGAGGGTTCTTTTGAACCCAGGAAGCCTTTTGGGAAAAGGCTTCAGCGAAAAACGCTGTCGGTTTTTCCCTGGACTTTTTCAGAAAAAGCCCAAAAAGGGCCTGACTACAGCCGCGCAATCTGAAATTATGCAGGATAAGGTTTAAAATAATGGCATATTGCCCTGCCAAAAGGGTTCTTTTGAACCCAGGGGCCTCATTCAAGTATGAAGTCCCCTTCCCTGTATGCGGGCGAGGAGATGCAGAGCAGCTCCAGCTCGTCCGAATCGCTTCCGTTTTCCAGGGCATGGACAGTGTTTTTTGGGATGTAGACAACCGACCCTGTTTTTACGTCGAATCTCCTGTTCCCGGCCCTTACACTGCCGGTTCCTTTTGAAATGTAATATATTTCTTCGCTTATCCTATGGTAATGGGGTATCGCTTTTCTTCCTTTGGGCAGAAAACCGACTGCCAATGCGACGTCCAGCATTTTTCTTTCGGTTGGCGGAATCAGCTCGTATATCAATGCGCCGTCCAATGCGGTCAAGGGCGGCCTGTCATGCCCGTATTTTTCAGGCAGCAGTCTTTCGTTTTCAAAGCCTTCCAAAATCTCAACATCCTTGCGATTGAATGGGGGCATCGCCAAGACAAGGTGATCCAGGCTGGAGTCGCCAACGTTCCTGAGTTTGTGTGGGATTCCTGGTGGGAGCATAAGATAAGTTCCCTTTTCCGCGCCGATTGCCCTATCCCCATAATACAAAATGCCATTTCCATCAAGAACGAAATAAATTTCAGTCATTCTTGAATGCCAGTGCCCAAGGGAAACGTCCCCGGCATTCATTGCGACGTGCGCCAGGCTTAACTTCGGCAGGGAAATAACCTCTCTTAAAGTCTGGTTGCAGATATTGTAAACCGTTGGCAATCGGTAAATGTCAACGAATCTCGGCCTTTTTCTTGCAATGGCTCTGATTGAACGCGCGGCAGACACCAATACGTCCCTTGCAAACCGTCCCGGCTTTTTCATTGCTTGGCTTGCATCTAGCCTCCGTTGTTCCATGCCTGCCTTGTGCGGCATAGAGGTTAAAAATGTTCATATAGAACAGGCTTAACTATAAAAACAACCCTTTGCAAATCCCTTCATGTACCTCGTGACAGGCGGGGCGGGCTTCATAGGCTCGCACATCGTTGACGCGCTTGATGCCAAGGAGACAGCAATACTGGACGACTTTTCCGCAGGGAAGATGGAGAACATCGGCGGCGCTGTCTCAAGGGGCGCGAAACTGCTCAGGGCGGACATCGCGTCCATAACGCCGGACACGCTGAAAGGCGTTGAGGTCGTTTTCCACGAGGCCGCGCTTGTCTCCGTCCCGCTCAGCTTCTCAAAATTCGAAAAGACGTACAGGGACAACGCGGCGTCGTTCCTGAACCTTCTGGAATGCGCAAGGAAGGCGGACGTTGAAAGGGTCGTCTTTGCAAGTTCCGCTGCTGTTTACGACGAGGCGGCAAAGCCGGTGGCAGAGGACGCGCCGCTTTTCCCGAAAAGCCCGTATGCCGAAAGCAAGCTCATTGACGAGCTCTATGCGCGGATTTACGCAAAGGAATATGGCATGAACATAGTGCCGCTGAGGTATTTCAACGTCTATGGGCCAAGGCAGGACCCGTCCAGCCCGTATTCCGGAGTAATATCCATATTCGCATCCAGCATGCTAAACCACAAACCAATAAGCATTTACGGAAACGGAAGGCAGACAAGGGATTTCATCTATGTAAAGGACGTGGCTGAGGCCAACATGCTTGCCATGAGGGCGAAGGGCCATTCCGCAGAGCCCATGAACATAGCTTCGGGAAAAGGGATAACGATACTGGGCCTTTTCAGGGCAATGCGAGGCATGACCGGCTATGCGATGGAGCCGTCTTTCGCAGAAGGCAGGCAAGGCGACATCCGCTTCAGCGTTGCAGACACAGGAAAGGCAAAGGAATTGCTGGACTTCCGCGCGAGCAGGCCGCTTGAGGAAGGGCTAAAGGAGACGCTGAATTCGTTTTAGGGCATCAATATTTAAACCGTTTTTAACTTAATATTTAACATGGCAAACGGAACCGTGGTGAAGAAAGAAGAGCAGGTTACCATTCCAAGGAACGTAATGCGCGGCTATCTCAAGGAAACGGACAGGCTAGTTGCATGGAAAATGCATGGCACGATGCGGACCCTGTACCATGACCTTAAAGAGCTGAGCTCCTACAAGACTTCAGGCTTGGCAGGAATGTCTGGATATGCGGACGACTTCAAATCAACACACTATGACGTTTTCGAGAAGAAATGGAATACATACAGAAGCGCCTTTGAAACCGCCTACAACAACCCCGGTTCGGAAACAGCATTGAACAGATATTCCAAAAGCATAAGAGAGCTGATGAATGCGCTTAATATGGCAATGCCGGACTATGTCGGCAAGAGGACCGACCTCTGGTTCAGGTATGTCAACATGGCGGAAAAGCCGATGGATGCGGCGTTTGATGCGAGCATAGTAACATGGATAGCCACGGGGGTTGAAGGCCTGGCATCAAGATTCTTAATCAAGGGAGCCGAAAGCGTCGGGAAGGAGGTCGCAAAGGGCCTTATAGAGAAATCTATTGCAAAAGGCATGTTCCGCAAGGAGCTTCTGGGCACGATATCCAAAATCCTCGCATATCCTGCCGCGGGATCCATGGCTGTTTATATGGGCAAGGGCATTTCTTCTGGCGCATTCGTTGGGCCGGCGGTCGCAAGGGAGGCTGCAGAAAGGTCGTCATTCCTGAATGCCATAGTTAACCTTCCGCCAAATGCAAAGGAAAGGAAGGACATAGAGGATGCGCTTGGGAAAAGCGGCGCAATGCCTGAAGTTTACCTTCCGGCCATTGCAAAAACGATGAAAGAGGAGAGCACCCCGCCCATCGGCCATCTGAGCTGGACAATGATGTCCATATACGCCGTTTATGCGCTTCCATACCTTTCGGCAAAGGTAAAGAAGCCGATAACGGAAGCCATATCAAAGGCATTGAAAAGGAAGAGGCTCATGCCAAGCACCGTTCCCATGCCTGCGACGGAACCGCAATGGTGAAACCCCCATCCTTTTAAAGTTTGGCTGCATGAAATGCCTTCATGTACAAGACTATTCTGGTTTCAGCGGTGCTCATCGCACTGGTTATTTTCGCAGGATGCGTATCCCAAGGAGGGGCAGCAGCCAACGCCAGCGGCGGGCACATAATCTCAACTGCGCCGAACGTCTCGGGCCAGCAGCCTTCTCCGACTGTCAGCAATGCATCCACCAACGCAACGCCGGCGCAGAACAATAGCCAACCAGCTATTAACCAGACGGCCAACAATTCTGCCGCCCAATGCGCATACGTTGCACCGCCTTCAGCAGAGCAGCAGGCCGTGTGCAAGAAGAACGTCAGCACATACGTCCAAATAAAGGATGCAGCCAACTGCACGACGGAGTACAGGTGCATGGACGCAGTGTCCAGGGTAAGGTATGACCTTTCCAGGATAAGCATCCAGGACAGGATATGCCCTCCGGTGATAACGGATGACGTCATCTACGCTACAGCGAACATGTGCGGCGCGGAGTATGATAATGTTAAAGTGATTGTCAATTCCACGTACGCCTATGTCAACGGCAGCACATGCGCAAAATCCATAAGCATAAACTGCACCTCCATCGGCACGTTCGTGAGGTCAACGCAGTAATCCATACTTTTTTAAACTTCCTTTTTGAAAGACTGGCATGGCAAGGGAAACCCTAATCCTCATCGTTGCAGCATTGGTCCTGTCATGTGGATGCGTAGGCGGCTCCGGCACCGTGACCGACATCGGGGCGAACAACTCATCGCAGGGCGTGCAGGAAAACATATCTGTTGCGAACCAGACCAACGCAATTGCAAACAGCACCCCGGAGGCCAATGCCACGCAGGACATCACGCCGCAGAACGCGACGGGCAACGTTTCGCTGCCGGGGCAGTGCACCCCGATAAGCGCGCCAAGCCAGGCGGAATACGGCAATTGCGCAAGCCTGTCCAAGGCGATGATAGAAGTCAAGGACGTCTGGAACTGCACGACAGCCTACAAGTGCATGAACGCCTCGGAGCGGGTTGCATATGACATATCAAAGATGCAGGGACCGGGATGCCAGGACATACCGGATGTGCTGATAAACGGCCTGGCGGACGAGTGCGGGGCCAACTACCAGAGGCTGAATGCCACGATGGAGAACGGATGCTTAAGCGCAGTCGAGTGCATGTCCAGGGACATTACGGTAATAGAATCCAACGGGAGCGGCTCATAGCAAGGCGGTTTGAATGGCAAGGACAAGGATAGTCTCCGAGTCGGGGAAGGAAGCGGTGCTCTACGAAAAGCTGAAGGGCGATACGCTGAAATGCCTTGCATGCAAGCATTACTGCGCTATACCCGAGGGAAGGGTCGGCATCTGCTCCACAAGGGGAAACGAGGGCGGAAAATTATATTCATATGTCTATGGGCGCCCGGCTGCGGTCAACATGGACCCAGTGGAGAAAAAGCCGCTTTTTCACCATAACCCTGGCACAATGCTTTTCTCAATAGGGACATACGGCTGCAACTTCAGGTGCTCGTTCTGTTTTACAGAAGATGCCACCATCATAAATGACGATTCCATAAAGAGCCTTCACGAAGTCTTCGAAACCTGTGATGAGAAGATGGCAAATGCCCATGGCGAGATTGCCATTGCCGGGGACAGGAAAACGGTAACGGCGTCCGGGGAGCGGGAAACCGTGGCAAAGGTATTCAGGCACAACTATGAAGGCGACATACTCACAATAAAGCCGAGGCATGTGCCTCCAGTAACCTGCACGCCAGAACACAGGTTTTTTGTGTGGCGGGAAGGAAGATTTGAAAATGTGCCTGCATATACGCTGAAAAAAGGCGATTATCTGGCAGTCCCAAAGTTGAAACCAAAAAACAGGAAGGTTGTGCTGGACTGCTGCGGAATCCTTGCAAAAGGCGTTTCAAAGATTAAAAAAGGGAGGAAGCTGGATGAGGCCGGTCTTAGGCGGCTGATAGGCCTCAATAAAGCAGGCAAAACGTCGAGGGAAATCGGGGCAATGCTTTGCATGCACCCAGTTTATCTGAGGAAACTGCTTGGCAAACTGAAAAGGGACGGAATCGGCGAATCTACCTTTGTCTACGAGAACAAAGTTGTGCGTAGCGGAAAGCGTGTCAGATTCAAGATGGAGAAAGGGGATGGCATACCCGCCCTGATTCCGCTTGACGAAGACCTGGCGGAGTTGCTTGGATATTACTGCGCAGAGGGCCATACTGCAGCGTGTCAAAACAGGCCATCCTCTTTCAACGTCGTTTTTTCATATGGCAGACATGAAGGGAATCTGGCGCGCCGCACGGCTGGACTGCTTGAGCAGATATTCCAGGCAAAACCAAAAATGGTCATGAGACGGACGGCACTCTCGGTTGAGGTGTCAAAATCCTCTATCGGCATTCTGTTCAAGAGCCTGTGCGGCGAGAGGGCAAAAAACAAGAAAGTGCCTTCCGAAGTGGCGCGCTCTGGGCAAAGGGTGATAAAATCCTTCATGGATGCGTATCTGGCAGGGGACGGCTGCGTGCTGAAGGACAAAATAGCGTTCAACACGGTTTCCAAAAAGCTGGCTCTTGGGATATATCATCTTCTGCTGCTTCTGGGATATCTTCCGAGCTTTTATGAATGGCAGCCGCCTGCCAAAAAGAGAATTGAGGGCAGGACAGTCAACCAGTCAACTTTGTATTATGTCAAGCTCACTGCTGAAAAATTCAGGGAGCATTTCCTTGGTAATACGGAATATGAGCCGCGGAAGAAAAGCGAAAGGAGCCTGATGTTCCGGGAAACCGACACCCATTGGCTTGTGCCGGTATTCACGACACAGCGTAAAAAATATGCGGGACTTGTATATAATTGCGAAGTGGACAATGAGCATTCTTACCTGGCTAATTTCATCGCAGTCTGCAACTGCCAGAACTGGGAGATGAGCCAGTTTCCAAAACAGGAGGCAGGCAAGGAGGCGGACAACGCAAGGAACCTCATACAGCAGAAATCCAACACGCTTCCCCCTGAGATGGCGGTGAAGCTGGCGCTGCAGTACAAGGCCGATGGCATAGCATACACCTACAACGAGCCCGCGATATGGGCCGAGTACGCGGAGGACATAGCGAAGCTCGCGGCGTCGGAAGGCCTTTCCAACGCGTTCATATCGTCAGGATATGAGTCAGAGGAGGCCCTTGATTACCTGAAGCACATTGACACGTACAAGATAGACCTGAAAGGATTCACTGAAGACTTTTATGCAAGGAACTGCGGCACGAAGCTTTCAAACGTCCTTGACACCATAAAATCCGTGTACAAAAGGGGCAAGCACCTTGAAATCGTCACGCTGGTCATACCTGGCGAGAACGACAGCGACGAGCAGTTGAACGGCATGGCGGAGTTCATAGCAGGCATTGACAAAAACATACCTTGGCATGTCACGCAGTTCCACCCCGACTACAAGATGGCTGACAAGCCAGTGACGCCAGTTGAAACGCTGATAAAGGCAAGAAACATCGGAAAGAAAGCGGGGCTAAGGTACATCTACATAGGGAACGCATACGTGCCTGGCGGAGAGGACACGCACTGCCCGAAATGCAACGCGCTCCTTGTCGGAAGGGACTCGTTCAACGTGAACTTCTTTGACGTAACTCCGGAAGGCAAGTGTCCCAAGTGCGGCGAGAAAATCTACGGCGTGTGGCACAAGGCAATAGTCTATCCATATTGATTTAATAGCTTTTCCCCATAAGATACCACTATGCAGAAGGAAAAGCCTGCAGCCAAGAAAAACATCTTCAAAAGAGTAGCTTTAGCGCTGATGCCGAAATTTAGGGCTCCCAAGAATGCGCCAATGCCTGCGCAGGATGACCCGTTTTCAGTAATCCAGGATTATGGGGCAAAATACAGCGACGGCAGGCAAATTGAAATGCAGGACATCGTATTGCTGGCAAAGAAAGCAATCTGCCCGCTGACTCTTAGAGAGCAGGTAATGTCCAATAACCTCATGGATGCCCCCATAATCCGCGCCCTTCTTGACGTTCACAGGGAAGCAAAAGGTTCAGGCGCTGCCACAGTTGCCGCTGCAAAGGCGGCAATGCAAGCCGCAAAAACACATATGCCCAAAATACATATTGAGGAAACGCTGAAATCCATATCCCATATTGCGCACTACACAAAGTCCGTTGACGCCACAATCTCATGCGCCGAAACAGCCTCTTTATACGAGGGCGATGGCGCAGCAAACGTCGCTGGCATGCTTTTCAGTGTAATTCTTCCTTACAATTTCGCTGAAAAGCCGAAAGACGTTGTCATGCGCACGGCTGCATTCCTGCGCGACGAGGAAGTGATGGCAATGGTTGAAGACAGCCCCTTCCTTCTGGAGATTGCCTCTTACACACGCTCAAAGCCGGCAATGTGGGGATGCATAAGCCTGGGAGCCGAGTTTTTCCTTTTCCCTGTTCCAGGCATACCGCCATACGTCCGTCTTGGCATTGCGAAAGTGGCAAGGGCGACGCGCTCTGGCGAGGAAGTAGTGCGCTGGACAGGCCTCATAAAGGACCACATCACGAAAGGTAAAATAAATGACAGGCTGATGATTCTCCTGCTGTGCCAGTTTGGGATACAGGCTGGCGACGTAATACCCAACAACCTATATGACATCGGCCTGCGCGATGCCGCAAAATCATGCGAAAAACTGCTCGGAGAAATTCACGAGACCTTTTTCAGGGAGTTCGCGGACTGTGTCTTATAATTACCGCTCAACGACGCTCTTTCCCCTTCCGTTCGGCACAATCCTTATCTTCCCTTTTGAGAATTGCGTCCTGTCGAATTCCGCGCTTAATTCTTTTCCGCCCATCATCCTGTCAAGGAAAACCGCAAGCGCGGCTATCTCGGAATGGGGCTGGTTCGTTATCGCTACGTTGAAGTCCGCAAGCTGGTAGACCTCGCCTGGCACCTGCTCGCTTCCCACGACAACAAGGATGTTTTTTTCAGCTGAAGCCTCCCTTGGGATTCCTTGACCGTACATCGTGAGGTGGAAAATGGAAAAGCCCTTATTTTTGTATTCCGTCATCGTCCTTTTCCAGCTTTCGGTGTATCCAACGAAAAAGTCCCCGCCCCATTTGCCGCATATCTTGCTGACGCTTTTCTCCATCCCAGGGTCGCGCATGCCGCAATATACCATTCCGTTTGCGCCGAACGCCCTTGCAGCCAATGCGACGTGCGTAGTCGCCCTTTCGTCCCTCGGCAGCCTGTGGAACAATCTCAAAACGACTATCACTTTGAGAACACCATCATGCCGAGGTCGTCGAACATCCTTGTTGACTTTATCTCGCGGACTATTGCCTTTCCCACGGATTCAAGGTCTGACGCCCTGAACCTCCTTTTCAGCTCCATGTCGGAAAGCGGTATTGACGAATTGAGCGCTATGAGAGTGTCCTCCATTATGTGGTTCTCGTCAGGGCCGGCGCCTGCCCCCATGTCAAGGTACATCATCCTCCCCTTGCCCTTCACGATTTGGACGTCCTCCCCTATGTTCTTGGCGCTCGGCCTGAACACGCTTGCTATCCTTCCGCCCTCTATCTTGTAAAACGACATGTCCTTTGTGGCAATGACGTGCATGCCCGAGCTGTCCCCGACCACGACCCCGAAGCCGACCGTGGCATTGAGCGTCTCCCTTGCCTTGACGTTGTATTCCCTCATGAAGCTGCGCAGCGCGCCCGTTATCTCGCCGCCCTCTGCGCCTATCCTGGATGTCAGCTGGCTTATCAGCTCATCTGTTATCTTGTCCGCGGCGTCGCCTTCCATCCTCCTGTTCTCGGAAACGGCCTTCACCATCACGCCGACGCTGTATTTCTTCCCTTCCCTGTACATCCGCATGAACGCGGAGGATATTCCGGCGCTTTCGCCCTTCCTCTTTTTCGGCTTTTTTTCAACGTACATGTAGATGTCCTTGAAGTGGTCGCTCTTCTCCTTGAACTCCATCGTCTCGCTTGCCTTTATCCTCAGCATGTCCAGCGACATCGGCTCCGTGCATACGGAAAGCACGTCCATGTACGGCCGGACGTTGCTGTTCAGGCTTCTCCTCAGCCTTTTTGAGTGCGTGCTGTCCCATTCATAACCCCTCAGCTCAACCGGGAGTATCCTCCTTTTCAGTATGCACTCAACGTTCTGCGGGGACGCCCTTTGCAGCGTAGCCGCGATGTCAATGTCCTTTTTCGCTATGTCCGCCGTTGGAATCCTCCTTGAGAGCAGCGACGTGAGTATGCTGTAATTGCTGTTGCCCGTTATCTTCGTTATCCCATACGGCTCCTGCCTTTCCTCTATCAGCGTGTGGCCGGGCAATTGGGGCCTTTTGAGGATCCGTTCCGCTGTCCTTTCCTGTTCCAGTATCTCTGCGTCTAGCAGTCCTGCTCTTGGGGTGGGGCTGGCCATTACTTTCACTGATTAAGCGGTGCATTAGAAATGTTTAAAAAGGATAAGGCGACAATTCCGCTATTCGTTTTTTGTTTCATACGCTTTTCCACGATTGGACACATTTAAAACCTCTTTCGTGCATAACAAAGTCATGGCCAAGGAAAAGAGGCTGTCTAGGGAGAAGAAAGCGGCCGAACAGCCAAAAATATCCGGCCGCAAGCCCGAAACAGAGAAAAGGAAACCCAGCTGGGCAGAGCGGGAGTGTCTTAACAAAATGCTTTTGGGCGCAGCCGACAAAGGCGACAATGCAAAAATCAAAAGGCTGCTGAAGGCCGAGGCAGACGTGAACCCAAAGGCTCTGAGATACGGCCAGGCCGCGCTCACGAATGCCGCATGGCTAGGGCACATAGAAACCTGCGCCCTGCTGATTGACAATGGAGCAAACATAGATGCAAAGGATTACTACGGCAGGACTGCGCTCATGTATGCCGCAGGACGCGGACACACCGAAACCTGCGCCATCCTAATCGAGAAAGGCGCCAGCATATATGCAAAAACCGACATGCAACAAACCGCATTTGATTTTTCCAAGTCATCCCATAAAAAAGATACAATCGCATTCCTCAAATTCGCAACAAACATCCCGCCAGGGCTTTTTGCCAGCAAAAAAGCGTCAAACTCTTTCTATTTCAGCTTCCGGGACTGCATAAGCCAATAACGTTTTTAACCCATCCTGTCAACAACTGATGAAAAGGGGATTTCAATGATACTTGCTGACGAGTTCGGGCCTGAATATGAGATAGAGGTTAGGGATTACCGTGCCGGCCTTGAGGCTTACCTTGTCATAGACAACACTGCGCGCGGCGTGGGCAAGGGCGGCATAAGGTTCGTTTCCGACATAACAAAGGAGGAGGTCTTCGGGCTGGCAAGGGCCATGACATGGAAGAACGCGCTTGCCGACCTTCCGTTCGGGGGCGCAAAGGCCGGCATAAGGAAGACAGGCAAGGCAAGCGAGGAAAACCTGATTAGGGCTTTCGCGAAAAAGATAAAGCCCATACTGAACTCGCTTTACGTCGCAGGGCCGGACATGTACACCGGCGAGCGCGAGATGGGCATAATCGCCGAGGTCGGAGGGCCTGATTCGGCTACAGGAAAGCCGGCGCAGATGGGCGGATTGCCGCACGAGCTTGGCTCAACCGGATACGGCATTGCAGTTTCCATCAAGGAAGGCATGAAGGCGCTCGGCGAAGGCGTGGAAGGCAAGCGCATCGCGATAGAGGGCTTCGGCAATGTAGGGACGTTTGCGGCCAAATTCCTTTCAGAGATGGGCGCGAAGATAGTAGCGGTTTCGGATTCAAGGGGATTCATCTACTCAAAAGGCGGGCTGGACGTCAAGGAGCTGATTAAAACCAAGACTGAGCAGGGCTCAGTGACGGCATACAAGGCAGACATGACAGGGCCGCACGAGTGGCTTTTTGAGGCTGACGCGGACATCGTAATTCCGGGCGCAAGGCCGAACAGCATAAACGAAACAAACTACTCAAAAATAAAGGCGAAATACGTTTTCGAGGCTGCAAACATTCCCATGTCTCCGGAAATAGAGAAAAAGCTCTGCTCGATAGGCAAGATGGTTTTCCCTGACATACTGGTGAACGCAGGCGGCGTGATAAGCTCGTACGCGGAGCTCATGCACTACGACGAGCAGAAGATGTTCCAATTGGTGAAGGAAAAGATTTCAAGCAACGTACATGAAGTAGTCAATAGGGCGAATGGCGACTGCTTCCTGAGGAAATACGCGATGGAAATCGCAATGGAAAGGGTAATGAAGGCGGAAGCCAAAAGGACCTAGCGCACAATCCTAGCGTCAATGACGAAGCAGTCCTTCTCGTCAACCTTTATCGGGTTAAGGTCAAGCTCCTTTATCTTTTCCTTTCCCATCATCGTGCTTACCTTGACCATCAGCGATGCAAGCGCCTTTATGTTGACGGGCTTGCCCCTGTAGCCGAGTATTATCTTTTTTGTCTTTACCTCGTCAATCATGTCGTATACGTCCTTTTCCGTTATCGGGCATATCCTTGCGGTGATGTCCTTGAAAACCTCAACGTATATGCCGCCTATGCCGAAAAGGACCATGGGCCCGAACACCGCGTCGTCTATCGCGCCAACGTAAAGCTCAATGCCCTTCTTCATCTGCTTCTGCACGAGTATGCTGATGCCGCCGAACTTTGACTTCAGGTGGTCAAAGCCCGTCTCAAGCATCTCCTTTGTCCAATTGTCAAGTATTACGCCGCCGACGTCCGTCTTGTGGATTATCTTCGTGTCCCATGCCTTCAGGACAAGCGGGTATCCTATCTTTTCCGCGGCCCTGAAAAGCTGGGCCTTGGTCTTGACAACCTCATAGGGCGCGACCGTTATCCCGTTCCTCTCAAGGACCTCAAAGGCATCCATGAAAAGGTAATCTGAAGCAAGTATTAAAACAATGATGGCGCAGCATGCCCAACCAACAGCATTTTTAACCTCTTTTATGCACAATCAGGCCATGCAGCTTATGCAAAAGGGGCAATTCAGGAAAATGCGCAACAAAATAGCCACATTCTTCAGCCGCAGCAAGCCAGACCTGGATATTATAATCAGAAAGCCAAAGCAGAAAGACCTAGACAAGGCGCTTGTAGATGAATGCTACAATATCGTGAAGTATAATGATACCAAATCAAATATGAGCGACACTAAAAAAATAATGCGCCTGCTGAACGCCGGCGCAAACCCAAATGCAAAGGACAGCGACGGCATGACCCCGCTGATTATCGCCGCATGGGGAGGAGACCGCAAAATCGTAAATGCCATGCTTGCGCTGGGCGCGGAGATTGATGCGCAGGACAACCACAAAATGACTGCGCTCATGCTTGCGGCGCAGCGAGGCCATCCGCGCACAGTCAAGGCCCTGGTTGCAAAAGGGGCCGACGTGAACATGCTGGCTGAATGCAACAAGACCGCGCTCATGCTTGCTGCGGAACGCGGCCGCACCAAAATATGCAAGCTGCTGCTGGACAATGGCGCCAGCCCCAATGCATTTGACAGTTACAGAAGGACCGCAAGGATGCTTGCCATCAGGAACAAGCAACCTAAAACAGAGGCGTTGCTGTCAAGGGCGGAAACAAGAATATTTGAAAGCATAATGGGGAAGAAAGGTCTCAACCTGTTCATGCACGGCTTCAGGGAATGCGTCGCCTGATGGCGCTTTCTTCGTCAACCAATGGCATTTTTAACCTCTTTTATTAACAATCGTTACCATGCGGCTTGCGCATAAAGAGCCAATCAGGAAAATGCGAAACAAGGTAATCACATTCTTCAGCCGCAGCAAGCCCAATCCCGACATTGAGATAGACAGGTCAATGCAGGAATATCTGGACAAGGGGCTTTGTGACGTATGCGAAAGGATACTGGATGAGACGTTTCCTGCTACAGACATAATGCGCCTGCTGAAAGCTGGCGCAAACCCAAGCGCAAAAAACAAATACGGCAAAACTCCGTTGATGTTTGCCGCATTTGGCGGGCATTATAAGATAGCCAAGGCACTGCTGAAGCGCGGCGCCGATGCCAATGCGCGGAACATCCATGGCGAGACTGCCATGATGGCGGCCATACAGCATGGGGACAGGCGCGTAATCTCCCTAATACTGGAAAAGGGCGCAGAAATAAACATAAGAGACAATAAAGGCAGGACTGCGCTCATGAGGGCCGCATGGAAGGGAGACACCAAGACATGCTCTTTATTGATTGGAAAAGGCGCAAACATCGGCGAATCGGACATCTATGGCAAGACCGCGCTGGCATATGCCAAAGAAAATAATGAAAAAGACACAGTTGCGTTTCTGTCAAAGCTAACAATAGAGAATTTCAAAAAAGCGATAGGGGAAGAGAGTTTCGATTTGTTCATGCTGAGCTTCAGGGAATGCGTCGCATGATGGCTCCGCGGAGCCCATGCTTCCTTTGAGATTGAAGACAAAAGTAGTTTCTTTCCCCAAGTGCTTTTTCCTAAAATAGTTTCTTTTGGGGTGAAGAAAAACGTAGTCGGTTTTTGCCTTGGGCTTTTTTTGAAAAAGCCCATTGGGCTTCCTGGCTTGCAATGCCCAGCCAAACAGGGCCTTTTCCGGCGAAGCTCCATCCTGTGGCTCTTCCAAACAGGAAAATACGGCTTATGGCTGCTCCTTCCGGCCTCACCAGTTTCGCCGCATCCTCGCTATTGGAAGACAGGACTTCGACGCCCCGACGGGAAGGATGCTTGGCAAAAGCATTACTCCCCAGGCATTCGGCCCGCCTAAAGGGGATTTGCGGACTGGGACCCCTAGCCCCAACCTAGCCCATCTGTATTATCAGGGAAAGAGGTTTTAAACGTATACTTTGTCGTGGTGCTCAAAATCAAGCAACCTTACGGACTTCCTTTGCTCGTCTATTTCGTAGATAAGCACAAAGGATTTGTCTATATGGACCCTCCTTATGCCGTGCATGCGCCCCCTCAATGGCTTGAAGCGGTAAGGGTCCTCAATTATCTGCCTTGTTTTCTTTTCTATTATCTCCATTTTCTTGGGCTGTTTTTTGCTTAGTTTCTTGAATTTCATGTCTATCTGCTTGGATAGCTCAAGGGAATAGCTCATTTTTCCAGCCCATACCTTTTTGCAAAGTCATTCACCTTTACGAATTTTCCCTTCTTTATCCTCTTCAGCCTTTTCTCGTATTCCGGCCTTAGGGCAGGCTCCAGTATGAGGGAGCCATATTCCTGAGTCACAAGGTTTATCGCATCGGATTTGTCCTTAAGCCCATACTTCGCCTTGACTATGTTCAACAGCCTGTTTGTTTCCTCGTCTATGTTGATTACCGCCTGGACCATACGTGTACACCTCTAGTATATAACATATATATGTGGTATATATAAATATATCATCTATCGCATAAGCGAATCCTGGCCGAATGCGCCAAAATATAGCCCGTATTTCTTATTGTAGAAAGATATTTTAAATCAGGCTGGTCTGGCTAGCGAGCAAGAAAGGGGACCAGTTGTGGCCCGGGAAATTTGGGTCCCAGAGCCCTGTAAGGTAGTCCGGCCTTTTTTCAACGAACTGGCTTATGCCGTAAACCAGGCCGACTGCTGATATCTGCACGTCGGATACGAACATCATAACCGTCTCGCTTTTTGCGATGCGGGCTATTGAATCTATCGCGCTGGCTATCACATGCGGCGGAATGAACCTTCCGTTGAAGCCGTCGGCAAGCCATTTTGCGGTTGTGCCGGCATAGTCGCTCTCAAACATCAGGAAAACGCGTGAAAAGAACCCGGCCAAGCTGCCGCTGACAAAGGCCCTTGAGACCACGTTGCTGTGCAGCCCGCCCTTGTCCGACACCCTTATCATCTCAGGGGCCAGGTACGCTATCCTGCCTCCGCGCCTGCCGGAATCAACGACCTTTGCGCATGGCCCGTATCCAATCTTGAAAAGGTCGGCAGTCTCGCGGCACCTTTCAAGCTTGCTATGCGTCACCGTTATGTCCTTGCCTTCCAGGACGCTTTTCATGCGCCTGCCGAAGGAAAGCGCGTCCTTCCTGCCTTTTTTGGTTAGCCCCGCGTGCATCCCCTGCACCGCGCTGCCCGCCGCGGCCTTCTCTGCATGCCTTATGACGAACAGCTGTGCCATTGTTTCACCTGTCTTAATGTTTGGTCATATGTGATTGACAATGTATAAAAACCTTCTGCCTGCCGCCTGGATTTTAAACACAAACGCCCAACAGGGGAATATGCTCACAAAGGAAAGGCTGGACGCCTTGAGAATATTGACAAAAAGGCTTTCTGGCAGCGGCATAAACTGGGCCGTTTTCGCAGGCACCAACCTTGAGCTTCAGGGCGTTGACGTGCAATCCAATGACATTGACATCCTGGTAGGCACGAAGGAAGACGTAATTAGGATGGGCGAGGTGCTGAAGAGGTTTGAAACAGAGCCGATACAGCATGTGGAAAAGGAGAATTACGACGCATACGAGGGAAAGTTCAAGGTCAATGGAATAGACGTCCAAGTAATCGGCGAGCTTGTCAACAAGGTTCCGGGAGGCGACCTGTGGAGCGAGACGAAGAGGCTTTCCGCAAGGAAGACCATAATCGTCAGCAGCATGAGGATACCGGTCATATCGCTTGCGCAGGAGTACAGCGCCTACCTCAAGATGGGGAAGCTGGAAAAGGCAGAGAAGATTTTTGAGGCCATCCAGGGGAAAACGCCGGCAATTTAAACCTTTCTTTTCAAGGAAAACCATGCATCTCTCCAAGCGCAAGTACATCGTCATACTTGGCTCGCTGATGTCAGGCCTCGGAAAGGGCATA
The DNA here is from genome assembly GCA_041500865.1 of Candidatus Micrarchaeia archaeon. GTDB lineage: Archaea > Micrarchaeota > Micrarchaeia > Anstonellales > J096 > JAPLWW01. The sequence continues at coordinate 7,889 of JBGQMY010000013.1, read as the reverse complement.
TTGTCTTCCTCAATAGGGAAAATACTGCAGAGCAAGGGGCTTAAGGTCGTCCCCATAAAGTTCGACGGCTACCTGAACGTGGACTGCGGGACAATGAACCCCTTCAGGCACGGCGAGGTCTTCGTATTGGACGACGGGACCGAATGCGACATGGACTTCGGCACTTACGAGAGGTTCCTGAACTTCAATCTGGAGGGCATAAGCAGCATAACAGGCGGGAAGATATTCAAGAAGATAATAGACAAGGAAAGGAAGGGCGATTTCCTGGGCCGGGACGTCCAGATAATCCCGCACCTTACCGACGAGCTAAAGAAGTGGGTTAAGCACGTGGGCGAGCATTTTGACGCGGACGTGGTGCTTGTTGAGGTCGGCGGAACGGTCGGCGACATTGAGAACAGCTATTTCATAGAGGCCATGAGGCAGATGTCGTTTGAGGAGCACGGCAACATGCTCTTCGTCCAATTGACTTACGTAAACAGCATATCAAAAGGGGAGCAGAAGACCAAGCCGACGCAGCACGCCAACAGGCTGCTCGCAAGCCTCGGCATCCACCCGCACATCATAGTGACGAGGGAGGATGAGATTCTCACAAAGGAGTCAAAGGAAAAGATAAACGTGTTCTGCAACGTGCCAATCGAGAATGTGCTGGACGACCCCCTGGTGGACACCGTTTACGAGCTTCCGCTCATACTGGAAAAGCAAAACCTAAGCGAAATCATATGCAAGGAGCTGGACATAGGGACAAAGCAGGACGGCATGAAGGAATGGTCGGCCATAGTGGACAGGATAAAGAAGCCGAAAAGGGAGATAACGGTCGCGATAGTCGGGAAGTACATGAAGGTGAGGGATGCGTATGCCAGCATCTATGAGTCGCTCATCCATGCAGGCGCGGCCACGAACGCAAAAATCAACATGAAGCTCATAGAGTCCTCGGAGCTTGACGACGGCAAGGTGAAGGCCGAGGACGTCCTGAAAGGGGTGGATGCGGTAATCGTCCCAGGCGGGTTCGGCGTAAGGGGCGTGGAAGGCAAGATAGCCGCAATAAAGCACTGCAGGGAAAACGGGATACCGTACCTTGGCCTATGCCTGGGCATGCAGCTCATGGTCGTTGAATATGCCAGGAACGTGTGCGGCATGGGGAACGCAAACTCCACGGAATTCGACGAAAAGACGCCATACCCCGTGATATACCTGATGCCTGAGCAGGTTGGCGTAAAGGAGAAGGGCGCGACGATGAGGCTTGGCGCATACGAATGCGTGCTCAAGGAGGGCACGGCCGCTTATGCGGCTTACGGCGCTTCAAAAATAAGCGAGAGGCACAGGCACAGGTACGAGGCCAACAGCGAGCTTGTCCAAAAGCTTGAGGAAAAGGGCCTGGTGGTTTCCGGAACCTCCCCTGACAAGAGAATCGTCGAGGTAGTTGAGTGGAATGCCTCGTTTGGCATAGGCACGCAGGCCCATCCTGAGCTGAAAAGCAGGCTGGAGAGGCCGGCGCCCCTCTTCGTCGCGCTTGCAGACGCTGCGCTGAAGCGCCAAAGAAAGGAATAAAAAGTTATTCCGAGATAGGGCCTCATGGAGCTTCCTAAACTGAGCATAGCGGGCATAATTGCAGGCATAATACTCTTCTTCGTGTTCATGATACTCCTCTTCGTAATCAACCCGAGGGGCGTGCAGACGCATGAGACGGAGTTCAAGGTCAGCGAAGAGCAGGCCATCCTTGACGACGCAAGGGTGAAATACCCGGATGCGGACAGGGTCGGCATAATAAATGTCACTGAAATCGGCCAGGGAAGCTCGGCGTATTTCCAGGTCAAGGTCCGGGTCACCGAGCTGTACAACTCAACGTGCCCGAAGCTGTACCACCTTGAGTATCTGTACCCGAACCAGAAGTTCGAGCCGTCAAAGCCTGAGCTGATAACAAAGGACTGCTCGCTCTGCTCCGAAGGCAAGTGCCTGATAGCGTTCGAGGAGGAGGCAATAATCGCGAGCCTGAACGCCCCGGGGACAGAGGGAATCAAGTATTTTGTCGTGACCAGCAACGCAACGCCTTCGGTGTCCCTTGCGAACGACCTATGGAGCGTGCTGTGGTCCTCGCAGAACAGGTCTGTCCAAGTAGTCATGACAGGCAGCGGGTTCGTGGAGAACGTGACGTACTACTGATGCGGGAAAGCGCACCTTAAGAAATCGATCTGGAAGCCGTTGCGGGCGTTTTTGTCATCCATAATATGCAGAGTTGCGATGAATCCGAGCAGCATGCCTTCCCTGATGCGGTCTATTTTTTGCAGTTCGCAGTTCATGAGCGTATTCAGGGTCTTGTAAGCCACCTTTCCTGAGCCTGTTCTGTACAAGATGTCCATGAACCACCGAGCCAATACTCTTATTTTGAAACGGCGGCCGCTTATTCTCTTGAATAGCTTTGAACAGCGTATCACGTCTTTGGCGTCTTCCATGCCCATGTCGGATAGTGCGTCAAGCACATGCTGGTCATTCTTTTTGTGCCTGGCTGCTGCCTTAATCGCCCCCACCACCGCTTCCCCGGAATGCGTTTGCTTGGCAATTGCCCTGATGTAATGGCAGTTAATCGTTGCATGGGCGGATTGGGCGAGGAAACGCCCGACAGCCGCTGCGGCATCCTTGGATTTTGTGAATCCCTCCACATCCGCTATTCCGCGCCTTGCCTCTTTTCTGGCATCCTTTTCGATTTCCTCCAGCAAATCGGCTGTAGCCTTATTCATTACGGGCTTCCGGGCCGGCTTTGAGGAAAATCTCAGCTTCATGTGCCTTTCTGTGTCCAAAAAGAATTAAAAGTGTATCTAAATCAGCTTGAGACGTAGTATTCCCCTTTCTGCCTCTATTCCCTGTATTGGCTGGCATAAGTGCCGAAAAGGTATTCCACAAAGGATTTCGGCCTCTTTGTCGCGTCAACTTTCCTCAGCACAAGGTAATAAAGCAGTTTCTCGTCATTGAAGATGTTAATAAGGGGGTAGCCCTTCCTCAATAGCGCAAGGTTCAGCAGCAGCCTTGCCATCCTGCCGTTCCCGTCCCTGAAAGGGTGTATCCTTACGAATTTTAAGTGGATTAGGCATGCAAACTCAAAAACTGAAGTGTTCTTTTCTGCTTCATTTATCCAGGCAAAAAACCTCTTCATCAGCTTGGGCAGCTCCTGCCATGGGGGGCAGACATACCTTCCGACGCTGACATCCACTTTTCTATATTGTCCGGATTCAGGCAGCACGTTTTCCATCTGCATTTTATGCAGCTTCAGAACAAGCTTTTCGTCAATCTTTCCAGAATAATTGAAAATGAAGTCTACGCATCTTTTCATGTTGTTTATTTCGCGCACGTCCTTTTCCTTCGCCCTGATTTTCCCGCCGCGAAGAACGGTGTCGGTGTCCTCAAGCGTTATCGGGTTGCCTTCTATTGCGTTTGTGTTGAATATGAAACTGACGAACCGTTCGCGCTCCTCTTTCCATATCCTGGCGTCCAGATGATGGAACTTCAGGTAATTTTTCCTGATGTTTTCAATGACCTTTAATTCATTTTTGCCAAGAATCGGCTTTGGGTTCTTTCTTGTCGGTTTCTCAAACCCGGATGGGGTTGCGATTCCCAGGTATTTCCTTGTTTTTTTCCATTTTCCGTTTGAATATTTGTTTTCAGTCAGGTAATAGTATATCCTGCCTTTAATGACCTTTTTTTCAATGTAACTGCCCATGATGACATTTAGGGGGCAAGCATTTTTAAACATTTAGGGGGCAGGATATTCCAGCAGAGTTTTTAACACCTTTGGAGCATAATAGGAATATGCAGGAAAGGAAGCAGTTCCAAGGGAATGCGCAGGCAAGAAAAATAGCTAAGACCAAAGTTGACATCGAGCAAAGCGAAAAGTCGGTATTGTCCGCAAAGGAACAGAAGCGGCTCAATGATGCGCTCTTAACTGCCGCAGAGAATGGCGACAACGCGAAAATAATAAGGCTCATCAAAATAGGTGCGGATATAGCCGCACAGACTGATAAAGGCGCTACAGCCCTGCAATGGATTGCATACAACGGACACACAAAAAACATGCAGTTTACTTATAATTGAATACGCAAAAGCTGGTGGGGACATAATGAAATTGATTAACGCAACTGATAATAATGACAGAACAGCCCTTTATTATGCCTTACGGAAAAGCCACACAAAAATCACCCAGTTCCTTAAATCCATGCCAACATTTCAGGATTGGATGGGAAAAGAAACATTTAACTCTTTCATGAAACCCTTCAGTGAGCGCATTGCCTCCTGATTATCTCTCGCTTGAGAAGTAGTACTCGCCTTTCTGCCTCTGCTCCCGGTCCAGAGCGCTGCCTGGCTTGTTTATCCTTGGCCTGTACGTGTCCACGTCCCGCCTGACCGTTATGTCCATGGTCTTGAGGAACGCGTTCATGCCTTCGCGTTTTCCCATTGCCGCGCTTCCATGGCCTTCCTTCGCCTTTGTGCCTGAAAACAGCATCAGCCTGTTTGACACCCTGTCAATGAGGTTTATGTCGTGGTCTATTATGAAGACCGGCTTCTTCCTGTATTCAACAAAATCCGATATCAGGTGGCAGAACGCTATCCTCTGCTCGACGTCAAGGAAGGCGCTCGGCTCGTCCAAAAGGTAAATGCCTGCGTCCAGCGAGAGCGTGTGCGCTATGCTCACTTTTTGCAATTGCCCGCCGCTCAACTGGTCAAGCCTCCTTTCAAGCAGGTTTGCAGGTATGCTCAAAAGCCTCCTTGACAGTTCCACGATGTACGGGTCGCCTTTTGACAGGATGTCATTCACCCTTTCCTTGCCCGCTTCAAGGTACTGCCTCTTGTACGCTATCTTCCTGCCTTCCTCAACGATTCCGGAATCCGGCTTTTCCACGCCTGCCAGCATCCTCATGAACGTCGTCTTGCCAAGGGCGTTGCCGCCGACAATTCCAATCACTTCCTTTTCCCTGATTTCGCTTGCATCAACAGTCAGTTTAAAGGGACCGAAGTCCCTTGCCAGTTCCGGATATTTGAAAAACACGGGCGCCCTTTCCTCGCTTTGGCTGAACTTTGAGAATTGGATTTCAAAGTCCCTTATTTTCAGGTTTTCAGCCCTAAGGAAGCCTTCCAGATACTCGTTTATGCCGGTCCTTGCAGCCTTGAGGCCGCTGACTGCGCCGTATGCGCCCTCCTCGCCAAAGAAAATGTAGACATAATCAACAAGGTAGTCAATTACAGTCAGGTCATGGTCAACCACTATGAGGCTGTTCTTCTCCCCGAACTCCTTGAGCATGACTGACAGCCTAAGCCTTTCGCCTATGTCCAGATAGTTGGTCAATTCGTCTATGTAATAGATGTCGGCTTTTTTGCTTATGGTTATCGCCAGGCTCAGCTTCTGCAGTTCGCCGCCGCTAAGCTCGTCCACCTTCCTTTCCGCGATTTCCTCAAGTCCGAATTTTATCAGCGTTTCATTTCCGAGTCCGACTGCCTTTAACAGTCCCTTGACATGGACCTTCCGCTCCCTTATCTTCTCTATGTCCTGCGGCTTTATGGAGACGTTGTGCTCTCCGGCTATGGACGACAGGTAATTCTTAACGTCCATGGACGACCTTTTGTAGATTTCTTCCCAAGAGAAATCCTTTTCTTCGCTGAAATTGGGCTTTATCTGCTTTGAAAGCAACCGTATTGCGGTTGTCTTCCCTATGCCGTTCTTGCCAATCAGCCCGATAACCGAGCCTTTCTTCGGTATCGGAAGGCCGTAAAGCCTGAACATATTGGGTCCGTACGAGTAGATGGGCTCCCCGAGGTCCTTTGACAGGTTTATGATGTAGATGGCGCCGTTCGGGCATTTCTTCACGCAGATTCCGCAGCCAATGCACCTTTCGTCGCTTATCAGCGGATATTTCGTTTCCTCGTCTATGGTTATGCACTTGTCCCTTGTCCTGTTGATAGGGCAGACCTTTACGCACACGTAGCCTGTCTTGTCCCTTGTGCATGCATCCCTGTCCAGTATCGCCAGCCGCTTTACTGGCGTAGTAACCTTTGCCATATGCCCAGCTTTTGGCTGTCATGCTTTTAATATCTTCTTCTCACAATCTATATTGATGGAAAAGAGGAAAAGCAAGGTAAGGGAGGCATTCGCCAAAGCAAAGAGAATCCTATTCCACAAGCCGAAGCCCGAGAAGCCGAAATTGTCAGAAAAAGAGCAGGAGATGCTCAATGATTCGCTAATTAGCGCCGCGCTGCATGGCAACAATGAAAAGATAATGCGGCTTATCAAGAAAGGCGCAGATATCACGGCAAAGGGCAATGGCGGCGCCACCGCTCTGCACTGGGTCGCAAACAGGGAATATTCCCAAACATGTGCCCTGCTGATACAGGAATACGCAAAATCCGGCGGAGACATACAGAAATTAATTTCCGCAAAAGACGACCTCGGCAGGGCCGCCCTATGCGAGGCCGCACAGATGGGGCACACCCAAATCTGTGTCATGCTAATTCAGGAATACGCAGAAGCCGGCGGAGACATACAGAAATTAATTTCCGCAAAAGACGACCGGGGCAATACAGCCATGGATTTTTCCAGCGTTAAAACCGCGCAGTTCCTCAAATCCATGCCGCTATTGCAGGATTTGACAGGAAAGGAAATGTTCATCTTGTTCCTGGCATCCTTTGCCGACTGCACAGCCTGATTTTTAATCCCTTGCCGCACAACAGAATCATGCCGGAAATGAAGCTGGGAAAGACGTTTTATACGGCCAACAGGAAAGCCTGGCGCGCGTGGCTTGCAAAAAACTACGCAAAGGAAAAGGAAATCTGGCTCATTTATTATAGGAAATCATCAGGCAAGCCGAGGATACCATATAACGACGCTGTGGAAGAGGCGCTGTGCTTTGGGTGGATAGACAGCATAGTGAAAAAGGTGGATGATGAGATGTTCGCCCAGAGATTTTCGCCAAGAAGGCGCAACAGCGGGCTTTCGCAGACGAACAAGGAGAGAATAAGAAAGATGATTCTAGAAAAGCAAATGACAAAGGCTGGGCTTGGCGCGGTTTCGCACGCCTTCAAGGCGGATGAGAAGTTCGTGTTTCCAAAAAGGATAATCAATGCAATAAGAAAAGACAAGAAAGCGTGGGCGCGCTTCCAGAAACTTCCGGAAAGCTACAAGCGGATACGGATTGCGTACATTGAGGACAGGAGGCGCCATGGCGAAGACATGTTCAGGAAAAGCCTAAACCATTTTGTAAAGATGACTGCGAAAGGGAAAAGGTTCGGCTTTGTGAGGGAATGAGCCTCCAAGGCTGGCACTGTCTGATTTTTAATCCTTTTTGTCCATAAACAGAAACATGGCACAGCTGCAGCTGAAAAAACCATTAGGCGAACGGGACCAAAAGCGGCTTAATGACATGCTCATCATCCACTCCTGGAAATTTAAAACGCAAAGGGTCGAGAAACTGCTGGACATGGGCGCCCAGCTGGAGTATGAGCCAGGCAATGGCTGGACCCCGCTGTTCAACGTGGCATACACAGGGGACAAAAGGACCTTTGTCATGCTCATCAGGAGGGGCGCAAACATCGACCAGACAGACGGAACCGGCCGCAAGGTGACAGATTATGCAAATCACTCGGCCGTGAAAAGGAAAAACAAGCCATTCCTGCGCTTCCTGAAATTCGCCCGCGAATCAATGGACAGGCGGGACTTCAACCATTTCATATCCGTTTTCGGGGAATGCGTCGGCTGGGTCTAGATGCCATTTTTTAACACCTTTGCCGCACAATAAAGGCATGCAGGAAAGGAAGCCGCTCCTAAGGCGGATGATGGAAAGGATAAGGCCAAAACAGAAAAAGCCAGACATCGCAAAAAGCGAGAAGCTGGCATTGTCTACAGAAGAGCA
>JBGQMY010000012.1:0-32322 GCA_041500865.1 Candidatus Micrarchaeia archaeon | reverse complement strand
TCCTATTCCGTGGGTTTGTGGCGTTCTGGGATATCCACTATGTTTTTAAACCCTGTTCAGGATTAAAGAACACCTAAAAACAATCCGAGGATCAGGGCTCCGATCGTCTAGTGGTCAAGGATGCTGGCCTTTCAAGCCAGCGACCCGGGTTCGAACCCCGGTCGGAGCATGTTGTCGGCCATGAGGGGTGAGAACCCGGAGGGGGCGAACCCCGGTCGGAGCAAACCAGAACCTATAGGGCGAGAACCGGAAGGGTCAAACCCAAGCCGGGACAATCGGAAAGCGGGCTGCAAGAGGTCATAGCGAAGATGGAGACCAACATTTACAAGAACAGGCTATACCTGGTTTTCACCGCTGCCGCGGTGCTGCTGATAGCGTTTTCGCTGCTCAATCTGAACAATCTGAAATACGGCGTCGAGTTCAAGGGCGGCACGCTTGTCATAGTGGACACTTCGCAGCAGGTCGATTCATCCATCATAGAGGACAAGCTCAGGCAGAGCGGATTCTCCGAAGCGAATATACAGAACTACCAGACGCCTTACGGCTACAGGCTGGAGATAGAGGTCCCGAACACCGAAAACATAGAATACATAGAGACGCAGAAAAACAGCATAAGCGACCTGGTGGACAACCTCTCGGCGGAGATGGCCGCAGGCAAGGACTATTCGGCGGAACAGAACGGGATATTCGGAATACTGGACAAGTCCGGGAACATTTCCGGCATGCCCTATAACAGGACTGTGAAGAACCCGAGGGAATACCTGAACCAGTTCGACGCAATGTACGACAAGATAAGGTCGGACTACGAGAACGGCATAAAGGACGCGCTCACCACGCAGATATCGATTGACAGCTTCAGCTTCCAGACGGTCACGCCGACGCTAAGCCTTTCCATGATAGGCAAGGCCACGCAGGCAGCCATAATGTCGGCCATATTCTCCATATTGCTGGTTTTCGTGCTGTTCAGGAATCCGGGGCCGAGCGTCGCGGTGCTGAGCGGCGCCTTTGCGGACATAACGATAGCGGTCGGGCTGATGGCGTTCTTCCAGATACCCTTGACGCTGGCGAGCTTCTCGGCACTGTTAAGCCTCATCGGCTATTCGCTTGACACGGACATCCTGCTTACGACAAACATCCTCAAGAAAAGCAGGGATGAGACCGTCGAGGACAGCGCATGGAACGCGATGCACAGCGGCGTCCTCATGACGTTTTCAGGGATGCTCTCCTTCGGCGTGCTGTTCTACATATCGTGGCTGCTGAAGATACCCGTATACAACCAGATATCGTCCACAATGCTGATGGGCCTTTGCGGAGACCTGTTTTCTACCTGGGGCATCAATGCCGTGCTTCTGCTGAAGGTTTTTAGGAGGGGGCAGTGACCATGGACAAGAAATACATGCTGCTGCTCGGGCTCTTTGTAGCCTTCCTTGCCGGGCTTGCGGTCTACAAGACGGTAAACAACTTCATAATGCTCATAGTGCTCATAACCTATGGATATGTTTCATTCACTTCCAACGAGAAGAATGTAAAACTAATGGCGCTCGTCCTGCTGTTCCTTTTGAGCGTTTCAAACATCTACCTGAACGGCATAAGGTGGGGCATAGACTTCGCAGGCGGCACCAGGATACCTGTGACGCTCGACAAGCCCGTCAGCGTAGCGGAGATGCAGAACATAGTCAACAGCCTCAAGACCCGCACGTCAACGCTCGGGCTGGAGCAGGTGCAGGTCCAGGCGATAGGCAACGACAGGATATTCATAGAGGTGCCTTCCGACAACGCGGAAACGCTGAAGAAGATAGAGAGCACAATAACCCAGCAGGGCGTGTACAAGGGAGTGGTTGACGGAAAAGTCGTCATAAGCGGAACGGACATACTGCCAGGCACGGTATACCAGATACCGGCATCGTATGCGGCGCAGAACGGGGCTGACTGGGGCGTGGCATTCAGCATAACGCCGGACGCGGCAAAGGACTTCGCGGACAAGGTGAAGGGCAAGGGCAATTATCCGCTTTACATGTACCTGGACATGCCGGTTGGCGCAACGATTGTGCTCAACAGGGAAAAGCTGTCCGACATAACCTCAAACGTCACGTCGGACTTTGACAACGTGATAATAGCGCTTGATGATGCGCTTGACAACGAGGCGGGCAAGGTCAACCTTGACTATGACGACAGCATTGTGCTTTCGGGGAACATGAGCTCCAACACCACGTACGTCGTTGAAGGCAACACGACGCTGGAGCAGGAGCTGAGGGCGAGGGGGGCGAGGGTCGTCTCCTATTCGGCGGAAGACATGTATCCCAAGTTCTCGTCCGGCTCAATGCTGTTTGTCCAGGGGTGGAAGGCCATCGGCATGATATCCGCGCCGGTCCTGTCCCCGGACATAACAAAAGGCAGCATATCGATGAGCTACACCATCACGGGCAACGCGCCGCTGCAGGGCAGCGCCCTGCAAAGGTCGGTGGCTGCCGACGACGAGGCAAAGACGATAATGTCCGTGCTGAAGGGCGGGGCATTCCCGGTCAAGCTCAGCGCAGGCAGCAAGACGTACATACCGTCAACGCTGGGCGCAAAGTTCCTCAACTATTCCATGATAGCCATACTTGCCAGCATAGTCGCGGTAATCATTTTCCTGACGATAGCGTTCAGCAGGAGGCTCGACCTGGTATTGCCCATGCTGATAATAACGGTAGCGGAGCTGGCGATACTGATTTCGATAGTGGGCTCGTTCACGATAGACCTGCCGGCCATGGCAGGCATCATAGCCTCGGCCGGAATAAGCGTGGACGCGCAAATCGTCATAACGGGCGAGCTGCTGAGGAGGGAGGACAAGAAGGACGCGATAAAGCGCGCGTTCAGCATAATAAACAACAACGCGCTGGTTGCGACCGTGTCCATGCTTCCGCTGTTTTTCGTCAACATAGTCGAGGTCGTCGGCTTTGCGGTATCGTCCATATTCGCTTACATGCTGGGCGTCCTGCTGTCAAGGCCGGCATACAGCGCGATTGTGGAAGGCATTATAGAGAGAGGCAAAAAAGGTGAGCAAAAATGAACATGCTGCATGACTTGGAAAGTGGAACGTTTGGCAAGATGAACGTGGTTGTTGAGATACCGAAGGGAAGCCGGAACAAGTACGAGTATGACTTCAAGAAGGAGATATTCAGACACGACAGGATACTGCACTCGCCGTTCCATTATCCCATAGAATACGGCTTCGTGCCGCACACATGGTACGAGGACGACGACCCGATAGACGGCATGGCCATGACCCGGTATCCTACGTTCCCCGGATGCGTCATAGAGTGCAGGGCAATAGGCGTGTTCAGGATGAAGGACGAGCACGGCATAGACGACAAGCTGCTTTGCATACCGAACGACGACCCATATTACCTGAAGGTCAACGACGTCTACGACGTGCCTGAGGCGTTCTTGGACGAGCTGCAGCATTTCTTCCAGAGGTATAAGGACCTTGAGAAGGGCAAGTTCTCCGACGTTGTCGGCTGGTTTGACAGGAAGGAGGCCGAAAGGGTTTTCAACAAGTCGCTACAGATGTACGTTGAGAAGTTCGGGAAGAAGTGAATCAGCCTATTTTTATTTCATTTTTTACATTATAACAATCTTTTTTAGTCTCTCGACCTGCGCACTAAAATCGAATTTAGGCTCTTTTTCTGACTGATACCAATCGTAAAAGTCAAACAGAATCAGGTCCCCTTTCTTGTGCGCTTTCCCATTCAGAGTTTGGCCTTCCAAAAGCACAAAATACTGCAGGTCTTCTGCGCCCCAGCCGTTGGATGCGGCGATTTTCAGGGACGCCGCCAGCTGGTCCATGGCTCTTTTGCTTAGCAGATGCCTTACCCTGCCTGCATCAAGGCACCCTAAATTCCTGTCCAGTACGGGATATCCGAAAACAATTTCCATTGCAAATGCAGGGCAATCAGGCTGGTATTGCACCTCCACCATGGAATAATATGATGCCGCGTTGGGGAGCAGCGTGCTCAGCTCTTTTGATTTTTCCAATTCCTCTTCCCATGCTTTTCTGCTTAGAGCTCCGTAGTCTCTTGATACCTTCAGTGCCACTGGCTCTTTCCTGCCTTCCATCTTCCCTTTGTAGGCGATGGCAGGACTGCACTCATGGAAGCCATTCTATAATACTTGCCTTTGGCAAATTGCCGTCCAACGGTTCCCTTCTGCCAAATAGTTTGCGCACATTGTGCCTTTTTTCCTTTAATGCCGATTTCATATCATGTGTTATATGTTTAATAATGTTTAAAAATGTGTGTCATTTGACAGAAGAAACCGTGATGGAGTTTCCTTCATTTTTCACCAGGACATTGCCTTCATAATTCCCTTTCTCAATCCCGCACGGCAACTCATACGGGATGCCGTTTATCTCCTTTTCCGTCACGTTTACCTTGTCGTTCAATTCAACGGCAAAAGAGGTGCCTTCTCCGATATAGCATGCGTCCCTTGCTGCCGAAAGCAGGGCATCCTTGGCAAGCAGGGAATGCTGCCTGCCGTTGTATTTTTCCACTGCGCCGGAAAGGCCCATTAGCGCATTGATGACGATTAGCACAATCACTAGGCTAACTGCAAAAAGGAGAAGGTATTCTATTGACGCCTGGCCCTTGCGGTCCATTCCAGCAGGCCCAGCTACTTGCTTGAGCATTCGCCCTGCACGCACGCGTAGCCGCTGCCGAGCCCGCTGCAGTCCGCGTCCCTTATGCAGGAATAGTTGAGGCTGCTTGTTATCCTTGAGGTCGCGTCAGTCACAGAGCTGCTCGTGTTTTTCGCGGAGTTTATCAGGGTGCTTGCCACAATAGCGACTATCGCCAGTATCACCACTACCAATATTATCATCTCAGCTGACAGTTGGCCTTTCATGGTTAGGTATCTCCCTTTCCCTTTTTTAAAGTTTCGGCGGATTATCCACCCATGAGGCTCGGCACGGCGATAAGCGACCAGGAACGGCCCAATACCCATTCGTTCTCGTTCCTGGCTGAGAAGGGCGCGGAGATGCACAAGGGCATGTACGTCAAGGCAGAGCTGCCGGGCGAAAGGCACGCCATAGGCATGATATCCGAAATACGGAGTTTGAACATCTACTTTTCCGATGCGCAGGATGTTGGCTTCGTAGGCAACATAGCGGACGCGTATCCGGTTAAAGAAGGGGAAAGCGTCATTGCCGACGTTGACATCTTCGGGATAATTGACAGGGAGAAGCGCTTCAGGCGCTCCACCATCTCCGTTTCCCCTGGAACGGAGATAAGGGTGGCTGACAACGACCTGCTCAAGAGGTTCTTCGGTTTCGGGGAGGGCGGCATGGCCCTTGGCGAGATAGACGCGCACGGGCTCGGGGTGAGCCTCGGCATAGAAAAGACGTTCCAGAAGCATGCCGCCATACTTGCGATGAGCGGGGCAGGGAAAAGCTACCTGACAAAGGTCATACTTGAGGAACTGCTTTCAAATGACGATTCGCCTGCTGTCGTTGTCCTTGACATGCATGGCGAATACGTTGATTTTGCCAATGACAAGGCGTTCGGGGCAAAAACCGAAAGGATCGGCGGGAACAGCATAAGGATGGGCGTCGGGGACGTAAGCGTTGGGATAATGAAGGAGCTGTATCCAAACACAAGCGAGGTCCAGGAGGAAAAATTGGAAGAGGTGTTTGGCTTCCTGCACGAAAAAATGGCGGCTGAGAAGGCGCCGCAGGACGAATCCGTAATCCTTGGGATAATAGACTCCATGAAAACCGACGAGAAGGACAGCAAGAAGGCAACGTACGGCGCAATAAGGCGCAGGCTTGGGTCGCTTGGCAGGAGAGGAATAATAGGCAAGGAAAAGTATCCGGACCTTGTCTCAAAAGTAAGGCTTGGGAGGATGCTGGTCTTTGACTTTTCTGAGATGGACGACTCGCGCTCTGCGATAGTGAAGGGCTATTACATGCTCAAGCAGCTTTTTGAGCTCCGCAAGGCCGGTAAGATACCGCCTGTCATTGTTTTCGTTGAGGAGGCGCACAACTTCGCTCCCGAAAAGGCGGAAAAAAGGGAAAACGTCTCAAAGGCGCAGGTGGAGAAGATAGCGCGCGAGGGCCGCAAGTTCGGGATTTCCATCTGCCTGATTACGCAGAGGCCCGCGCACCTTTCCCAAACGGCGTTAAGCCAGTGCAACACCCACGTTTTCCTGCGGATAGCCAACCCGAACGACCTGGACTTCATAAAGAGGGGCTCGGAGAATTTGACCTCGTCATTGATGGGCATGCTGCCTGGCCTTGAGGTCGGGGAGGCCGTTGTCGTCGGCGAGGCGGTCCGCTCGCCTCTGATATTCCGCGTGAGGGGCAAGAAGGTCGTTGACGGGAAGAAGACCGGATTGAACGACATGATAAGCGAGTGGAAGGGAAAAGAGAAAAACAGGAAGAACGAGTTCTCGGAATTTTTGTGAACGCTATTGGATGCATTCCTTGAATTAAGCATAGATAATACACTATGCAAAATCATTTTTTCCTAGAAATCACATACTTGGTCTCAGGGCGGAGAACTGCATCATATTTTGGGTTGGAAGGATATCTTTTTGTATTTATGGAACGCACATATTTTGTGAGCCTGAACCCTTCTTCAGAAGCCATTTCCCTTGAAAAAATCAATTGGCTCGTATATATGGAAAAAATCCCGAAGCCATCAGGTGCAAGGAGTTCATTGAGCCTGCGCAGCATTGATATCGGGTAATTTTTTTTCAGTGAATCTTTTTTGAATGCCATCTCTTTTTGGCCAAAATTCATGGCTTGCGGCGAATAGATGGCATCTTCCTCAAATACGCCCATGCCAAAGACAACGTCGAACTGTTTATCAAACGGATAATGCATGAAATCGCCTTTCAATTGGTGCGGCTGTTTAGGTTCATTGAACAGGTCGATGCCTATGGCATCGATATTGCGGGACCTCAGCATATTCACAAATCCTCCGCTGCCGGACCCTATGTCAAGCACCCGCTTTCCTTTCAGCAATCCTTCAAGATTCGGAAAATAAAGGAATATGTTCGGGATGTCCTTTCCGTCTGCCCATGCATCAACATAATCCGATGTATACTTTTGTGAATTGGCGGCTTTCGGCAGTTTTGCGGGTAAAGCTTTTCTTATAGGATCCACCATATCCGCATTTGCGTTTTTCTCAAGTGGCTTTTTCACTGTTTTAAATTTTGTTGCCCGTAGAATCTGTCTATTAAGCCGCTCCTTTGATTTTTCGCTGATATCCGGCTCAAGCGGGGCTGACACCTTCGAAATAGACTTTTTGGTCTGGCCAGACATGCGGATTTTCTGCATATTCTGATTATGCGCAAAAGAAGTTAAAAATGCCATTGGCAGGAGCCTGTAAGGAACAGCCTACTTCCTGAAAAATCCTGGGAGCGATGATGCGAGGTCCGCGCTTCCGGAAACCAAAACCGTCTTGGGCTTTGCGCCGGCGCCTTCCACAATAATCAGCCTTGCCCCTGTATTTCCCTCAGCCGCTATCTCAATCCAGCTTGACGGCGCATAATACCTGTCGCCTATGAAAATGGCGTCCCTTGAGCTGTCAGGCCTTATGACGCGCAGCCATTCCGGCCCATCCGCGGACCTTGAGATTACGCATTCAAGCGCCGAAAGGAACGGCGCGTTCCCTGCATTCCTGCGCTTTATCTCCAGCAGCCTGAAGCCTTCGCCGTATGAACAATTGCTCGTGTTGACCAGATATGAAATGCCTGTGTCAAGCGCAGGCGTCCTGACTGCCTGCTGGGCCTTTGCAAGGCTCCTTGTTGTTTCCAAGACAGGCGCCTTCATGCTGCGCGGCGAGCACGACATGAACGAAACAAGCGGCACCATCGCAGCAACATACGCCGCAAGGCGCACCCCTTTGCGGAATCCCCTGCGCACATTCCTTTTCGCGATTTCCCTTGCATTTGCCATTAGTGGTTATTTGTGGCAAACATTTATAACAGGATATGGTGTCCAGCGCCTGTACACGGCCTTAGGCGCAGTCCAGGGCAGAATCCTGCAAAGCCATGGCAGCCTTTTTTGGCTGGTTGCGGGGCAATGCGCCCGATGAGGGGGTATAGGGTACCTTTAAAAACATTACCTCGAAAGAAGGGTAATTACTTTAATTTATGTGTATCTGCGCTTGCGGGTATGAAATAGGTCCCAAGAGTTCATAAGGAGAAAGGAAGTGAAGTGCTTCTTTGTCAATTCAAAGAATAAAAGTTTAGATAATTCGCAGCAGGATTATGGCAGATGCCAGTTGATCCTACTGGAGAGCACTGCTATCGGAATTCGATTAAGGCATGCAAGTCTGCACACAACCGATGTGTGCGGCGTACGGCTGAGTAACGCGTAGACAACCTGCCCTAAGGACGGGGACAACCTCGGGAAACTGAGGACAATCCCAGATAGGAAACGGAGGCTGGAATGCGCCGTTTCCGAAAAGGGTTGGTGGATTGGAGCCAATCCGCCATAGGATGGGTCTGCGTAGGATTATGGTTGTTGGCGAGGTAACGGCCCACCAAGCCGATAATCCTTAGGGGCCATGTAAGTGGGAGCCCCCAGAAGGACACTGAGACAAGGGTCCTAGCCCTACGGGGTGCAGCAGCCGCGAAAACTCCGCAATGCGCGAAAGCGTGACGGGGGAATTCCGAGTGGTATTGGTCTTACCAATATCTTTTACGGAGTGTACAAAGCTCCGGGAATAAGAGTGTGGGCAAGACCGGTGGCAGCCGCCGCGGTAACACCGGCGCCTCAAGTGGTGCTCGCGAATACTGGGTCTAAAGCGCCCGTAGTCGGTTCAGTAAGTCCACTGTGAAATGTTGTCGCCTAACGGCAACGCGTGCAGTGGATACTGCAGGACTTGGGAGCGGGGGAGGGTAGGAGTACGCTCGGGCTAGCGGTAAAATGCGTTGAACCTGAGCGGACTACCAGAGGCGAAGGCGCCTATCCAAAACGCATCCGACGATGAGGGACGAAAGCTGGGGGAGCAAAGGGGATTAGATACCCCCGTAGTCCCAGCTGTAAATGATGCTCACTAGAAAATTCCATGCCTTTGTGGCATGGAGTTTCCCAAGCGAAGGCGTTAAGTGAGCCACCTGGGGAGTACGGCCGCAAGGCTGAAACTTAAAGGAATTGGCGGGGGAGCACACAAGGGGTGGATGCTACGGTTCAATCGGATTCAACGCCGAAAACCTTACCCAGAGAGACGGCAAAATGAAGGCCTGGCCAAATACCAAGCTAGATAAGCCGAGAGGTGTTGCATGGCCATCGTCAGCTCGTGCTGTGAAGTGTCCGGTTAAGTCCGGCAACGAGCGAGACCCATGCGCTTAATTGCCAATTCACGCTCCGGCGTGGATGCACAATAAGCGGACTGCCCGCGTTAAGTGGGAGGAAGAAGTGGGCGACGGTAGGTCCGTATGGCCCGAATCTCTGGGGCTACACGCGGCATACATTGGGCAGGACAACGGGATGCGACTCCGAAAGGAGAAGCCAATCCTCCAAACCTGCTCTAGGTCTGGATTGAGGGCTGCAACTCGCCCTCATGAAACTGGAATCCCTAGTAATCGCGGGTCATTATCCCGCGGTGAATGAGTCCCTGCTCCTTGCACACACCGCCCGTCAAGTCATCCAAATGTGGTTTTGGTGAGGCCTTCTCGTAATTGGGAGAGTCGAACCGGGACTGCGTGAGGAGGGCTAAGTCGTAACAAGGTATCCGTAGGGGAACCTGCGGATAGATCACCTCCAAAAAACAAAATTGTGCAAGGGAAGGCATTGATTTCCTTTCTCCTGAACTAATCTTGGGGCCTGTTTCGCATCTGCTTGCTTTTTTGCGGCATGTTTAAAAATATATTGTTCAATAGTGTATATTTATGTCATTTGATAAAAACGCCGTGAGAAAGGGCATCAAGGCGGCCCAGAAGGCATCCAAAACCGTGGCAAAGGCCATCATGCACTTCAAGGATGCGACTGAGAAAAAGCCTGTCAGGAATGCCGTCATCGCGGTCTCTGCGGTGGCTGCAATTGCGGCTGCGGCAGCCATCATCGCTTACGTCAGGAAAAAGAATGAGAATGGCGGCTCGGGAAAAGGGACTAAGAATAATATTAAAACAGGGCACCGGCTATACTCAGATGAAGAACTATTTGTATAATTTTTCAATGCTTTTTATTTCAGTTTCTTGTATCCGTATTTTTTTAACACGTTCTCTATTTCAGCATACGATTTTCCGCACAGCATGCCGCCTGCCAGCGCCTCCTCCTGCGTGACCTCGGCAAGGCAGAATCCCGGCATCTTGAAGGCGTCCTTTTCCTCAATTGAATTGAACTCGAAATCAACGATTACAAGGCCCTCAAGCCCCTCCTGGAACACGTCTATCTCGGCAGTGTGCTGCCCAAACGGATAGCGGTACCTGAACTTGTGTGCCATTTTGCCGTGGATGCGCTTAAGGGCGTCAAACTCCTCGCGCGTAAGCGTTATGGTTTGCTCATTCATGTGTGAGGCGTCGCCCTCTTTTACAGGCTCTTTCTTCGTGATTTCGTACCTTTCGCCGTTCTTCCTGAGCCTGAGCACCGGGTGCCTTGAGCCCTTTGGGATGTAGATGTCAATTATCTCCTTGCAATCGAAGCTTTCAATGCCCTGCGGGACGTATTTCGCAAGGAACGTGCGCTCAAGCTCTCGCATGATGGGGTGTTGGCGCAAGGGTTTTAAAACGGTGGATAAGATACCAAAACATGGCAGAAACCCCAGCTAAGGAGAAAAACGGGAAGGAAAAGAACAGCAGGAAGGAGCCGGCGAAAGAGGCGCAGCCGCAGCCTGCGGAAAAGGCAGGGAAAAACGGGCAGGCGGCGCCCCCTGTGCCTGGCCAGGCCCCGCCGCAGACGCCCGAGCAGCTGCAGATGCAGGCGCAGTACAACGAGATGATAAAGAAGGTCAACCTGATGGTGACGAAGATAGCCTTCTACCCTGTCGACATAAAGTACAAGGACCTGAGGCAGATAAGAAGCGAGCTTGTCGAGATATACAAAAAGGGGGACCTGTTCACGAAAAACATAATCATTGTCGAGCTTAACGAGCGCATGAGCCACATAGAGCATGCCAAGGAGTTCATAAGCGCGAGCAAGATGGCAGAGAAGCAGAACAAGCAGGTTGACATGAGGGAAGTGACGACAAGGATATACGACTCCGCGCATTCCATGGACGGCATCATGTTCCTTGTTAGCCTGCTCGGCGAGCTGGACGACGAAAGGGCCAACAGGCTGATTGTGAACCATTTGACAAGGTATCTCAACCAGGGAAGCCACCTTTACAGGACGCTCATCATACACGCGACGAGGATGCTCGCGAAGTCAAAGAACCCGTTCGCCATCGGGTTCCTGCTTGACCTGGTCGAGACAGGGAGCATACCGGACTACCTTTACAACGACGTCACGGCATCCATAGACGAATGGGAGAAGAGGCTGCCCAAGGCAAAGGACATAGACGCCGTAGAGAAGGCGGACCTCAGGGCGAGGATAGGCATGCTGAAGGACTCATCCAAGCAGAAAGGCGTGAAATACTATGAATAACGAGCTGCGCAAGGTAGCCAATTTCACCAAAAGGGAGATGAGGTATTGCCCATGGATGCGCACAGTGAGCACGAAAGAGATGGTAAGAAGATTGAAAATGGAGATAAGGGAGCTTGAGAAGGCAAAAGGCAAGGCCGAGATAATGGAGGAATCGGGAGACGTGGCGATGACCGCGCTTAAGCTGATGTTCATAGCGGCAAAGGAGCATGGCATAAGCAGGAAAAGGATAATACGCAATTACCGTGAGAAGATGAGGAGGCGCAAGCCGCATGTCGTGGAAGGCAGGAAAGTGGGCATGAAGGAGTCCAAGAGGGTATGGGAAGAGGCGAAGAGGATTGAACGCGAAAGTAAGAATAAAAGGCGCTGACTCCCTCACTCCGGCCCAAAAGGAAAAATGGGGCAAGAGCTACGGCATTGTCGGAAGGCACTCCTCGGTTGACGTCTGCGAATGGACAAAAAAGTCTCTTGTGAATAAAGGAACATGCTACAAAAATTTATTTTACGGGATAGACACGCACAGGTGCGCTGAGATGTCCCCGGCTTCTGCATGGTGCCAGGAAAGGTGCGTCTTCTGCTGGCGGCCCATGGAATGGTATTACAGGACGAAGATGGGCAAGAGGACAGATGCGCCCAAGGCGATAATAGAAAAGGCCGTTGAGGCAAGGAAAAAGCTCGTTGCCGGGTTCAGGGGCAATCCGAAGGCAGACAAAAAACTCGTTGAAGAGTCCTATGGCATGTTTCCCAGCCACTGGGCCATAAGCCTCAGCGGGGAGCCGACGCTTTATCCCAAGCTTCCGGAGCTTGTCCTTGAGCTGAGGAAGCACAAGGAAGTGCGGAGCATATTCGTCGTCACAAACGGCCAGGAGCCGGATATGCTGCTGAAAATGGAGAAGATGGGCGCGCTGCCCACGCAGCTATACATAAGCGTGGATGCGCCGAACAGGGAGCTTTTCAAAAGGATAAACAGGAGCACTTATTGGAACGGCTGGGAAAGGCTGAAGAGAACTCTTGGGACGCTCAACAGTTTGAAGTGCAGGACAGTCATACGTTTTACGCTCATAAAGGGAATCAACGACGCTGATGCATACCTGCCGCTTTATGCGGGGCTTTTCGGCAGAAGCAAGGCAGACTACATAGAGATAAAGGCGTTCATGTTCCTTGGCCAGAGCAGGAAAAGGCTGAAACAGGAGAACATGCCCTCGCATGATGACGTCAAGGCGTTTGCCAACAAACTGCTCAAATTGCTTAAAATTTACAAGGTGCAGAACGGGCACGAACTATCACGAATCGTTCTCCTGAAAAGGAAGGGCTCCAAGGTTGGCGACAGGATTCCTTCAGTCTGCTAGATGTCAAAAAGCGCCTCTATCGTCCATTTGTCCTTTGACTTTTCGGCCTTAAGGCCGTGGTACGTCACCGCCTTCACGGGCGACGAGAATTTTGTCTTTTTTCCAAGGAAAACAAGCTCAAAACCTTGCCCGGACTTCTTCAGCGAAACGGCCTTGCATGGCATTATCCCTTCAGAATCTATGAAGGCATTGAACGACTCCAGCAGGGAAAATGCGGTGTTGGCATCCTCCCTGCCATTGGCTTTCACCGAATGTTTTGATGCGCCCTTGCAGTCCTTTCCTTTTGATATGCTTTCTATCAGCCCGTCAACAACAGAAAGCAATGCATCCTCAAACGTCTTTCCTTTGCCGCGTATGAAAAGGTCTGACTCGTGCGGGATGAACTCGTGCATGAAAGTGTCTGCGCTGATGTGTTTTAATAGTTTGAGATTAGGTGTAGCAGCAGTGGCTTTTCCCGCTTAAGAGCAGTACTCAGGCCACCGTGAAGATGCTTGGCTTCCGTGTTCGGTATGGGAACGGGCATAACCATCTTCCTATGGCCGCTACAGGCTAATACGGGCGACAAAGGGTTTTTAAAGCTTATATGCGACCCTATACACTCTCTTCCTGCCCCCTCCGCTGACGTGGATGTCCTCCGATAACAGGTATTCCCTGTCAAGCAGGCCTTTCATGTACAGGCGGGCCGTCCTTGGGGACATGCCCGGCGCAAGCTTTTCCTCTACCTCCGCAGACGTTGGAAAGGACAGGGATTCAACGGCCTCCAGGACCTTTTTTTCCGCCTCGTTGAGCTTTGCAGACGCCTTTTCCAGCAGGCCGGCCATAAGCTCATCCTTGGCCTTTTCCACGTCTTCCAGGGTTATTTTTGGGCGGTCTGCGCTGTCGGCATGCTTCGCCGAAAGCATCAGGAGGTATATGGCAAGCCTCACGTTGCCCATGTGCCTTGAGGCGAAGCCCGCTATCTTGCCTATGGTGTTTTCGTCAAAGGCGCCTGGTACGAGGCCCAGCCTCGCCCTTTCAAACAGTATGTCCCTGACCTGGGCTGGCGAATATGGCTTGAACTCCATCCTCTTTGTTATCAGGGCAGGGAGCCTTGCGTCTGCCATTGCCAGGAAGGACTGCACATTGGTTATTGCAATGAATCCGATTTCAATGCCCATCGTCTCCTTTGACTTGGCAAGCGCGTACAGGAGGTCCTTCTCCTTGAGGCTGTCTGCCTCGTCTATTATGACAAGGAGCCTTTTTGCGCTTTCCCTGAGCCTTGCTATCAGCTCGTCTGAGCTTATGCCGCGCCTTGGCATCATTATGCCCAGCTGGTCGCATATGAGCGAAAACAGGCCTAACCTAGTATTTGTCAAAAGCGAATTGGAGTACACGAGCTTTGTGGAGTATGACTGGAACGATGAAGCGACGTGCTTCATTACGGTTGTCTTCCCTGTTCCAGGCGGCCCGTAAATGATGACGCGGGCTGGATACCCCTTTGCGAACATGGACATTTCATGCGCAATGTCTGTTGCCTCTGCCTCCCTGTGCGGTATATCGGTAGGCAAATAAGAATCGTCGAAAACCGAGGCATTGCGTAGGACTGCGCTCTCCATGATAAGTAAATTGAAAAGCAAAGCTTAAATTTGCGTCACTTTTTGCCTTTAAGCTCCTTTGATTTCGGCCTCATGTACGTGTAGTTGCACTTCCTGCACTTCTTCGCCCCTTTCGGGTTGCGCGCCTTGCACTTGAGGCATATTGAAACGTCTAATTCCTTGTCCCCTTCTGCGAACTTTCCCATTGCGATTCACCATTTGGCTGAAAACGTGTCCCTATATATTCTCAAAACATTTAAAAGGGTATGTTCCGACTATAACCAACAACACGGGCCTGTAGCGATTTTGCCAATAGGCAAAAACGATCCAGGCCAATACAGAAGGAAATCAGGGCCTGTAGCTCAGCCTGGCTAGAGCGGCGGACTTTTAATCCGTAGGTCAGGGGTTCAAATCCCCTCAGGCCCGTATCGCACGTCCTGCAGCGCAGGGCATGAGACAAATGGACCCGCAGGTCCATCACTGCCTCGGGCCCGTTTGTCTACTTGTATATCAGCACTGCCACGATGCCAGCCAGGACGTATTGGACCATATAATAGAGGAGGGGCCTCTTGCCAATCTGCGAGGCAACCGGCATCTTTATGTCCTTGAATTTCTGCGCAAGCAGCACAAGGCACCCCGCCGCGACGGTAAACAGCGCAGTATAGGAATACGGCGCAGGCACGAACAGCGGCGCAAGCAGGAACGCGAACAGCAAAAGCGGGCTCAATCCCTTCCTTATTGCTGCGCCAAGCGCAACCTGTGAAAGCACAAGGGACAGCGGATAGTCCAGCAGCTGTGTTGTGGGGTCTAAGCTGAACAGCACGAACGCAGGAACCAGCAAAACGATTTTGTCCTTCAATGCGAAGTATGCGAGGTAGGAAAGCGCAAGGCTTATGAGTATGTCAAGCTTGCCAAGCAGCATGTAAAAGAATATGTTGACTAAAAAGGCGACTGCCAGTATCTCCAGAAGGCGGGAGAACAGCCTCTTGTCTTCCCTGCCAATCAGGAAGTAGCCAACAAGCACCGCAAAGATGGGCTCTGCTATCCTTGTGAAGAACCTTGGGCTGAATGGGTCAAAGGAGGAGTTTGGGCTGAAGAACAGCACGTGGTCAAAGAACATGATGATTATGGCAAGGCCGCGCAGGGCGTCCATGCTCTCCATCCTTTCCATGGGCGGATTGTTGCTGCCGCTGGTATAAATAAGTTGCCCTGGAAAGCTATTTAAACTCCTTGACCGATAACAGGGCGTGGCTGAGGAACTGCTCAAGGGGCCCAAGGAAGAAGCAAAGCAGCCAGCACAGAAGCAGGAACTGGCAACCAAAACAGCAGGCGTGCCAAGCCCGGTCCCGAAGCAGCAGGAGGAAGCCCGCCTGGCTGCCATGAGAAGCGAATTCTACTACCGCGGGCTGGCGCTGGCGACTGAAGGGGACCATGACGGCGCAGCAGGGTTCTTCACAAAGGCGATAGACATAGGCAAGAAGGATGCCGACACATATTACAACAGGGGTTTCTCAAGGCAGAAAACCGGGGATTATGGCGGCGCGGCAAGCGACTACGGCGAGTGCATAAGGCTTGGCGACAACAGCGGCATGGCGCACAACGGCATTGGCACGATATATGCCGAAAAGGGCGATTTCAAAAAGGCCTTGGAAAGCTTCAATGCCGCCATATCCGCAGACCCTGAAAACCCCGCGTTCAGGATGAACAAGGCCAATGCGTGCATCAGCCTGGGCATGATGGGCGAGGCAATGAAGGAGTATGACACCGCAGAGAAGCTGGACCCTGAGAACATGGAAATCTATTACAACAGGGCAGTCGCCAAGCAGAGGATTGGGGACCTGCGCGGCGCGGTCGCGGACCTTGAGAAATACATGGAGCTCAACCCCTTTGACAAGGAGACGGGGGAGAACCTCAGGATTATGCGGAGGCAGGTGTAGATGGAAGCGATTAATACCATCATGACACGCAGGAGCGTCAGGAAATACACGTCCGAGAAGATAAGGGAAAGCGACCTTGAGATAATATTGCGGGCCGGAATGCAGGCGCCGTCCGCTGGCAACGAGAGGCCCTGGCATTTCCTGCTCATAACCGAAAGGAAAATCCTTGATGGGATACCGAAAGTGCACCAATACGCGGAGATGCTCCGCGAGGCGCAGGCCGCGATACTCGTGTGCTGCGACTTGGACCTGCAGACGCACAAGGGATACTGGCCTGAGGAGTGCGGGGCGTGCATGGAAAACATGCTGTTGGCGTCCCATTCGCTGGGCCTCGGCTCTGTGTGGGTGGGCGTCTATCCGAACGAGCAGAGGGTGGAGGCGCTCAGGCACATGTTCAACATGCCCGAAACCGTAGTCCCGTTCGCCATAATGCCGATTGGCCATCCCGCGGAAAGGAAGCCGAGGGAGGACAGGTACGAGGCCGCAAGGATACACAAGAATAAGTGGTAATTTTAGTGGACGCACTCGCGGAAACTGGAAAGGAAGGAAATCCTTTGCCCTGTTTCCATATTCTCCATTAATTTTAGGAAAGATGCCGTTTCTCTTTTGCCACTTTCTTCAGCTTGTATGGCAGCAGTGCCGCCAAATTCGTTTTTCATGCTTATGTCTGCGCCTTTTTCAATCAGGTATGCGCAGGTTTGGGTTAGGCCGATTAACGCAGCCCTGTCCAGGACCGTATGGCCAAAAACGAACCTTGCGTTTATGTTTGCGCCTGCCTTCAGCAGCCGATCAATCCTCGACCTTCTTTCGGCTTCTGTGAGGTGGCCGTTCATTGCCTCATATTTGAGCTTTTCGTCAAGCCAGTCCCCGACAAAAACCCTTTTTAGCGACCTTGCGGCTGACGCAAGCGCTTTCCTTGTGCGCTCCCAGCGTTTTGGTTTGTCGGATTGTTGTGGCATTTGCCGCTGAGTCATACCTCTATTTATGGCCACAACAGGTTAAAAACCGTGTTGACCGGCTTTTTAAATTGTTCATCTGATAATAGACATTGATAACCAATGACAATAGAACTGCTGGCTCCTGCAGGAAGCCCATCTTCGCTCAAGGCGGCGGTGGAGGCCGGGGCCAATGCCATATACATGGGCTCGGCCTGGAATGCCAGGATGAGGGCACGGAATTTCACCCGCGAAGAGCTGGCAAAGGCCATCAGGTACTGCCACGACAGCGGAGTAAAGGCATACATAACCCTCAACACAATCATATTCCAAAGCGAGCTAAGGCAAATCGAGGAATACCTCAAGTTCCTGTACGAGTACGGGGCAGACGCGGTGATTGTCCAGGACCTCGGGGTTGCGACTATCGCAAGGGAAATAGGGACTGATTTTGAACTGCATGCAAGCACCCAGATGTCAACCCACAACTCAAAAACCGCAAAAATCCTGAAAAACATGGGATTTTCCAGGGCAATACTGGCAAGGGAGCTTTCACTTGAGCAGGCAGAGGCAATAGGCAAGAATTCAGGAATAGACACAGAAGTCTTCTGCCATGGCGCGCAATGCTATTCATATTCCGGCAAATGCTATTTCAGCCTAATCCAGACAGGAAGGAGCGGCAACAGGGGCGCATGCGCGCAATTGTGCAGGATTCCGTGGAAGATGAGGTGCGGCGGGAAATGCGTGGCAAGGGGATACCTGACTAGCACAAGGGACATGTGCACAGCCGGAAGGGTCTCTGACATACAAAAGGCGGGAATCAAGTGCATAAAGATAGAGGGAAGGCTGAAAGGCCCGTCATACGTAAAGGCAGTCGTTTCAGCATACAGGAACGCGATTGACGGCGGAGAGACAGTGGATTTGTCAAAGCTGACGCTGCGCGGATACACAACAGGATACCTGTTCGGCGAGGCAAAGGCCAGCAGGCTCACGAACCCGGACGCAAGCTCGTTTTCAGGGACCTTGATAGGCAATGTCACTGCAATCTCAAAGGAAGGCGCGGAGATAAGGCTTCTCGCAAAACTGTCAAAAGGCGACTTGATAAGGAGCACAAGCTCAAAGAAGGTTACCGAGATATACAGGCTGTACAAGGAAGGAAAGGAAGTGGAATCCGCCACTGAAAACTGCAGCATCATGCTGAAGACCCTGAAAAAGGGGGACAAGGTATTCAGAGTCGAGAGGGAAGCCGTGGACGAGGAGTTCCTGGCCCGCGTAAGGGTTGAGCCGGTCCGCGAAATAAGCAAGAAGCCGATGAGGATACCGTCAAGGTTCAGCGGAACGGAATACCCGCACCTGATTTACATAGAGGACGAAACAGAGCTGGAAAGAAAAGCAAGCGGAATGGCGGTCATCCCGTTTGCAATGGCAAACAGGGAAACGATGAAAAAGGCAAGGATAAACTTCAACGGGTTTGCTGTTGAGACGCCAAGGGTAATTTTCGACGATGAGATGGATATGGTCAACGCAAGGGTAAAGGAGATAAGCGAAAGCGGGCCAGCTGCAATCCTGGCATCGGAATTGTCAATGGCATCAGACCATCCGACGATAGTGGACGGGTACGCGAACGTGACAAATGTCATGGCCGCCCAGCAATGGGAAACCGTTGGAAACGTTACGGCGATTGTAGGGTCGCCTGAGCTTCCGAAGGATGTGGCGCAGAAGATAGGGCTCATCCCGTTCGGCAGAAGGACCATAGAGCTGATGATTTCGGAAAACGACCTGATAGGCGAAAACAAGGCGGATATGGCGCAAGGGTGCGAGCTTGTGGACCCAAGGGGTGAGAGGTTCAGCGTCATCCGGAAAGAGGGCCGCACCGTGATAGTGTCCAGGCGGAAAATCAACTAAATGGAAAGGCACTCGCCGAAAGATGTCATGAAAGAGATAGCCATATCCCCACTAAGAAGATCTATCAAAGAGATGGCTGGCTTTCCACTAAGCATAGGCGCAAGCAATTCAATTGATTTGAGGAATTTTGCTGTTTGGATGTGTCCGTTCTTTTCGGCATGCATTAACGCGGTTCTATCAAGCTTGTCTTTTTCCATAATGTTTGCGCCTTTTCCGATTAAGAAAGCGCAGGTTCCGGTGTGTCCGTCTTCTGCGGCATAATGGAGAGCATTGCGCAAGCTGCCATATGGGCGGAGAACTGCGCCTTTTTCAAGCAATAATGCGCAGGTTTCGGTGTGTCCGTTCTGTGCGGCAAGCATAAGCGCATTCATCGCGCCCCTTATTGCCCATACGTTTGCGCCAGCCTTCAGCAATCTTTCCACTCGTTTTGTTTTGCCTTTTTCAGCGGCATCCCACAGCATTTTATTGAGCCTCATCTGCTCTTCTTTGGATAATGCCCTTTGCTTGCTCTTTATGATATCAGCTTTGAGATTAGCTGGCGCCTTTGCCTGCGCATTCTTCT
Source organism: Candidatus Micrarchaeia archaeon (assembly GCA_041500865.1). Taxonomy (GTDB): domain Archaea; phylum Micrarchaeota; class Micrarchaeia; order Anstonellales; family J096; genus JAPLWW01. Next base: position 12,497 of record JBGQMY010000012.1, on the reverse strand, counting down.
GAAGCTCCCTTTTCTGCATGCGCTTATTATACATAAAAGAGATTAAAAAGTCATCCGAAGAGGGGGCTGAGCGTCAAAACGTTTTTGCTGGAGCTTTTTCCCAAAAAGCTCCAAGGTGTTATAAACAGCGCCGCAGCGCCTAACGAAGAGGAGTGAGGCCTCAGAGGAGACTTCACCTAGGGAAAGAAAGGGACTTTTTGAACCCAAGTGCCTTTTCTTTCACAAAGAAAAGGGGCTTAGGCACTCGTTGAAGGACTTCATGAACGTATTTCCCGTCGCGTCAGCAAGCCATTCCATGGACTTGAGAAACTATGTAGTTTGGGTATATTTGTTTTTTGAGACGATGTACAAGGCAGGATTATCATAAATATTTTCTTCGGAGATGAGTTTCTTTATATCTCCGCATGCCTTTGCGTATTCTATTAAAATCAAGGCACATGTTTGGATATTTCCCCAGCGTGCGGCATTATTCAGGGCTGTTTTGCCGTCATTGTCCGTTGCGGCGATATCGGCACCGAGTTTGATTAGCCGCGATATTTCCGCGTTGCGGCCATACCATGCAGCATTGGTAAGTTCATGATTGAGCCATTTCTGATATGCATTGGGTAATGTCGGTGTTTTGCTTGATGTTATGACATTCATTTCTGGTTTAGCTGGATTTTTCGCCCATGTATTAATTTTAAGCGACATTTCCTGCATGCCTTTATTATGTGTCAAAGGGATTAAAAATAGCGGCGCAGCGCCTAACGAAGAGAGATGAAGCCTAAGATGGGCCTTCCCTAGGAGGCTTTAAAACGTTTATGGCTGAAACCCCATCAGGTGCCTGGATATGGACAAAATAAAGACGGGAATAAGCGGGCTTGACGAGATGCTGAACGGCGGAATACCGAAGAAGAGGCATGTAGCCGTCTTCGGAGGCCCCGGCACAGGAAAGACCTCGCTCGCGTTCGAGTACCTTTACCACGGGGCAAAGGAGGAGGGCCAGAACGGCCTTTATTTGACGCTTGAGGAAAGCCCGGAAGACATCATTGAGAACATGAAAAACCAGTTTGGCCAGTTCACCGACGTTGACGACCTGATAAAGAAGAAGAAGCTGTTCTTTGAGACGCCGGAGAATTTCACTGTTGAGTCGATACTTGAGGCGCTTGAGGGGAAGATAGTGCAGAACGACGTGGAAAGGGCAGTCGTAGACTCATCCACGATGCTGAAGGCGATGTTCGAGAAGGAAAGCGACTACAGGAGGACGATGGTCGAGATGTTCAACCTGCTCAAGAAGCTGGAATGCACGGTCCTCGTGCTGGTGGAGGCGGACACCTCGGAGAAGGAGAAAATAACGTTCAGCATAGAGCATTACATCCTGGACGGCATCTTCAACATCTACAACCTGGACAAGGGAGACAGGAGGATAAGGGCCCTGGAAATATTCAAGATGAGGGGCACGGACCACTCGAGGGAGCTGGTGCCGTTCAAGGTCACGCCCAGCGGCATAAAGGTCTACACAGGGGAGAAAGTGTTCTAGGTGCAGGGGCATGTATGACTTCAAGGGCGTAGAGCACGACATAGCGTCATTCTGGGAAAAGGAAGGCATATACCGCAAGGCACGGAACATGAGGAAGGAGGGCCCAAAATTCTACCTTGTTGACGGCCCGCCCTACGCGACCGGCGAGATACATATAGGCACTGTATGGAACAAAAGCATAAAGGACTGCATGATACGCTACCTCAGCGGCAGGGGATATGACGTCAGGGACCAGCCTGGGTTCGACACGCACGGCCTGCCCATAGAGGTCAAGGTTGAAAAGCTGCTCGGCATAAAGCACAAGGGCGAAATAGAGAAAATAGGCATAGGCAAGTTCATAACAGAGTGCAGGGGCTTTGCCGACAAGTACATCGGAGTGATGGAAGGCCAGTTCAAGTCGTTTGGCGTATGGATGGATTGGGACAACCCCTACATAACATACAAGGACGACTACATAGAGAAATCCTGGTCCACGCTCAAGAAGGCGCACGAAAAGGGGCTTATGCACCGCGGGAAATACGTGCTTCCGTACTGCTACAGGTGCGGGACCACGCTGGCAAACTACGAGCTGGAATACGGCGAGGCGGAAGACCCGAGCATATTCGTCAAGTTCAAGGCAAAGGGCAAGGAAAGGGAATACCTGATAATATGGACTACGACGCCGTGGACGCTGGTCGCAAACATGGCGGTGATGGCGCATCCGGACTACGACTACGTGAAAGTGGAGACTGAAGGCGAGGTTTGGATAGTCGCAGAGGAGAGGCTGGAGGCGCTTTCTGCGGCAACGAAAAGGAATTTCGTTGTCAAGGAGACGCTAAAAGGCAAGGACCTGAAGGGCATGGGCTACGAGCACCCGTTCCAGGACCTCATTGGCAAGCAGTATGAAAGGGTAGTTGTATTGAATGACAGGTTCGTGACGCTGGAGGAAGGCACGGGCCTTGTGCACACGGCGCCTGGCCACGGGCCGGAAGACTTCCAGGTCGGCAAGCAGTACGACATAGAGATATACTGCCCTGTCGGCGGGGACGGCTGCTACACCGAAGAGGCTGGAAGCCATTTCAAGGGCAAGCACGTAAAGAAGGCCAATGAGGAGATAATGAAGGCCCTGGATGAAAGGGGGCTGCTCGTGGGGAGGGAAAAGATTAGCCACAGGGTCGCGCACTGCTGGAGGTGCAAGACCAACCTGATATACATAACGACTGACCAGTGGTTCATAAACATAACCGAGCTCAAGCCCAAGATGAAGGAAGAGGCGGAAAAAGTCAAATGGGTGCCTGAGTCAGCCAAGGAAAGGTTCATGCTGTTCCTGGATGGCGCGCCTGACTGGTGCATATCCAGGCAGAGATACTGGGGGATACCGCTTCCGATATGGACATGTAAAAATAATCATATTGCGGTAATAGGCTCCAAAAAGGGGCTTGGCATCGAGATCAAGGAGCTGCACAGGCCGTACATTGACGAAGTCAAATTGAAATGCAAAGAATGCGGAGAAGGGATGGAAAGGGTGAAGGACGTTTTGGACGTCTGGTTTGACTCCGGGAACGCGGTCTGGGCATCGCTCAGCGAAGAGGGCGAAAAGAGGTACGGGGACGTGGGCGACCTCATAATAGAGGGCCATGACCAGATAAGGGGATGGTTCTATTCGCTGCTCGGCTCAGGCGTCGTGAGATACGAAAGGTCGCCATACAAGTGCCTGATGATGCACGGGTTCTTCCTTGACGAGAAGGGCGAGAAAATGAGCAAGAGCGTGGGCAACTTCATACCTGTCGAGGAGGTAAGGACAAGGTACGGGGCGGACGCGTTCCGGCTGTTTGCGCTGTCCAACGCCATATGGGAGGATTTGACGTTCACGTGGGACGGCGTCAAGTCCGCGTATGCGGATTTGGACATACTGGTCAACCTTACCAGATACATGAAGATGGCATATGCCGAGGCGAAGGTGGAGGGCCTTGAGCCAGAGGACAGGTGGATGATATCAAGGGTGAACACCGCGCTGTCGCAGTACCATACTGCATTCACTGAGAGGAGGATAAACGAGGCTGTCAAGGCGATGAGGCGCCTGCTTGTTGAGGATTTGAGCCAGTTCTACATGAAGATTGCGAAAGACAGGGTATCCAAGGGCGAGAACAGCGGCGCCGCGCTGCACGCCATATATTACAGCCTTTTCAACATCGTAAAGATGATGGCGCCCATATCGCCGTTCGTTGCTGAGCATGCATACCAGGAGTTCTTCAGGGACAGGGAGAAGGCCGAGAGCGTGCACATGTGCTTCATAGACAACGACGACCATTCAAAGGTGGACGTCTCGCTTGAGGAGGCGATGGAAATAACTAAAGCCGTCATATCGGCCTCGCTGAAGCTGAGGAACGGCCTCGGCATAAACGTCAGGTGGCCCCTTGCGAAAATCGTGGTTACGGGGCATGACGAAAAGACGGCCAACTCCATGAAATATTTGGCCGGGATAGTCAAGAGGATGGCCAATGTCAAGGAGATTGAGCTTGCGCATGAGGCAAATGCGGATTATGCCTCGGAGCAGACGCCGTACGGGACTGTGCAGCTTCCTAAGGAGGTTGACCCCGCGCTAAAGGCGGAGGGCCTTGCCAACGAGCTCATGAGAAGGATACAGCAGATGAGGAAGGAGCTCAAGCTCGTCGAGAAGCAGGAGATATCCACTGAGATAGAGGGCGACGAGGAAATCAAGGCCGCGGCGGCGAAGTTCCTTGAAAGGATAAGGGAGAAGACGAACTCCAAGACCGTCGCAACCGAAAAGGCCGAAGACGGCAAGGAATGGAAGATAGGGGAGAAAACCGTAAAGATAGGGATTAAGGTCCTGTGACAAAAATGGATAAAAGAGAAGATCTCACAGATAGAGAAAAATTAGAAATTGAAGAGTATGCTGAGAAATTAATAAAAAATAAACCTGTAGGAGTAATTGGAACTATAGCCTTAATTGGGGCATTGATAACTACCATTGGCGGTTTAATCTGGATAATCGCAGGAGTATTACTATTATTTATATTTTGGCCAATAGGATTAATTGCTATTATTATTGGGGTATTAATGACTAACTCTCTTAAAAACAAACAAGAAAAAGAGAAAAGATTAAAAATCGAAGAAAAAGAAAAATTAGTAAAAGAGCTTCAATTAAGAGTATTAAATGGAGAAAAACTGAAAAAAGATTAGATAATAAAGATAAGTATTAAAGTAATCTGACTGTTGCTTCTTTCTTTTCTAAAGAAAAAAGGTCAAAGAAAGTGACTAGGTAATCCGGGATATTACCTGCGGGGCGGGCCGCCGCCACTGCCAAAGCTGCGCTTTTTCCCGTACCTCGGCCTCGGGCCGTAACGCTCGGTCCTTTCCTCAAACGTCTCTTTCGGCGCTGTGAAAGTCCTGTAAATCTTTCTTTTGCTCAGGTCTGTCCAGCAGTCCTTGCACATTATCATCCGCTTTATGTCCTTCCTGCTGACTTTCTTGCTGGTCTTTGCGCACTTCTTGCACACCAGCCTTCTGCATGAGCTGCACATTTCCACCTTTGCGGCCTTTTCTCCGCACCTGTCGCATTTCAACATGGCCATTTCAACACCTTTTTAAACTACTAAGACAATACAAGGATTATGGCGCAAGCTATTAAAAGGGTGCTGTTGCCGGTCGTCATGCTTGGCCTCCTTTACGCCATAGGCATGTACGCATACCACGAGATAGAGGGCTGGAGGTACATAGACGCAGCCTACTTCCTGACTTCCACGTTCACCACAGTTGGATACGGCGACATTTATCCTGTTACTGACAGCGGAAAGATCATAACTATCGCCATTGAGTGGGTCGGGGTGGCGACTGCGCTTTACCTGCTATACGTAATACACGATGCCGTCAACTCCAACGAGAGCAGGATAGAAAAAAGGATAGAGAATGCCGTGGGCAGGCTCAACGGGAAGCGGAAGAAGGAAGGTAATAAGAGGAAATAGCCGTTGAAACCGAGTCCAAAAGCGCTATTGACGCGAACCCTGCAACCATGGCCGCTCCCCCTGGATAAGAAAGCATGAAGAGGGCAAGGAACGCAGGATAAACGAACTTCCCGAGCACATACCCTGCAAGGTTCCTGCTGTCAATGCTTTGCAGCCAGCCCTTCGCCAGGCCAATGCCGAAATAAATTGCCATCGCGAGCACGATTGCCGCGACGAAAGCCGGAATGGGCACGAAGAGTATGGCAAAGAAGCAGAAGAACTCGAGGACGCCTAGGACAAACGAGTATATCTGGTTACCCATCCAGCATCTCCTCTATCCTCAGCAGCCTGTTGTACTTGGAGACCCTTTCGCCCCTTGCAGGCGCGCCTGCCTTTATGTATTCGGAGCCTATGCCGACCGCGAAGTCCGAGATGAACGTGTCTTCCGTCTCGCCCGACCTGTGGCTGACTGCTGTTTTCCATCCGCTGGAATGCGCAAGCTCGGCCGCCTTCCTTGCCTCGGTTACCGTGCCTATCTGGTTTATCTTGACAAGAAGCGCGTTTGCGCTGCTGTTCTTGATTCCCTCCTCTATCCTTTTCGCGTTTGTCGTGAAAAGGTCGTCGCCCACGACCATAACTTTGCTTCCGTGCCTCTTGGTAAGCTCGGCAAAGGAGGCGAAGTCATTCTCTTCAAAGGGGTCCTCTATGCTCAATATCGGGTATGCGGAGATGAGCCCGGAATAAAGGTCCAGGAGCTGGCCTGGCGAAAGCCTCTTGCCGTCTATGCCATATGCGCCATCGCCGAAGAACTCGGATGCGGCGCAGTCCATGCCTATCATGACCCTCTTTGCGTATCCTGCGCCCTCTATCGCCTTTGCCATGACCTCAAGCGCCTCGGTCGTTTCCTTGAATGCGGGGGCGAAGCCGCCCTCGTCGCCAACGTTCGTCGCCGGCTTTCCGTACTCCGCCCTGAGCGCCTCCTTCATTCCGACGTATATTTCGGACAGCGCCTGCATCCTGTCCCTGAAGGCCTTTATGCCGTTCGGTATCAGCATGAATTCCTGTATCGCCAGGTCGTTGCCTGCGTGCCTTCCGCCGTTTATCACGTTTGACATCGGAATGGGCATTGCGCTTCCTCCGTATATTTGGAAGATTTCAGTGCCCATCTCAAGCGCATAGGCCTTTGCGAACGCTATGGAAACGGCGGTCGTTGCGTTCGCTCCAAGCCTGGACTTGTTGTCAGTGCCGTCAAGCTCTATCAGCATCTGGTCCATGACGGCAGGGTCGTTCATCTGCTTTCCTACGAACGCCTTTTTGATTTCCCCGTTCACGTTTGAAACCGCCTTGCCCACGCCTTTCCCTGCAAATGCCTTTCCGCCGTCCCGCATCTCAAGCGCCTCAAAGCTCCCTGTTGAGGCGCCTGAAGGCGCAGCGCCGATGACCTTGCCTTTTTCGGTCTTGAGCTCGGCCTCAACCGTCGGGAATGCCCTTGAGTCCAGTATCCATCTCGCCTTTATGTCCAAAATCTTGCCCATGTGATCATCCATTTGCGAGCATGGCGATGAGGTTCCTTGCCTTTGCCTCAAAGCCTGCGATGCTTCCGTCGTTCCTTATTATGATGTCAGCGGAAGAGACAGCCTGCTCCGTGCCCAATCCGGCTTTTTCGCTTTTCTCTTTCTTCATGAACTCCTTGAATGTGCGCGAATCCCAGGCCTCGGCCCTTGCCTTTATCCGCCCAAAGCGGACCTTGGCGTCGCAATCAACAGCAACAAGCAGGACCTGGTAGTGTTTCCTGAATTCAGCAACCTCGTCCGGGTGGCGGATTCCGCAGACTATCATCAAATCGTCCTTGATTTTCCCCTTGGCTATCTTTTCCATCACGAGCTTTGCCACTATTGCGAAGTCCCCGCCCTTCCGCAGGCCTTCGGAATGTTTTATTATGTTTTCATGCGTCAGCTCAATGCCTTCCTTCTGCATCCTCTCATAGACCGGCTCGTGCATCTCTATTGACCTTATGCCAAACTGCGAGGCCACGCCCGTTATCACGGACTTGCCAGAGCCCTTTTTCCCGGTTATGCAAAGGAGCCTCATGCCATTACCTCGTTATGCTGCCGAGCCTGAGCTGGTCAATGAAATCCGGATGCTTGGCGAAATATTCCCTGGAAGGCTTGAGCATGCCTGTCAGCTCCCTTGCGACAGCTTCCTTGAGGTCCAGCGGGAACAGCGCGCCTTCCTTGTACATCTTCTCTATCTCGGGCAGGGTGCCCTGGACGTCTCCGCCGTATTTGGCAGGCCGTTCTATTTTCATGATGGTGCTATCGTCCCTCAATATCAGGTACTTGAGTATCTCAAAAACGGGGTTGCCTTCTGTTTCCTTCTGCTGGCAGACCGCTGCCTTCATTTTTCTCATTATTTCGTCCTCGCTGTCGTTCACGAATATGGCCGTGTCGGGCTTGGACTTGCTCATCTTCGCGTCTTCGGGGTTCATCCTGCCGTCGCTCTTCAGGGACGGAAGCAGGTGCATGTGGACTGCGACCGGCTTCTGCCTTCCGAGCTTTTCAGCCACGTCAATCGCAAGCATGTGGACCTTCCTCTGGTCCATGCCCGCGTGCATGATGTCAATGTCCAGATGGAAGATGTCTGCAGCCTGCATGAGCGGATACACTATGAACGATGCCGGGGACTCGTCGCTTTCCTTCCTGCCCATTATCGTCATGGCCCTTTTCACCCTGCTGAGCGTGGCCTCGTTGCCGACCTTCAGGACCGTGCCCCAATAGTCCTGGTTGTAGACGTCGCTGGCCATGACGTAGTCGACTTTGGATTCGTCAAGGCCCATGCTTATGAACGCGTGCTTGAAGTAGCCGTTTGCCACTTTCCTTATGAGGCCCACGTCGCCGCCGAGCTTGTTGTTTATCACAGAATGGTAGTCCGCAAGCCAAATCATCGGCCTTATGCCTGCCTCTATGAAATCGTGGATTTTCAGCGCGGCCGCGAGGCCGCCAAGGTGCAGGAACCCGGAAATCTCATAGCCTATGTAGTGCCTGATTTCCTTCTTGGCTTCGAACATCTCCCTTAGCCTTTCCTCAGTCACTACCTCTTCTGTAGGCCGCTTCATGACCAGCGCAATCCGCTTGCCAGTGTCCATATTCACAGATGGAGGTATAAGATTTATAATCCCATGGCTAATCCAGCGCCTGCCCCTTTATCCTTATCCTGAAGACGTACCAGCCTATGCCTGCCGCTACAATGGCTGCCGAGGCGATTGCGGCCGGGGACTTGGATGCTGAAAACAGCAGCGTTATAGCCTGTGAGATGATGTCATTGCCCCTTTCTCCGCCAAGCGTTCCTCCTCCGATTCCAGGTGTCTGGTTCTGCCCAGGCTGGGGTGTCTGGTTCTGGACTGGCTGCACCGTGGCATTTGATGTGGCATTTGATGTCACATTGGACGGCTGAGCTGAGACGTTGCCCTGCGGCTGCTCAATGGCGCCGCCTCCGGACTGTGGCTTTGTGCCGCCTGTCTGGTTTGCGGTTACGTTCGGCTGGGGAGGCGCGGTGATGTTCTGCGGCGCGCAGGACACTGAGAATGCCGTTTGCGCGCTGTCATAGCCGTCCTTTGTGCCCGAAACAGTGAATGTCCCGTTCAGCATGCCGGGAATCAGTGACTTTCCTGCTGAATCGGTGTAGAACGTCCCACCTATGCCGGAAACCGCAAGAGCGACAGAGCTGACGGGATTGCTGCTGCTTGTTGCAGCCACCGTAACGTCCCCTGTCCCATCCTGGGTGCAGGCCACGCCGGCTGAAAGATGGAGCGGCAACGTCTGGTTCTGCTCGGGCGGGGGCGGCTGCCCTGTTGAGGGGCTTGACACATGGCTGCTGTACAGGACAAAGCAGGCGGTGCTTGAGTTGATGTTGCCTGCGGTGTCATTGGCGTAAACGGTTACGCAATGATGCCCGTATGACGATGAAGCCGTTGTCCCTGTGCAGTTGGGGAGCGCAACGTCGGTTCCATTGTCCAATGAATACCTGCAGCTGTCCAGGTTCGTGTCATTGACTATGAAAGAAAGCAGGAACGAGCTTGAGTCTATTGAGCCGCCGGGGCTTGTGATGGTTATCGTCGGGGCCTGGGTGTCGATGGTGAGGCCCCTCATTTCCGATGAATTGGAGTTGCCTGCAAAATCGGTGCAGTTCACAAAGAATGAGTATGCTCCGTCTGAAAGCGCAGGAAGGGTGGCATTGGCGGTTGTGCCATTGTCGGCATTATCCACAAACATATCATATGATGACGAGTTCGATTCCACCATAAATGGAATATTCAGGTCTCCCCTGATATAGTTCGTTGACTGGCCGGAACATGGCGTCTGGCCGCCGCAGGTGTTGTCGCCGTAGCACACCGAGTTGCCGTTGCTGAGCAGGTAGCATGTATGGAATCCGCCTGCTGAGACAGCTATGGCTCCGCCAACGGTGTAGTTCGTTGCCTGGCTGTAGTAGTTGTCGCCGTAGCAGACAGATGTGCCGTTGCTGAGCAGGTAGCATGTGTGAACGGCTCCTGATGAGACAGCTATGGCGTCGCCGCCTGTGTAGTTGGTTGCCTGGCCATTGCCATTGTAGCCATAGCAGGTGGAGTTGCCGCTGCTGAGCAGGTAGCAGGCGTACCATCTTCCTGCTGAGACAGCTATGGCGTCGCCGCCCGTGTACGGGTTGGACTGGCCGAAGGTGTTGGCGCCGAAGCATGTTGAGTTGCCGCTGCTGAGCAGGTAGCATGTGGAATCCTGCCCTGCCGACATGGCGATGGCATTGCCGCCCGTGTACGGGTTGGATTGGCCGGCGCCGTTGAGGCCGTAGCAGGTGGAGTTGCCGCTGCTGAGCAGGTAGCATGTGGATTCCAACCCTGCCGCAACCGCTATGGCGTTGCCGCCCGTGTAGCTGTTGGTTGAGCCGGAGCTGTTGCTGCCGTAGCATGTTGAGTTGCCGTTGCTGAGCAGGTAGCATGTGTGCGCGTAGCCTGATGAGGCCGCTATGGCTTTGCCCCCGGTATAGCTGGTTGACTGGCTATAATTGTTGCCGCCGTAGCAGGTGGAGCTGCCATTGGAACGCAGGTAGCAGGTTTGGTAAGTGCCTGCTGAAACCGGGTTGCGGTTGAGCATGTTGAAGGAGGAATAGTTGTTAACGCCGATTGAGGCATTGTAGTCAAAAACGCCACCGGTGATGTTCAGGTGCCTTATGTTGGTCCATAGGCTGATGTTGGTCAATAGACCAACGGAGCCTGAATTTTTTATGACGAGCGTGCACTGGCTGGCGTTCTCGCTGAGTGTCGCATTGACTGCTGCATTCTGGTAGTTCAGGAAAGAGCTGTTTTGGGGCGTGGGCGGCGCCAGGGTTATCTCCGGCGCCTTGGCGTGTATCGTGACATTCCTGGTTTCAGTCTTGTTGAAGTTTCCTGCTTTGTCATAAGCCGTTGCATTGAAGTAATAGAGGCCATCGGCAAGGCCTGTGAAATTGGCAGTTGCCATTGAGCCTATGTCCCACCACATTGCCTCTTCCCAGACCTCTTGTCCTTCCACAGTTGTTGGATGGGCATATATTGGGATGTAATCTGTCCCGTTGTAGCAATCCAAATCAACCCAGCTGTCCCCCGTAAAGGATGCAAAGGACGTTATGCGGAATTGCAGCGGGTCCTGGGCAAAGCAGCCTGACGGGATGGAATAATTGGACTCGTATGCAGAAAGGCCTTTGTCTATCTTAACCTGCCATAAACTTGATGGAAGGGCATTTGAAGGCTTTGCGTAATCTATGTACATGTATGCAGTCCCGCCAAACATCCCGCCCACGTCTGAGCTCGTATTCCAATCGCCGTCGTATAATTGCGTTTCGTCAACCCAGCTGTCTCCGCCAAAGCCATAGCTTCCCGTGTCCAGGCCGCCGCATGCAGTTGAAGCGTCTGCGCTTTCCTGGTAGCACCAGGAAGAGGAGGAGGCACTTATAGCCGTTGATACCGTTCCATTCGGCTGGTATAGGTATATTACGGAATAATTGAAATTTATATCCCTTGCGTTTATTTTGACAAATATATTATCCCTGATGAGGGTTTCGCTGGAGTTGTCTGTGGGGGCATCGAACCGTATTTCAGGGTTTGCCGTGTCTATCGTGACGTTCCTTGTCTCAGTGTAGTTGGATGCGCCAGACGCGCCGCTGCAGTTCACGTGGTAGGCATAGAAGCCGTCTGACAGCGCCGTCACGGTGTAATTGGCATGTGTGGCCGCGCTGGCGTTGGTTACGCTCATCTCATATACTGTCGAATTCATGGTGAGGCTGCAGGTGGCATTCTCGCTGACCGTGACGTTTACGGCCACGCTGGCGCCTGCGAGCATGGTTCCGCTGGCAGGCGTCGGGTCCGTGAAATTGATTAGGAGGGGCTCGGGTGGGGAAGGCGGCGATGACGACGCCCAGATAAATGTCGGATATGTGTCCGCATGCGCCAGCCAGACGTTCGTGAAGTCCCAGCTGGAAAGCGGAGCGTTGCTGGAACCATAGAAGTAAGCGATATCGGTGCCGTCGCCATCCTCTCCTGTGCAGCCGGACACATTTCCGCTGTTTCCAGTGCAATCGCTCTGGCCGCTGAGGTAAAGGTCCCAGAACGAATTGGAGATGGTGCCGGAATAGATGTGGCCGACGAGGCCGCCGACATAGTTGTTGCCGTTCACGTTTCCAGTGGAATAGGAGTTCGAGACATTGCCGTACTCGCTCATGCCGATGAGGCCGCCGACATCGTTTCCGGTGCCGGTTACGCTTCCGGTGGAATATGTGTTGGAGATGGTGCCGGAATAGATGTGGCCGATGAGGCCGCCGACATAGTTGTTGCCGTTCACGTTTCCAGTGGAATAGGAGTTCGAGATGTTGCCATAATACACATAGCCGGCCAGGCCGCCGACACCGACGACGCTGCAGCACAATCTTCAGGCTGAATAAGAGTTGGAGATGTTGCATTAATACACAAAGCAGACGAGGCCGCCGACAAAGAAGCCGATGACGAACAC
>JBGQMY010000011.1:0-32512 GCA_041500865.1 Candidatus Micrarchaeia archaeon | reverse complement strand
TGAGGCACTATATCGAAAACCACGAGACGGAAGAGCTTTCAAGGACGATGGACATCAGTGAGGAGCGCCGCCAGATGTTCATGCCGTCGTTTATCCCGCATCAGCAGAGAAGCCCAGCACTTTAGTGCTGGGAGAGTTCACCAGCCTTGTATTTCTCCAAGGGCAAAACTCCGTTTCCTATCGCGTTCCTAAGATTTTTCACGTTAAAACAAAACATGGAATCGTGGACGTTCTCGCAGTTGTGGGAATAATAGAGGTCAGCGCAGTCCCTGCACCCGTCTATCTCAAAGGTCCTTGTCGCCCTTTCGGAATGGAACGACCTTATACAGAAGCTTGAGAAGAAAGCCTCGTCCGAGCCGAATATGTATTTGGAGTTGCGGGGCCAGTACGAGAACGCGCAGTATTCGTCAACCGACACCAGCGCGCTCCTGTAGCAGTTGGACGAGGCGTTAACCATTGGTATGCCTCCGACTATATTCCTGATTTCCCCCACTGTGGCCTCCGAGCTGAAGAACGCTATCTTCCACAGGCTGTCCAGCACGCTTTTCAGCGAAACAATGTCCTTTTCTCCCATTTTCAGCTCTTCCCCGAGCTTCCTGGCTTCGCCCTCCTTCGCAAGCCTGTCCCGCGGAAAGAACTTATACGGGTTCACGAGCCCAAGGTGGCTCGTCCTTCCGGTCGCGGACGACTTGATGGTTTCCACGTCCGGAACATATCTCATCATCCAGCTGTCATAGGAGTCCATGCCCTGCAGCTCCTTGCCGAGCACTATCCTCGTGGTGTCCCTGAACGCCTTCTCTATCGGCGCCTTGTCGCCTTCGTCGCTTCTCTCGGCGGTGTCGATTTTGCCGAGCTTGGGCCTCCTTTTGTCGCCCTTGAGCATGTCCACGAGCGGCGTCATGGCTTTTTTTGCCCTAAGCTCGGCCGCTATCTCGGCCAGCAGCTTTGCCTTCAGTTCCGCGAATTTCTCCTTTTCCAGGGCGATGTTCCCTATTAAGTTTTGCCTGCTCTTGGCATTGAACGAGAAGAGCACGTTGCGGGAGTTCTCTATGCCGCAGCTGAAGTATATGTCGCTGCAGCCGAAGCAGCTCCATGCCTCCATGCACCTCGAGTTCTTGTAAGGGTTGATTGACCTTATGCCGAAGCTTGATTCCACGTCCTGGACCGAGCCGAATGCGTACTTGCAGCCCCTCATGTATGAGCAGTGCGCCACATATTCCGAGTCGTACACGAAGCTGGAGCCGAGCACGTGGAACGAGTTCTGGATATCCGAACTTTCTTCCACATCCTTCGAGTTCCCCAAGATGACGTTTCCGGTGTATGCAAAACGCCCCTGAAGCGCCTCGGCTATGGAATCTATATCCTTTATCTCATTTATGTTCAGATGCTCGAATTTTTTTCCATAGTCTATTTCGTCAAAGGAAACGAATTTCGCTTTTTTGCAGTAGTGCGGCACTGCAGAGTATATATCCCTGCCTGAAACAGACTTCCTTACTGTCAAGCCCTCAGCATTCAGCTTCAGCCAGCCCTCAAAGCTCTTTAGCTCGCCTATCTCCTCGCCAAGTAGCACCTTGCACGTGGTTTTCCATGCCTTGTTCAGCATATCGTACAGCTGGCTTGATGCCATCTCATTTTCCCCCGCATGCTATATTGTATATGCTCCATTCCAGGTCCTTTTTCTTCTCCAGCTCGGAAACGATTTGCTCCAGGATGGACTTCTTTATCTCCTTGTATGACTCCGGCTTTAATACGGCATTGCCAATCGCATTTTTTAAGTTCTTGACGTTGAAGCAGAACATGGAGTCGTGGACGTTCTCGCAGTTGTGCGAATAGTATATGTCGGAGCAGCCGCTGCAGCTGTCAACCTCAAAGCTCCTTGAGAGGTTTGCGGAATAGTTGCTCCTGATGCAGAAATTTGACGAAAGCGCAAGGTTGGAGCCGAAGATGTATTTGGAGTTGCGCGGCCAATGGGAGAACGCGCAGTACTCGTTGTTTGACAGCGCCGGGTTGCTGTAGCAGTTGGAGCATGAGTTGGCCATGGGCGTGCTTATCAGGTTCCGGTTATCACCCATCTCCAGCTCAGGCGTGAAAAGGGCTATCTTCCCTATGTTTTCCCTTATGGTTTCCAAGGAGGATAGGTCCTTTTCATCCATATTCATGGCTTCGCCCAGGGCCGCGCATTCTCCTGACCTGACTATTCTGTCTTTCGGGAACTGTTCATACGGGTCTATCACCCTGGCCAGGTATACTGCCTTGCCTGTCGCGGCGGACGGAACGGCCTTTACTTCGGGTATTCCGCGGCTGAGCCATTTGCCGTATGCGTCAAGCCCCGAAAGATCCTTCCCAAGCACGATTTTCGTTGTTTCCCTGAACGCCTTTTCCACCGGCGCCTTGTCCGTAATCTCTTCCTTTTCATTGAATTCGATTTTCGGGATTTTTGGCTTCTTTTTGGAGCCCAACGCCAGCTCGACTATGGACGGCAGGCTCTTGTTGCGTTTTAATTCGTCCCTAATCTCCGCAAGCAGCTTGGTCCTTAGTTCCGCGAACTTGTCCCTCGGAAGCTCCAGGTTCCCTATCATGTTGTACCTGCTTCTGAGGTTGAAGCAGAAAAGGGCGTTTTGGACCCCTTCCAGCCCGACGCTATAGCAGCAGTCGCTGCAACTTAGCGTGTTCATGACTTCGAGGCACCTTGCATCCTTGTCAGTGACATATGCCTTGACAAGGAAGGATGAGTTTGAGTCGTGGATTGTCCCGAACTGGCTTTTGGAATACCTTGAGTATGTGCAATAAGCCATGTATTCCGAGTCGTATATGAACGTTGAGCCAAGGATATGGAATGAGTTTTGGATATTGGAGCTTGCTTCAACATCCCTGGAATTCATCAGTATTACGCTGCCGGCATACGCGAACCTCTCCTTGAATGCCTCGGTTATGGAGTCAATGTCCTTTATCTCGTTTATGTCAAGCGGCATGCCGTATCTTCTGCTGAAATTGACTTCGTCTATGGACATGAATTTCGCATCGTCGCAATAATCCTTTATCGCGAAATAGACGTCCTTTCCGGATACCGCGGATTTGCGGGCCTTGACGGAAACGATGTCCTTTGCCAGCCATTCGGCGTAGTCGCTGAGCTCTCCAACGTCCTCGCCGAACATGATTTTGCATGTTGACCTCCACATCCTGTCCAAGGTCATGTAAGTGTTTGTCCTCATGCCGCGCACCCTATGTTGTAGATGTCCCATTTGAGTGTTTTCTTCTTCTCCAGCTCAGAGACTATCTGTTCAAGCAGGGATTTCTTGACTGCCTTGTATTTTTCCAAAGGCAAAGCCCCGTTGCCAATCGCGTTCCTCACGTTCTTGACGTTGAAGCAGAACATGGAGTCGTGCACGTTCTCGCAGTTGTGCGCATAATAGATGTCCGCGCAGTCTGTGCAGCTGTCGACCTCAAACGCCCTTGTGATGTTGGACGAATAGCTGCCTTTCATGCAGAAGTTTGAGTTTATCGCAGTATGGTCCCCAAACATGTATTTTGAGTCCCTCGGGTAATAGCAGAACCCCGCATTCTCCGCAGCCGACATCATTATGCCCTTGTAGCAATTGATGGAATTGTCAACTATCATTGCCTCTGGGGTGTTTCTGTTCTCCCCGACGCTTAGTTCGGGAGTTAAAAGCGCTATCTTTCCTATATTCTCCTTTATGGAGCCCAGGGACACTATTTCATTTGAGGCTAGCTTAAGGCTTCCGCCTATGGCCCAGGCCTCCTTTTCGGTAACCAGCCTTTCTGTTGCAAGGAGCGAATGGGGCGCCAATAGCCCGCGGTATATGGTTTTGCCGCTAAGGAACGACTTGGCCTTTTCAATATTGGGGATATGCCTCATCAGCCATGCCCCATATGAATCGATGCCGTGAAGCTCCTTGCCAAGAACGACTCTGGCAGTCTCCCCGAACGCCTTTTCAATTGCCCCCATATCAGCGGTTTTGGCCTCTTCCTTGACATTCGATTCCCGGATTTCCGGCCTTTTTTTGCTCCCGGAAACAATCTCCATAAGCGAAGGCAGCCCCTTTTCCGCAACAAGCCCTTCCCTCATCTCGGCCAGCAGCTTTGCCTTTAATCCGGCATACTTGTCCCTGGGCAGCTCAAGGTTGCCTATCATGTTCTTTTTTCCCCTTTGGTTGAACGAAAACAGCACATCGTGCATCCCGTCGCAGTTGAAGCAGTAGTAGCAGTCGCTGCTTCCGGTAACGTGCCATATCTCGAAGCACCTTGAGCTCTTTCTTCCGCTGACATATGCGTTTATGATGAATTCGGATGCGCTTGCCATGAATATGCCGAAGGCGTATTTGTTGGTCCTTGTCATGCCATAGCAGTATGCGTTATATTCGCAGTTGAACGCAAAGGTGGAGCCGAAGATGTGGGACGAGTTCTGCACGTTGGAGCTTCCCTCTATGTCCTTGGAGTTTCCGAGTATGACGTTTCCGGTGTAAACGAACCGCTCCTGCAGCGCCTCAACAATAGAATCAATGTCCTTGACCTGGTTTATGTTAAGCGGCTCGAACGTTTTTCCAAAGTCTATCTCGTCAAATGAGATGAACCGCGCGTCCTTGCAGTAATATGGCACTGCGGAATAGACGTCCTTCCCGGACAATGCGGATTTGCTTTTCCTTGGCTTTTCCATGCCCTTCGTAAGCCAAGCCTCATAGTCCTTTAGCTCGCCGACTTCCCCGCCGAATATGATTTTGCATGTCTGTTTCCATGCCTTGTTGAGCGTTTCATATGTTTCAGATGTCATTTCGCGCACCCGATGTTGTAGATGTCCCATTTTAGGTCTTTCTTCTTCTCCAGTTCGGAGACGATTTGTTCAAGCAACGATTTCTTAACAGCCTTGTATTTTTCAAGCGGCAGAACGCCGTTGCCAATCGCGTTCCTCAGGTTTTTCACATTAAAGCAGAACATGGAATCGTGGACGTTTTCGCAGTTGTGCGAATAATATATATCCGTGCAGTCCCTGCAGCAGTCTGCTTCCAGCACCCTGCTGAGGTTGCTGGAATAATTTCCTCTTATGCAGAAGCTTGAGTAGAACGTGACGTTGCACCCGAACATGTATTTCGAGTCCCTGGTCGCTGAGCAGAATGCCGCATTCTCATTATTTCCCCAATATATTCCCCTATAGCAGTTTACGCATGAGTATCCTCCCGGAGCGTCTACGAGATTCCTATTTTCCTTGATTCTGAACTCGGTGGTGAAGAATGCTATCTTCCACATGCTGCCCATTATGCTTTTCACGGATTTTATCTCTCCTTCCCCCAATCTCATGGCTTCCGCGATCTTCCTGGACTCCCTTTCCTTTACCAGCCTGTCTTTCGGGAATTGCGCATACGGCGGGGACAAGGAGCCGTGGTATACCTTCCTTCCAGTCATTGCGGATTTCAATATTTCTATCGGAGTGGCATACCTTCCCAGCCACTTGCCATATTTGTCAATCCCGACAAGCCTCTTGCCCAGTATTATGCCAGTTGTTTCGCTGAAAGCCTCTTCCATGGGCTTCATGTCCTGTTCCTCTTCGGCATTATCGAAGATTGACCGGTCAATGTCCGGCTTTCTGCCGTCTCCAGAAACCATGTCTATCAAAGACGGCAGGGACTTGCGGCCCTTCAAATCAACGGCCATCTCTGCGACAAGCTTCTTTTTCAGCTCTGCATACCTGTCCCTCGGCAGTTCTAGGTTGCCTATCGCATTCCTTTTGTTCTTTAAGCCAAACGAGAACATCGCGTCCTGCACGTTGTCGCAGTTGAAGCAGAAATACAGGTCTGCGCAATATGCGCTCCAGCTGTCAAGGCACCTTGCGCTTGCCGTGCTGTTATGGCACCCTATCATGAACTGGGATGCGCCTGTTGTTGAGCAGCCGAACATGTATTTGGCATTCCTGGAAATATAGCTGTATGCTACGTATTCGCAATCATTTGCGATGCTGCAGTCCAGGACATGGAACGAGTTGTGTATGTCCGAGCTTCCATCCACGTCCTTGGAGTTGCCCAACACTATGTTTCCGGTGTAGACGAACCTCTCCTGCAGGGCTTCAACTATGGAATCAATGTCCTTTATCTCGTTTATGCCCAGCGGCGCGTATTTTTTGGAAAAGTCCAAATCATCCAGCGACATGAACCTTGCCTTGCCGCAATAATGCTTTATGGAAGTATAAACATCCTTCCCTGACGCGGATTTCCTTTTTGCCCATTCGGACTTGTTGTATTTCCACAGCCAGTCCTCATATTCCTTAAGCTCGCCTATTTCCTCCCCGAATATGACCTTGCATGTCTGCTTCCATGCCTTGTTGACCGTTTCATACGTCTGTGATGTCATTTCGCGCACCCAATGTTGTAAATATCCCATTTTAGGTCTTTCTTCTTCTCCAGCTCATTCGCAATCTGCCCAACCAATGATTTCTTGACTGCCTTGTATTTTTCCAAAGGCAAAACTCCGTTGCCTATCGCATTCCTCAGGTTTTTTACGTTGAAGCAGAACATGGAATCATGCACGTTCTCGCAATTGTGCGCATAATAGATGTCAGCGCAGTCTGTGCAGCTGTCAACCTCAAATGCGCGCGTTATCCTCTTGGAATAATAGGACTTTATGCAGAACGAGCTGTTGAACGCCATGCACGAGCCGAATATGTATGACGATTCCCTTGGCCAGAAGCAGAATCCGCAGTACTTTGTCTCAACATATCCTAGGCCGGCATAGCAGTCCGAAGCGTTCATGTTCCCTATCGCCTTTCCAAGGTTCCGGTTCTTGCCAAGCGAAGACATCACTATTGAGAACGCGAGCTTGGACAGCGGGGCGGGGTTGTCAAGCGAAAGTCCTTCGGCTTCCCTTTCGTTCAATGCGATAGGGTTCTCGGCAAGCGCCGCTGCCTCATACTCGGATATGATCCTGTGCCTCGGCAGTTTCTCGGTCCCTGGAACCATGCCGAACTGCATCGGTCCCCCATTGGACGCAGTGTCCGTTATTTCCACAACTTCCGGGATGCGCCTCTTCTCCAACCATTTGCCGTAGCTGTCAATGTTTCCGGGCTTCCTGCCCAGCATTATCTTGTATGTCGTCTCAAACGCCTCCTGGACAGGAGCAATATCAAAAGGCTCTTTTTCCTTTCTTTCTATGTCTATGCCAACTTTTTCCCTCCCCAATCCTGCCAGCAGGCCCATAAATGAAGTTTTCCTGCTTTTGGCATGCTCAAGCATATCCGCAACAAGCTTCTTTTTCAGCTGGAGGTACTTGTCTTTCGGCAGCTGAAGGTTGCCAATCGCGTTCCTCCTGCCGCGCAGGTTGAAGCAGAACAGGCAGTCGCTGCATCCTTCCAGGTTGGAGGAATAGTATATGTCAGATGCGTCCAAAACCCAATAGCTCTCGAAAATCCTCTGGCATCTTGGCCCGCTCATGATAGAGCGGATCGCGTAGTCCATAAATGCCGATCCATTGATTCCGAATATGTATTTTGAAGCCTTTGTGTTTATGCAATGCGCGGCATACTCGCACCCGTCTGCGAAATACGACCTGTATATGCCGATGCTGTCCGTGACGTTTGAGCTGCCCTCGACCAGCCTGGACTTGCCGAGCATTATGTTTCCTGCATAATACATCCTTTCCTTTATCGCGCCAAGGGCGCTGTCGATGTCCTTTATCTCATTTATGTTCAAAGGCTCAAACTTCCTGCCAAAGTCGATTTCGTCGAAGCTTATGAACTTCGCGCCGTTGCAGTAATCGTCTACTGAAGGATAAGTATCTTTTCCTGAGATTGCAGATTTTCTTGTTCCGCGAGGCTCGATAAACTCAGACAGCCATGCTTCGTTGTCCTTTAGCTCCCCAAGCTCGTCGCCAAGCAGGACCCGGCACGTGGATTTCCACGCTTTATTCAACGTCTCATACGTTTGGGAAGTCATTTGGCGCACCCTATGTTGTAGATGTCCCATTTCAGGGATTTTTTGCTTTCAATCTCTGATGCAATCTGGCCGATGATGGCTTTCTTGGCCTGCCTGTATGCCTCGGGAGCCAGCTGAACGTTTCCAATCGCGTGCCTTAAGTTCTTGGCATTGAAGCAGAACATGGAGTCGTGGACATTCTCCACGTTGTGGCAGAAATAGCAGTCCGACGATGATTTGGAGTCCAAGACCTCGAAACAGCGGGACAGGCTTGCAGAATGGTAGCATTTCATGCAAAACTTGGAGTAATACGCCATCTCGCACCCGAACATGTATTCGCATTCGCGGATGTAGAACGAGTAGGCGCTTCTCTTGTCCACGACGATTGCGCAGCCCCCGAAGCAGTCCGAGGAATCGAAGTAGTTCACGCACTCCTCGACCGAGGAGTTCATCCCCCTGACAAGCTCGGAAGTCGAGTAGCTTATGGCCTTCAGGGCCTCCTTTGCGCCGGAGAGCGACATTTTTTCCGCATTTTCCGCCGAAATGCCGCTTTTCCCGAGCCCGTCCGCCTCGTCCCTGGAGACGGCGGCGCCCGCCCATGCCGTGTATCCCCTGACCGGGTTCACGTGGATAAGCTTGCCGCTGCTTGCCGAAGTTTGCGAAATCGGGGTCCTTACGTGCCTGAAAAGCCAGTCTTGGCATGCCGCAAGGCCGGAAAGCCTCTTGCCGAACAGTATCTCCGCGGTGTCGGAGAACGCCTTCTCGACCTCTTTCTGCGGCGGCTTGCCCGGCCTGAACGCCGTTTGCAACCCTTTGGCCAGGGCCTTCGGCGCAGGCTTGCCCCAGGAAAGAAGCTCCGCAACCCCCATCACGCCCTTTTTTGCCTTCAGTTCGTCCCTTATCTGAGCCAGGAGGCCGGCCTTTATTCCGCTGAACTTGTCCTTGGGAAGCTCGAGGTTGCCTATGCAGTTGGACTTGCCTTTCAGGTTGAACGAGAACATGCAGTTCGCGCACGCCTCCATGTTCGCGGTGTAATGGCAGTCTGAGCTGACCATGGTGAGCACCGCCTCGAAACAACGGCTTGAATGGAAGAACTGCGTGCAGTTTATGCCGAATTTCCCCTCTCCGGTGAAGTTGCAGCCGAACGCGTATTCGCAGTCGCGCAGCAGGGAGCAATACGCGCCGTACTTGCATCCTATCATCTCGTGCGAATCCATGATGAAATGCGAATCGGTGCAACGGTGCGAGCTCTCAATGGAGCTGCATCCCCCCAGCAGCACGCTTCCCGAATAGGCCAGCCTTTCGGACAGGGCATCCGCTATGGAGTCTATGTCCTTTATCTCGTTCATGTCCAGCTTGGATCCTGGAACGCTTTTTTCGAATTGCGCTATCTCGTCGTTGCCGATGAAGCTTGCGGACTTGCAGAATCCCTCGTCGGAAATCGTTATCTCCTTGCCGGAAACAACGGACTTTCTTTGGCTGATTGGCTCGATGTTGCGGTTCAGGTATCCCTTGAAATCGCCAAGCTCCCCTATTTCGTCGCCGAGCAGCACCTTGCAAGTGGACTTCCATGCCTTGTTGAGCGTCTCATATGTTTCAGATGTCATTTCGCGCACCCAATGTTGTAAATATCCCATTTCAGGGTTTTCTTCTTCTCAATCTCCGAAACAATCTGCTCCAATATGGATTTCTTGGCTGATTTGTATTTGTCCAGGGGCATCGCCGCATTGCCGATGGCATTCCTGAGGTTCTTCACATTAAAACAAAACATGGAATCATGGACGTTCTCGCAGTTGTGCATGAAATAGGCGTCGGAGCAGTTGTTGCAGTTGTCCAATTCGAAAGCCCTGGTGATGTTCTTGGAATGGAAACAGTTTATGCAGAATGAGGACTTGAACAGCGCTGATGACCCGAACACGCATTCCGATTCGCGCGGCCAGTGGCAAAACGCGCATTTCTTGTCCTTGATGAAGGAGGAGCCGTTGTAGCAGTCGGAGCTGTCTATCATTATCGTGGAGGAGCCGATGTTCTGGTTGTTGCCGTCCACAGTGTCCAGGCCGGCATATGCAATCGGCGCAAGAATCTCTGTAAGAACCTCCGGTTCCGCCCTAAGGTCATTGAGCCGTTTTTCGTCAATCTTCATCTTGCCTATCTCAACAATCTCCTCTCCGTCAATCGTCCTGTTCCCCATGCCAAATAGCCCGACAAGATGGGCTATATGCCCCCCGATTGCGATTTTCCTTCCTGTAAGCGCGGATTTTACGAATACGTTTGGCAGGGAGTTCCTTTGGAGGTATGCCGCATACGAATCCACGCCCGAGAGCTTTTTTCCCAGGACAATGGAGGATGTGGACTCAAATGCGTCCTCTATGGGCCCAATGTCGAACCTTGCCTGCTGGGGAGGCGCAATCCTCAAGGACGGTTTCGGGTTGCGCCTCTGTGCGCCCCCAACCAGGTCCAAGACAGAGAAAACCCTCTTTTCTTTTTTCAATATTCCGGAAACCTCGCCAATGATCTTCTTTTTGAGCTCAAGGTACTTGTCGCGCGGAACCTGCAGGTTGCCTATGCAATATGTCCCGTTCCTCATTCCAAACGTGAACATGCAGTTGCTGCAGCCCTGGCTCTGCACGGAATAGTACGAGTCCGTTGACCTTTGGCAGAAATGGCATTCGAAGCAGCGCGTCTGCTTGCCGCCGCTGGTTTTCAATGAGTATGCGGATTCCACAATGACGTAGCAGCCGAAGCAGCATTCTGAATATCTCGCCTCGCTTGAGATGCCTATGTATTTCGAGTCTGAAACGATGTTGGAGTCATAGACGAACTGGCTGTCAACGACATTGCTGCTGCCTTCCACGAAGTGCGAGTTTCCGAGTATGATGTTTCCGGTGTAGACGAACCGCTCCTGCAGCGCCTCCACTATGGAATCAATGTCCTTTATCTTGTTTATGCTGAGCGGCTCGAACTTTTTGCTGAAGTCCACTTCGTCGAAGCTCATAAACTTCGCGCCCTTGCAATATGAATCCCTTGTAAGGCGTATGTCCTTTCCCGAAACCTCGGAGCGTTCGTTGCGCGGCAAAACAAGGTACTCCCTTAGCCACGGCTCGAAATCCTTCAGCTCCCCGATTTCGTCCCCAAGCACTATCCGGCATGTGCTCTTCCACGCCTTGTTGAGCACCCCATACAGCTGGCTATTGGATTCCATCCTGACACCTGCCTTCCTTCGCTCTCAAACCCAATCGTTGGGGGAGCGGGAGGAGCTTGGACCTGAGGGGGCCGAGCCCCCTTGGTTCAGTGCGGCTGCCGGGATTTGAACCCTCCGGGCCCAAACCCCTTGCATACACACAGTGCGGCTGCCGGGATTTGAACCCGGGTCACAAGCTTGGGAAGCTCGTATCCTACCACTAGACTACAACCGCCTTGCAGGCTCTTATTTCCCATTCAACATTTTAAAAGCGTTGCCCCGCCTTTCGTCGCAACAGGTTTTGCGGCATGCCCGCCCTTAAAAGGCGCGGGATTCCCTGCCCAAGTTTTTTAAACCGTCCATGCCACAGTACATTTTTAGATGGCCGTGTATCTGTTTGCCCAAAGGGTAAAGAAACAGAACAAGCAGAGGAAGCGCAGGCTGATAAGCTCGGTGTTCGGCGCCCGCATAAAGCCCTCCATCGCATCAAAACGCTATCTTGACAGGTATGTTGTGCTGAGCAGCCTCCAGGACGAGCTTGTCTCTGCCACAAAGCGGATAAGGCTCCTGGATTCGAAGATAAGGATGATAAGCGCAGAGGAAGAAGAAGCGCCCAGGCTCAGGAAAAGGCTGGAATTCTGGCTGAAGATGCATGCCGATATTTTATTTGAGATAAAGAAGGCTGCCGGAAAAGGGCAGTAATAGGCGCTAATAGTTTCTTTTTCCCCAAGGGCTTTTTCCAAAATGCCTTCTTTTGAACCCAAGTGCCAAACAAAAGGAAGGTTGAGCTTTGTCGTTTTTCGCTGAAGCCTTTTCCCAAAAGGCTTCAAGGGGACCTTGGTTCCCTTAGGAAAGAAAGGACTTTGGACCCTACGGGATTCGAACCCGTAACCTCCCCCATGCCATGGGGGCGCTCTACCGTTGAGCCAAGGGCCCCTAAGAACAGGTTAATAGAAGAAATGTTTAAAAAAGGGGTTAGTCTCTGTCCTTGAATACGTCCAATGCAGACTTCCTTGCCTCCGTTTCCTTGGCCGCCTCAGCCATTATGAACCTAAATGCTTCCTCCTTCGTCCCCTTCCTGCGGTTCCACCGTGCGGCTATCCTGACGTAAAGGGCATATTCGTCGTTGTACTGGCCGACCGCTTCAGGCTTTGACATCCTGAAAAGCAGCCTGTTGAAAAATCCGCATTTCGGGCCCTTCTTCAGCCCCCCCTTCTCCGTGTAAGGGTAGACCCTGCACACGAGCGGAGAAAAGCCGTAAATGGTGCAGTCGCCGTTCTTCGCAAGGAACGGGCACGGTGGCGACTTAAGGTAAAGCAGATACTGCTTTCCGCCCTTTGTCTCAATGGCGGTGTCCAAATCGTACTTGAAGACGTTTTTGGCATAAAGGGCCGAGAACTTTTCAGGCTTCAAGCCGGTGTTCTTCGCTATCCTAAGTACGTCAAAGGGCGTCACGCATACCATATAGTCCCTGCAGCATTTGGCGTCGCAAAGCAGGCAGG
Organism: Candidatus Micrarchaeia archaeon; assembly: GCA_041500865.1. Taxonomy (GTDB): domain Archaea; phylum Micrarchaeota; class Micrarchaeia; order Anstonellales; family J096; genus JAPLWW01. Next base: position 19,913 of record JBGQMY010000011.1, on the reverse strand, counting down.
GATTGACCATGGAATTCAGAGTTCCATGACTTCCCCGGTCTTTATGGAGACTGAGTCAAAGCCCTCCTCGTCCCTCAGCTCGGAGGCGAGCTCCTTTGCGTAATCCGAGTGGACTATTACGACTTTTTGCGCGTTCGTGCCCTTTATGAACCTCTTTATCTCGCTCCTTCCAGCATGCGCGGAAAAGTCAACGTATTCCACGTCTATGTCCACGCTCAGGAACCCCGTCCCGTGCTGGTCCTTTATCTTGCCGTCGTCAAGCAGGTACCTTCCGTTGCTTCCCTCAACCTGGTAGCCGGAAAGCACTATCTTTGAGTTCGGGGGCAGCTCGTTCAGGTAGCTGAGAGCGGGGCCGCCTTCAAGCATTCCCGCAGTGGAGACCACTACGTTGCCCGGCGCAGCCGCCTTTCTCCTGTCCCTTTGGCCCTGCACCAAGGTGCACATGTCGACCGCCTTGGAGAATTCCTTGAAGTTCCTCAAATAGTTGGGATACTTGTCGTATATCTTGGTTATCTCCTTGCCCATGCCGTCAACGAACACGGGTATGTTCTTGTCGTACTTCTTGATAGTCGTCAATATCTCCTGCGTCCTGCCTATCGCGAACGCAGGCAGCAGCACGGTCCCGCCGTTGTCCCTTGTTTCGTAAATGATGTCCATGAGCCTCTTTTCCACCTCTTTCCTTGGCGGGTGGTCCTGCTCCCAGTAAGTCCCTTCGCTTATGACGACATCCGCTTCCCCGGGATTCTTGAAAGGCTCGTGCAGCGCCGTCTCGCTTCCCTTGTAGTCCCCGGAGTACACTATCCTCCTCTTGCCCATTTTTAGGTTGACTGAGGCGCTTCCGAGGATGTGGCCCGCGTCATGGAACGAGAATTCCACCCCGCTGTTGTGTATGTGCTGGTTGTACAGTATCGGGTGCCAGTGCAGCTTCGCCTTGTCCACCTGCGCCATCGTGAACGGTATCCTGCTGTCCTGTATCTTCGCCAGCTTCATGGTGTCGTTCCACAGGACCTCGCCTATGTCAAGCGCAGGCGGCGTGCAGTACCATGGAATCTCCCCGCTTTTGAAAAGGGAGGGAAGATAGCCTATGTGGTCCAGATGGCTGTGCGTTATCAATGCCATGTCCGGCCTTACCCCGTAGTTCGCGAACGGCACCGGGAACGTGTTCTCCTTGTTCTTTGTGTCGTGAATCTTGAGGCCGTAGTCCAAAAGTACGTTCTTGCCTTCCTCGCTTATTATGAATGCGCTCCTGCCGACCTCCTCGCCGGCTCCAAGTGATATCAGTTTCATTATTTCCACTCTTCTGTTTCATGCAATTAGATTGCTTTTTTGTTTATATATCCTCAAAACCTTTTTAAAACATGTGCTTGGGCATGCTTTTTTAAGGCTCCGCCCCAAATCCACCCATGCCGTCCATAATCATCGACAAGGAAAAGCACATTATGGCCTTTGACATCCAGGAAGAGGTGCTTAAGCCGTTCTCCGCCGGCTACACTAGGGAGGCCTTTGTCAAGCTTGACTCCATCCTGGACAAGGTTCTGGAGTACCGGCTTAGGGCCCGCTTCCCGTCCAAGGACGCCCAAGAACTGGTTTCCATTATGTCAAACACCCGCGCCAATGCCTCCTTTGCAGGCATAGCGAACAAAAGCGGCGTGATAACCATTTCGCAGAAGGACAGGATAGACAAGTTCAAGTCCATACGCAACGCGATTGCGCACAACGCCTTCGGAGAATTAGACTTAATGGTCTCCAAGAAGCAGGATGACATGCCCGCCTTCCTGAAGTCCGAGCTTGACAAGGGCATCTCGCTCGTGAAGGAGCTTGCGTCCGGTGGTTCCAAATGAAGCGCCAGCCTTACGTCGCAGGCTCGTTCTATCCCGGCTCAAAGGAAGAAATCCTTTCAATGTTCGCCAAGTTTGAGTCTTCTCTCACTGTCAAGCCGCTTGAGAACGTCAAGGCAATAATCGCGCCCCATGCAGGCTACGTCTATTCCGGGCTTGTCGCCATGGCCGCGTACAGGGCAGCATCAGCTTTCAAGGGCAAGGACATAACGCTCATGGGGCCCTCGCACTATTTTCCGTTCCCGGACGTTGTCCAGGGCGACTTTGACTCATGGGTAACGCCTCTTGGCGAAATAAAGTCATCCCCTTTTCCGAATATCCAAATCTTCAATGAGGCGCTTGTGCCTGAGCATTCGCTTGAGGTCCAAGTCCCGTTCATCCAGCACGTCTTTGGGGACGTGACTATTCATCCTTTGCTTGTCGGTGAATTGCAGCCCAACACCCTGATGAAGGACTACATTGACAAGGTCTTCAAGGGCCTCATTGTCGTCAGCTCGGACCTGAGCCACTACCTGCCTTATGACGAGGCCGTTTACACCGACAAAAAGACGGTTGACAAGATACTGAAGCTTGATGATTTCGCCTTGCAGGAGGGCGACGCATGCGGCAGGGAGCCGATAAAGATTTTGATTCACATCGCGCGGAAAAGGAAATGGAAGCCGAAACTGATAATGTACAAGAACTCCGGGGACACGGCAGGCCCGAAGAGCGGTGTTGTAGGTTATTCTGCTATTGCTTTCACTGGCTGATGCAATCACTGAAGGACAGTATAAATGAATTTCCTATTTTGTAATCAAGCCACCCGATTGATTTGAGGGCCTGCCCGGTTTCAGCTGCATATTTTTCGGCAAGCATAATTGGCGTCCAGCCATCCCCCCTTCCCCATAAATTTATGAGCTCATTTACGTTTCCGCCTGCTTTTGCGTATCCCATTACAATCCGTACGCAGGCCCGGGTTTTTCCATGTTCCGCGGCCCAGTGCAGCGGCGTCCAGCCGTTTTTATCGTCTGCTGTTATCAATTCCTTTATGTTCCCGCCTGCCTTTGTGCATGCATCCATCAGAAGCGCACATATCCCGGCACACCCATATTTGGCAGCCTCCATGAGCGCGGTCGTGCCGTCGCCGGCTTTAGCGCTTACATCCGCGCCTTCGCTGATAAGCCGAATTACCTTTCCTTCATTTCTGTTTATGACGGCGCGCCAAAGACCCGAATTGAGCTTGCTTTGCCGGAGCTGTGCAACGCCTGAACTATTACTTTCCACAGGCTCCTGCCCTTTGCGCATTATTCCTGGTTTTATGCCATTGTTGCGCACAACCTGCCGCTGCTCCATGCCTCAATTGTGCGGCAAAGGGGTTAAAATGCTATTGGTCCCAGCCCGGATGCAAGCATTTTTTAACCTGCCAAGGGATAATGGAACATGCGCAAGATTCCAATCGGCATAATCCTGGTCTTATCCGTTATCCTTGCAGCCGGATGCTGCGGCCTGAGCGGCCTCACGGAAAACACCTCAACCGATACATACAACTATAGCATGCCGCAAAGGGATATGATTGGCGGCGTTTATGGCAAGGTCGCGGACATGGACAACGCCCCCTTGGAAAACGCCTCAATTCTGCTGATGGGCAATGCCTCCAATTATAGTGGCTTGACCGACGCAAACGGGAAATATAACCTCAGCGAAGTGCCTGAAGGCATTTATACCATTGCCGTCCGTAAGGCAGGCTACGCAAACCAGACCCTCGCCGACTTTGCCATCCTTGGCGGATATTCCCGCTCCTGGATGTTCTTTCTTGTTGGCTCCACTGGCGGCCTTTATGGCACGGTGGCAAACTTGGGAAATGCTCCCTTGGAAAACGCCTCTGTCATGCTCATGGGCAATGCCTCCAGCTACAGCGACGTAACTGACGCAAGCGGAAAGTATAACATCAGCGGGGTTCCTGAAGGCACCTATGGAATTGTCGTCTCGAAGGCAGGATACAGAAACGTGACTATCGCCAACTTTACCCTTTTTGGCGGGCATTTCTACGCCTGGAACGCCACAATCGCAAGGGACTGCCTTTACTACGCCGTCAATGCTTCAGTCAACTATGTGCTGAAATACGGATTCAGCGGAACCCTCAATCGCGCAGAGATGGAGTTTTTCGTGTCATATCCGGAAGGGGCGACATACGACATATATCCGGCAGCGGACGGCAAGCTTTCTAAATTCAGCATCACATCCCAGGCAGGCAACCGGATGCTGAAATGGACGCTCAACAACTCCGAAAGGAGCTATTTCCCTGTTGCGGGGCACGTCTACATGAACATGGACGGGACAGGGACCATGCAGCTCTACAGCCAAAAGGAGATGGGCATCGCGGACGCCGCATCAATGCAGCCCAATTACCTGGGAAGCGAAACGACCAAGGGCGGACAGGCGCTGATTGACCCCTACGACCCGGAGATAAGGTCAATAGCGCAACGGGTGAAAAGCGAAACAGGGAGCGACGACGCCTGGACTGTCGCGAAAGCGCTGTTCATATGGCTCAAGAACAGCACCGTGTACTACATCAGCCCTGAGGGCTACAATTACACGCGCTCGCCGATAGACACGCTGCACAGCGGCAAGGGGAAATGCGACGAGCTCTCGAACCTTTACGTATCGGTGCTGCGCGCAGACGGCATCCCGGCCAGGTTCGTCAAAGGGTATGTGGTGGAAAGAAACCCCGAACAGTACATGGGCCACAGGTGGGTTGAGTTTTACGACGGCGAGTGGGTGCCGGTCGAGGTTTCAGGGGACCTTGGGAATGCGAGCGCCGAGGTCAATGCGAACTTTGGCGTCCAGCGGCCCGACCATGTGAAAGTATTTGTGGATGATGGCACAGACGACTCGGTACTGGGCGGAGACATCTTCACGTCACTATACTATGGCCAGGCGCCTGTATTCCCCTTCAGCGTTTACTACGATGCCGTAAGCTACAACACGATGTACAGGGCAATATGCTCAGACGGCACAAGGGAATTGGCGGAAAAGATGGAATGAGCGGAAGGGGCAGCTGCGGTTGCGTTCACTGGCCGATGCACTCGCTAAATGATTTCATGAATATGTTTCCAGTCGCGTCAGCAAGCCATTCCATGGATTTGAGGAATGCGGCCGTTTCCTTTTCGCCGTTTCCTTCAGCAATTGAGGACGCGGCCATGCCCTTCCAATCTCCTTTTTCAGCCTCCGCGTTCAAATCCGCGCCTTTTTCAAGCAGGAAAATGCAGGTTTGGGTGTGTCCTCTCCATGCGGCAATCCTGAGCACAGTCCCGTCGCCATTGCTCTTTGCCTCGATGCTTGCATTGTGCTCAAGCAATAGGGCACATGTTTGAGTATGCCCGTTCCATGCAGCCCGCATGAGCGCAGTCGCGCCGTTATTGTCCTTTGCGTTGATGTTTGCGCCTTTGTCAAGCAGGAACGCGCAGGTTGGGGTGTTTCCGTTCCATGCGGCAAACATGAGCGCAGTCCAGCCGCCATTGTCCTTTGCTTCTATGCTTGCGCCTTTCTTCAGCAGTCTCTCCGCCCTTTTTGTTTTGCCTGCTTTGGCAGCGTCCAATAGCATATCGTTGAGTTGTTTCTGCTTTTCTTCTGATAATGCCCTTTTTCCGCTCTTTATGATATCAGCTTTGAGATTAGTTGGCGCCTTTGCCAGAATATTCTTCTGGAGCTTCCTTTCCTGCATGGGTTTATTGTGCGGCAAAGGGAATAAAAACGGTATTGCCCTGCTCGGCGCAAAATGGAAAGCCATTAAAAAGCATTTCTTATCTATCCTTTTAGGGTTTTAACAAATGAGGACGCTCATAACCGCCGCATTGCCTTACGCAAACGGTCCGCTCCACCTTGGCCACATCAGGAGCACCTACCTTCCAGGCGACATCTGCGCAAGGTTCAACAGGCTAATTGGCAACGATGCGCTCTACATCTGCGCGACCGACGAGCATGGCACGCCGATAGAGGTCAATGCCGGCAAGGAGAAAAAAACCCCTGCGGAGTTTGTCAAGTATTACCACGAGAAGGACAAAAAGGAGTTTGCGGCGCTCGGTTTCTCCTTTGACATATTCCACCACACCGAAAGCAAGGAAAACACGGCAATCACGCAGGACATCTTCAATAAAAATATGAAAAATGGCTTCATATTCAAGAGGCAGGTGAAGCAGTTCTACTGCGAGAAGGACAAGATGTACCTTCCTGACAGGTATGTCAGGGGCACCTGCCCCTTCTGCGGGGCCGAGGACCAATACGGGGACCAGTGCGAGAGCTGCGGAAGGACGTTCGGGCCGCAGGACCTGAAAAACCCCCACTGCGCCATCTGCGGGCTTGCGCCAATCCTCAAGGAGTCGGAGCATTATTTCTTCAAGCTCAGCGCGTTCAAGGACGAGCTGAAAGGATATATTGAGGGCAATCCGCGCTTCCAGAAGGAAGTCAAGGCATACGTCCTGAACTGGATAAACGAGCTGATAGACTGGGACATAAGCAGGAACCTCAAATGGGGCGTTCCCATCCCAGGGGAAAAGGACCTTGTCTTCTATGTCTGGTTTGACGCGCCAATCGGCTATATTTCCTCAACCGCCGCGTTGACGACGGATTGGCAGCAATACTGGAAAGGGAGCGACGCAAAAGTAGTCCATTTCATCGGAAAGGACATAATATACCATCACTACCTGTTCTGGCCGTCCATGCTTTCCGGAACGAAAGATAACTATTCGCTGCCTTATGCGATACCCACGCGCGGGCACCTGACGCTTGAAGGGAAGAAGTTCTCCAAGAGCAGGGGCTGGTATATCACCCTGAAGGAATACCTTTCCGTGTTCCCGCCGGACTATTTGAGGTATTATATGACGTCCATAACGCCGTACTCTCTTACGGACGCGGACTTTTCGCTGCAGGAGTTAAAGGCAAAGGTGAATAATGAACTGATTGCCAACTATGGAAACCTCGTTTTCCGCGTTGAGAACCTGCTGAAGAAGTCCTGTGACTCAAAAGTACCTTCGGTTGAGCCGGACGCCGGGATGCTGAAAAAGCTGGATTCCGCGAAAACGGAGATAACCAAGGACCTGGAGGCGTTTGAGTTCAAGGCCGCGCTTGACAAGATAATGGCGGTCTCTTCTGAGTTCAATAGGTATATCAGCGACAGCGAGCCGTGGAAGCAGGAGCCAACAGACAGGGACAGGACGCTCGCGACCTCCGCCATCGGCGTTGTAGGCATAAGCATATTGCTTTCCCCGTTCATCCCGTTTTCATCGCAGAGGCTGCTGGACAACTTCGGGTTCGCCAAGTTTTCGTGGAACGACATCGGCAAGAAGCCGGCTGCGTTGAAGGACGTGGTTCCGCTTTTCAGGAAGATAGAGGACGCGGAACTGGAAAAGCTCATCGCCCCGGCAAGGAAGCGCGGGGAAGAGATGAAGGGCGCGAAGGACGAGGAATGATTATATATGGACATTTGGAATATAATTTTTTTACTTTTTCAAATAATAAGTGCTCTTGGAGGATTTGGTGTTTTATTTCTTATATATGATCGCTGGAAAAATTCTAAAAAGAAAGTTGAGATCGTAAGCTCTTATGGTACCTTTGAAGAATTAAAAGTTGATAATAAATTAGTTGGTATTAGTATCACAACAAATGTTGTAATATTAAATGAAACAGCTAATACTATTTCAATAACTGATGCAGTTGGTATGTTAAAACAAACCTCAGGAGGAAAAATACATAGTGAAAAACCATTTTTATCAGATCTTCCTCAAACTATTCGTTCTGGTGAATCAGTAAACTTATCTCTCTCTTTTGATTTCCGTAACATAAACAATCTAAAAAGTATTGTTCGTTTGAGTCCGGTACATAAAGATGATATGCACCTCTATTATAATCAAGGAGTTCCGGAACTATTTATTAATGAAGAAACACCTAATTGGGATAAAGAACCATTATATTTATGGATTTCGATCCATATAAATGGAAAAGATATTATTTCGGAAAGAACACCGGTATTCGACGTAGCTTCGATAAAATATAATCGTTTTCTTTATGGTTCTCTAGGTACAATTACTATTCTAGATTTAGAAAATAAATTTAGAAAAATGATATAATATAATATTACAAATTTATATCTCAAAATCCATCGTACCCTTCCTTTTCTATCTTCTTCAGCAGTTCCTTCTTTCCTTCTGCCACGACCTTTCCGTGTTTCAGTACAATAACGCTGTCCGGTTTTATTCTCTCAACTGTCGCCGGTATGTGGGAAATGAAAATCACTGTCTCGGCCCCGCTCTCCGTTATCGCCCTCATTATCCTTTCAAGCGAGTCAACGTCAACCCCTGCGTCAACCTCGTCCGCTATCACGACCTTCGGCTTGAGCAGGAGCATCTGGATTACTTCCGCCTTCTTCAGCTCGCCGCCGGACCAGGTCCTGTCAATCGGCTTGTTGATATAATCCGCCTTCAGCCCGGCCTTTTCCGCCGCATTCTCAACCAAATCCATTGTTTCCATCAGCGTCTTGTCCCTGAAAACCGCCTTTGCGATGTCCAGAAGGCTTATGCCCGGAAGATGAGGCGTATGCTGGAACAGCAGGAACACGCCAAGCCGCGCCCTTTCGTCAATCTTCAGCCCGTCCAGCTTCTTTCCGCCAAGCGAAACGCTTCCCGAATAGTCCGCCATCCCCATTATCGCTTTAGCCAAGGTCGACTTCCCGGAGCCGTTGGGCCCCATCACTGCATAAACCCCAGCCCCAAAGGAATGGCTTACGTTGTCAACAATCGTTTTGCTGCCGGAAGAAACGCTTAACTTGTCCAGCCTCAGCATCAGACCACCCTTGAGACCTTGACGGCAAGGCACTCCAGGCCGGCCTTCTTCAGCCTGTCCATGATGGCCTCCTTCATGCCCTCGCCCACAAAGGCGTAGTACATCGTCCTCTCGAAGTTGTTGGCCTTGAACAGCGCTATGTCGCTCTCCGCCAGTATCTTCTCCATTGCAGAGGATTTTCCCGAAGGGACGTTTGCCATTATCATGAAGTCGCTTTTGCCGACTGCCCCGAAGTCGATGTCTGCCCTGTATCCGCGTATTATGCCGTTCTTCTCAAGCCGCCCAATCCTTTTTTTCGTTGCAGTGTTGCTTATGCCGAGCCTTTTTGCCATCTCCGTCATGGGCATCCTTGCGTTCCTTGCCAGCGCGGCCAGTATGAGGTTGTCTTTCTTGTCCAACATGTTTAACTATTGAACATTAGGGTTTAAATATTTAACCCAACCCAATAACCGCAATGGAAAACAATATAGAGCAGAGAAGCAAGGCCAGGGGCGAGCCGGACTGGCTTACCGACCTGAGGCTAAAGGCATTCGACTATTACACGGAAATAGGCGGAACGCTGTCCAGGCCAGGGGCCGCGCCATCCGCCAGCAGGGACGAGACAAAAAGGCTGCTTGACAGGATGGGCGTAAGGGAAAACGAGAAGGATTACATGCTCGGCATCTCCCAGGTCAACGACAAGGTGTACATGAACCCTGTTCCTGAAGGCTTCGGCAAGGGCATGATTGTCAAGCCTTTGGTGGAAGCCATAAGGGAGAACGGCAGCCTTGTGAAAAGATACCTGTCAAAGATAGTTGACTACAAAGAGAACGCATACGCGGCGTACAACACGGCGTTCTGGGACGGCGGCGTGTTCGTCTACGTGCCAAAAGGCGTGAGAATCCCGTTCCAGATAAACGTCGTCTTCATAATAGACAAGGGCGGCTTTTCCCAGGTTCCGAGGGCGCTCATCGTCTGCGAGGAGAACACGGACGTCAAGTTCATGGAGGGCTGCGTAGCTCCTATATACAGGGAATATTCCGACCACAAGAGCATAACCGAGATAATGGTCGGGAAAAATGCCAAGCTGGAGATGGCCAGCATGCAAAACTGGAGCCCTAATGTTGCCACAAAGGGCTTCAAGAGGGCTGTGCTCAAGAAGGGCGCATGCATAAGGTGGATGGACGGCAGCTTCGGGGGCAGCAGCAACCACAAGACGCTGTCCATGGTGCTGGAGGGCGACGGCGCAAAGGCCGACGTCTCAACCTTCATAGCCGCATCAAGGGGCCAAATAACCAGGGTCGTTGACCAGATACTGATGAAGGGAAAAGGGTGCAGCGCCAACGTGAAAAGCAAGTCCCTTGCAGGCAACGGCGGAAGGGCTGACTACTCAAGCACGACTGCCATCGAAGGGAACGGCTGCTCGGCCTTCGGCGAATGCGAGTCCATGCTGTTGGACGCCGGAAGCTCTGCAACCAGCAGCCCGCTCGTGACAGACGATTCAAGGGACTCGTGGTCAAGCCACGAAACGTCAACATTCGTTTTCAGCCAGGACGCGATTGAGTATCTCATGGCAAGGGGCATCCAAGAGGATGAGGCAAAGGCCAGCATGGTCGTCGGCTTCGCCAAGCCGTTCACGCTGTCGCTGCCAGTGGAATACAGGAGGGAGCTTGAAAGGTTAATTGGCATAAAGGCAAGGGGCGAAGCGTAATGGAAATAATGAAAACCATTTCATCCAAATCCACGGAAAACATCGCGCTGGAGGAAGGCGATGCCGACATAGTGCTTCAGATTGAGGAAGGCGGCGATTTGGACATGCTGATAACGTCCAGGAACAGGAAGCCCCAGCAGGTCAACCTCAGCGTTGTCCACAAGGGAAAAGGAAGGTCAAACATCACGTTCAACTCAATAATCAGGTCACAAATCAGGCTGGACGCAAAGCTCGTCATGGAAAAGGATTCCGCAGGCAGCTCAGGAAAGGTATCCATGAACGGCATAAAGATAGGCAAAAAGGCAAAGGCAGGCTTCTGCCCGAAGCTGGTGCTGCTGAACGGGGACGTTGAAGCGGCGCACAAATCCTCAATACAGGGAATGCCAAAGGAGACAATAAATTACCTGATGGCGCGCGGCATCGGCAGGAAAGAAGCGGAAAAACTCTTCTGCGAACGGTTCCTTCTGCAATGACCGGTTTATTTCGTTATCCTGGAGAAGAAATCCTCGTCCAGCGACTTTTTGATGAGCCCCCGCTCATCTTCGCTGAATGCAGTCATCCTCATGAGCGCATTGCCCTTGTCATCCATACGTCCAAGGATGCTTTTGCGGCACTCGCCTGAACGTCCGGTCCTGACAAGGTCCGCTATCTCCCCTGCTGCGTATATGAGGAACCGCACGGTTTGCGTCCCCTTCCTATAATCCGTGAATGCCACGCCGCCCATCTCGCGAATGGCCCTTCTAATGATTTTCCTTGGCATGCATATTTTCAAGGGCCCGTTGCCCTTGTCCTTCCTGAACCTGTTGAAGATGTGCATGCACAATGCCCCGAACTTCATGCAGCCCAGGTCCCCAATCGCCTTGCACCTGAGGTTGTAGCTGTCAAATGCGGTCTGCAATGCCGGGTCGCGGTCGTAAAAGCAGTATATCTCCCTGCGGATTGCGCTGGCACTCCCCTTCGCCTTTAGTGCAAACGCCGGCTTTCCTTGCTGAACAGCCATATCTGACTATGAAAAGAAACATTTTAAATATAATGCGCCTTCACATCGGCGGCGGAAGCCTTGTCTTCAAAAACAGCGAAATGTTGAACTTGCGCTTCATAAGCTCGCGTGCGCCGTCCAGGCGCGCCTTGTTCTTCCCAAGGGCCTTGCTCTTGTCCTTCTCGTCCACTATGATGTAGAGCACCGTCTCGCCCATGATGTTCTCATCCGTAGTCTCAAGTATGCGCACGTTGTTGAAAAGGTTCTTGAGAAACGCTATGGGCTCGGGGGAATTCGCAACCACGTAGATGTTCCTGTCCACTTTCAGCTTAAGGCTCTCTATCTTCCTGCCATGGTTCGCCAAGACAAGTCCGATCTTGTCTGGCGGGACGACGAAGAACAGCGCCCCCCTTGACTCTATCATGTCAAGGGGCATCACGCCGGTAAAGGACTCAAAGACATTGAAGTACTCAAGAACGTCAGGATTAAGTTCCATGATGCACTATCCTTTTGTCAGCTTCTCGAGCTTTTCCTTGCTTGTCTCGCCGAATTCGTATATGGCGATGACCGAAACCGGGTAAGGCTTTCCGCACAGCTTCCCCAGCTCAATGGACGTGCCTGCAAATGGCAGCTGCGCCAGCCCCTTCTCCATAGAGGAATAATACGTTATGTCCTCAACCGTCTCGCGGGGTATGTTGGCTGCAAATATGATTCCCTTAGCTTTTCCAAGCATCACGGACGCAAGGCCCTTGCGGGTCCCGAACCCTATCTTCCCGCTTTCAATCAGGAGCCTGATTTCCTTCTCAAGCGGGCTTATCTTCTCCTTCTTCTCCCTTTTCCTGATTGCGGCCTTTTTCGTCTTTTTCTTCGTTTCCTGCACTTCCTCTGCCGCCTCTTCCTCCTTCTTTTCCTTTTCCTCAAGGTCGGCCTTCTTCCCCCCGACATCCTTCTTCCTTGCCATAAGCATCACATTGACAGTCTTTTAGTCTCGCCGCATAGTATTTTTATTTGTTTCCCTTGGAGAACTTGAACTCCAAGAGCACGTTTCCGGTCCCGAGCGGCACGGTCTTTCCCGCGATTATGTTTTCAGTGACGCCCTTCAGCGGGTCTATGCTGCCCCTTGAGGCCGCATCGGTCAGGTGCCTTATCGTCTCCTCGAAAGCGGCCTTCGCCAGCACGCTCTCCTTTCCGCCGGCAAGGCCCCTCCTTCCGACGTTTATTATCTTTCCGTCGCTGGACATCGCGTCCGCAAGCAGCATGATGTGCCTCACGTCCACGTAAAGGCCCTGCATGTCAAGCACCTGCTTGAGCTCCTTTATGATTGCGTTGCGCGCTGCCTCCACGCCGTAAATCCTTTCTATCTCCTTGACGTTGTTCGTGTAGATGTGGCCCGGGTCAACAGTCTCTATGTCAAGCACGCCCTCTATGTTGTCGCCTTTCGCCCTGACGTAGTATTCGCCCTTCTCTTCCACGACGACAGCCATCGTTATGCCGTCTATGCCCTTCACTATCGCCTCTCTTAGCCTGTCAAGCATCTTCCTTGCGGCCTTGAGCGGCTTCTTGGCCTCCTTGCCCTCGAACTTTATCATTACTATGTTGCCCTTTACGCGTATTTTCCTCTTGCTTATGGCCTTCAGCAGGTCGTCCATCTTGGTCCCGAACGTCTTTCCCGCATTCTCGTTGTACCTGAGCAGTATCCTCCTGTGCTCAAGGTCTTCCCTTATGTCGCACACATCCGAAACGGTCACCATCTCTATCCTTTTCGCAAGGTCCTCGGCTTTCTTCCTGTCCTTCCTGAATTCCGGCTTCAGGTAGATGTCTATGATGGGCTTTTTGGGCCTCTTCCTCATGTCGACGAGCTCTATCATCCTCGGCAGGCCGGTCGGCACCTGCTCAGCGACGCCCGCATAGTGGAACGCACGCATTGTCATCTGCGTGCCAGGCTCGCCGAGGCTCTGCGCGGCCACTATGCCCACCGGCTCCCCGGCGTTAATCATGTACTTCCTTTTCGGATGCGCTGCTGCCATTGTCATCATAACCGCCTCATTTGGACGCCGTGTCGACATCGTCCTCCGATATCGAGTCTATGAAGGCCGTGTTCGTCGAGAACATCGGGTCCTTTGCGTCCCCCCCGTATATGAACTGGATTATCCTTCCGCTCGTGTCCCTGACAGTCAGGTCGTTTGCAACCGAAAGGTCCTGCAGCGCGTGAATCAGCCTCCTTTGCATGTATCCGGAGCGCGCGGTCCTGATGGACTTGTTGACGATTGACTCCCTTCCGCCGATTGCGTGGTGGAAAAACTCGTCAACGTCAAGGCCGCTCATGAAGGACGAGTAAACGAAGCCCCGCTCCCTTCCGCCGAGAACGCCCGGCTTGAAGAACGGCAATACGCGTCCGGCATAGCCGCGCTTTGGCCTCTTGTTCCTTACCGCCTGCTGGCCGACGACGGAAGCCATCTGCACGACGTTAAGCAAAGAGCCCCTTGCCCCAATCTGCGCCATGACTATGGACGGGTTCCCCTTGCCCAGCGAGTCCATGACTATGTCCCCGGTCGAGTCCCTTGCCTTTGACGTGAGCGCCATTATCATGGCCTCAAGCGTCTCCTTCATGCTCATGCCCGGCGACCTCTCCAGCGTCTTGCTGTTGCACTTGCCTATCAGCGTATCTATCTGCCTGTTGAGATTATTCAGTATCTTGTCCCTCTCTTCCGTTGCCTTCGGGTCCAGCTCGTACTGCTTGAGCGACACGCTCAGGCCGTACATCTCAAGGTAGTTGAGCCCCATCCTCGTTGCGGAATCCAGGAAACCCTTTGCTGCCTCGGCCCCATCCCTTAGGAACACCTTCTCAAGTATCTCGCCGCTTATGCCCTTGCTCTCAATCGCGCCCTTTATCAGCTTGCCGTCCTTTATGACGACCTCTTCGCCCAGCTTTGACTTGAAGGTCGCGTTTATGTCCTCCGGAATCAGCATGGAGAACAGCGCCTTTCCGGAATAGAGCCTCTTGTCCACGTCCGGCTTCGGCAGCTTTTTTATGCCTGCCTTCAGCAGGAGGTTGGATGCCTCCTCCTTGGTGAGTATGGCGTCGTCCCTTGTCAAAAAGTAGATGCCTGACACGTTGTCCTGCTGCGGCTTTATTATGGCATGGCCGTGCCTTGGCGAGAGTATCTGCTTGTCTACCCTCATGAGCTCGTAAGCCTCCGCCTGCGACTCTTCCGTTTGCAGCGCGTGGAGGTTCATCTCGTCCCCGTCGAAGTCCGCGTTGTACGGCGAACAGACCAGCGGGTTTATACGGAACGTCTTGCCAGGCAGCACCCTGACCAGGTGCGCCATCATGGAAACCCTGTGCAGCGACGGCTGCCTGTTGAACAGCACGATGTCCCCGTTTATCAGCTGCCTTTCCACAATCCAGCCCACGCCGATGCTTTCAAGCACCCTGTCCCTTGACGCATCAGTCACCTTGACCCTTATGCCGTCCTTCCTTATGACGTACTTTGCCATCGGGTACTCCTTTGCCTTTATCAGGCCCTTCAGGTAGTCCCCGTTCCATTCGGTAACCGGTATCGGTATCGTCAGCTCCTCTGCTATGGGCATAGGCACGCCGACCTCATTCAGGCTTATGTACGGGTCCGGAGAGATTATCGTCCTTGCTGAAAAATTGACCCTCTTTCCGCTCAGGTTGTACCTGAAACGGCCCTCCTTGCCTTTCAGCCTTTGCGCAATCGTCTTGAGCGGCCTTCCGCTCCTGTGCCTTGCTGGCGGTATGCCGGCCGTCTCGTTGTCGAAATAGGTTATCACATGGTATTGCAGCAGCTTCCAAAGGTCCTCTATGATGAGCTGCGGGGCCCCTGCGTTTATGTTGGCCTCAAGCTTCTGGTTCACCCTTATGATTTCCACAAGCTTGTGCGTCAAGTCATCTTCGCTCTTGTCCCCGCTTTCAAGCGTGATGGACGGCCTTATCTTGACTGGCGGGACAAGAAGGACGGAAAGCACCATCCATTCGGGCCTTGCGGCCTCCGGGTCGTACCCGAGCCTCTTAAGGTCCGCATTGTTCACAGCGCTGAGCCACTCCTTTATCTCGGTCGGGAGCATCTCCTTTGCGTCAACGTAGAACGTCACCGGCCTTATGAACTTGATGTCCGGCAGGTCTGCCTTGCAGTGCGGGCATTTCTTCGGCCTCTTGTTCTCCTTTGTAAGCACAACGCCGTAGCACTTGCCGCACGTTGCGCTGAGCACCTTCTGTATGTTCTTCGCAAATAATGGGTGGATTACGGGCCTGAAAAGGTCTATATGGCCGAAATGGCCCGGGCATTCCCTTGACGTCGCGCCGCAGGTCTTGCACCTGAGGCCCGGGTCAATGACCCCAAGGTGCTGGTCCATCAGCCCTTCGTCCAGCGGGTATCCGTCGTCGTCATACGTGTCGGGCACCGTTATCCTGCTCTGGCCGATGCTCTTTATGTTCTCCGGGGAATACACCGCGAACTGCACCTTCTTTATCTCGTCCTCGACCGGGTTGTAGTGAAGCACCATGTCAATTGACCTCCCTGTTTGCCTTCTTGTCCACAATGAGCTTGGGGAATATGCCTATCGCCCTTATCTCGTCAAGCAGCAGCTTGAAAGCGTAGCTTACCTCCACCTCCGCTATGTTCTCGCTCTGGCAGAGCGGGCACGCGGGCTTCTTTGCAAGGTAGTTGTAGTAGGCCATGCTGCCGCAGTCCCTGCATATGTATTGCGTTGACTTGTCGCTCTCTTCAAGGAGCCTTTCCTTTATCACGGATGCGGCGCCGAACCCTATGAGCGTGTCCCTTTCCATCTCCCCGAACCTGAGGCCGCCTTCCCTGCTCCTTCCCTCTGTCGGCTGGAGCGTGAGCAGCTGCACCGGGCCCCTGCTCCTTGCGTGCATCTTGTTGGAGACCAGGTGGTACAGCCTTTGGTAGTATATGACGCCCACGAATATCTTGGCCTTTATCTTCGTTCCGGTTATGCCGTCATAGAGCCATTCCTCGCCGTACTCGTCGAAGCCCGACTCCTTCAGTATCGCCATGAACTTCTCCGCCTTGTCCCCGCTGAATGCGGTGCCGTCCATTGTCGCGCCTTCCACGCATCCTGCCTTTCCGCCGAGCATGTCCAGCATGTGGCCGACCGTCATCCTGCTTGGCAGCGCGTGCGGGTTTATCAATAAGTCGGG
Source organism: Candidatus Micrarchaeia archaeon (assembly GCA_041500865.1). Lineage (GTDB taxonomy): Archaea > Micrarchaeota > Micrarchaeia > Anstonellales > J096 > JAPLWW01. The sequence continues at coordinate 3,405 of JBGQMY010000011.1, read as the reverse complement.
AACTATCCCGCTTTCGCTGAATGGCATGTCCTCGTGCGGCACCATGAACCCTATTACGCCCTTTTGCCCGTGCCTGGACGCCATCTTGTCCCCGATTTCAGGCACCTTCGGAAGCCTCAGCCTCACCTTGACGACCTTGTTCCCGCTTGCGCCTTCCGTAAGTATGACAGAGTCCACCCTTCCGTACTCGCCTTCTTTCACTGCGACTGAGCTTTCCCTCTTCTTTTCCTCGTAAACGCCGAAGATGGACATCTCCTCAAGGAACCTCGGCGGGGACGTCTTTCCGACAAGCACGTCGCCCTCCTTGACCGCGCTTTCAGGAATCACTATTCCGTCCTCGTCCAAGTTTGAATACGACTCCTCGCCCCTGAATCCGTTGACCTTTGGCGAGGGCGTCTCTATCACGTCCTTCTGGCCTGACGGATACGTGATTTCCTCAACTTCGTACGTCCTGAACATCGCCGTCCTTCCCATGCCCCTGTCCACCGCTGAGCTGTTGATTACCACTGCGTCCTCCAGGTTCCATCCCTTGTATGAAATTACTGCAACGACGAGGTTCTGTCCTGCGGCCCTGTTCTTCATGCCCAGGTGCTTGTACCCGTCAGTCTGCACCAGCGGCTGCTGCGGATAGTACATGATGTAGCTTCTTGTGTCATACCTGTGGTTGTAGTTTGAAAGGTACATGCCGAGGCTCTGCTTGGCCATGGACGACGCCATGGTTATCCTCGGGCTTGAGTTGTGCTCCGGATACGGGAGTATGCTTGCGACAACCCCGAACATCGTTGAGCCGTCTATCTCGAGGTGCGAATGCTCGTTAGTTATTTCCTCCTCGCGCCTTGCGACATATGAGTCCTCCTCCTCGTCCGCATCCAGGTACTCGACAATGCCCATCTTGATGAGATGGTTCCAGTTCAGCTGGTTGTTGGTTAGCCGTTTTTTTATCTCCGGGCCCAGCGTGCTCTTGCCGTCCTTAATGACTATATAGGGCCTCCGTGCCCTCCCCCTGTCCGTGTTTATGAACAGCTCGTTCGTCGCGTGCTTGAGCCTGACATTCACCTGGTAGTCAAGCATGCTGTTGCGCCTTGTCTCCCTTATCCTGCTTACAAGCGCCTTGCCGTCCTTGTGGAAACCGATGAGCCTGCCGTTTATGTATATGGCGCATCTTTCTGCCTTCGCGGAATTCGGGTGCGTTTTCATGGTTGTCATTCCTCCTCTATCCCGAACTTCCTGACAATGTCCTCGACTTCCCTGTCGGAATATCCGGTCGTTATCTCGCAGAACATGGCCATGTTCTTCACTATGGAGGTGCTGGGCCCTTCGGGCGTCTCCGAGGGGCAGAGCTTGCCGTAGTGGGTGCCGTGCAGGTCCCTCGCCTTGAAGTGCGGATGTTTCTTGGTCAATGGCGATATGACCCTCCTCCTGTGGCTCAGCGAAGACAGATAGCTGATTCTGTCAAGCAGCTGGCTGACGCCGGTCTGGCCTGCGACCCAGTTGCCTGTCGCCATCGAATAAAGAATCCTGTCTGTCAATGCGTCCTGCCTGACTATCGTGTGCACCTGGAGCTTCCTGCCCCTGACGTCGGCCCTGCTTGCCTGGTACACGATGTCCTTTATCAGGTAGTTGAACGCATAGCGGAACAGCTCGCTCATCAGGTCCCCCGCGAGCTTCACCCTCTTGTTGCCGTAGTGGTCCCTGTCGTCGGCAGACATCTTGCCGTTCGCGACCAGAGTTGTACGACTTGCCATCTTCGCAAGGTACAGTATCTTCCTCTTCCTCATGGCCGGCTGCGTGCCGAGGTGCGGAAGCAGGTAGTTGTCTATCAAATAATTGAATCTCGTTATCTGGTACTCCTTTGGCTGGCCTGGCGAGAACCTTTTGGCGACGTATATCTCTGGCTCCTCTTCCGCCCCCTTGGACGGGTCGTTCTCTATGTTGAAAAGCACGTCGTTCTTTATTGACAGCATTTCCATGTCAAAAAGCTCCTCAACGTCTATGTCCTTCTTTACGCCTATCGCCCTTATCAGCGAGAAAAGGGACATGCCGTTCGGGGACGACGGGAAATCCACCATCCACGTGCCGTCCGCGCTCCTCTTTATGACGCACCTGGCCCTGAAGCCATGATGGACGGAAAACATCTTGCTTGACACTGCGCCCTTGTCCTCCTTTATCGTCATGACCTTGTTCGGCACCAGGTCCTCCAGGCTGACCAGGACCCTTTCGCTGCCGTTTATGATGAAGTATCCGCCGGGGTCCATGGGGTCCTCGCCTATGTCAACCAATTCCTCCTTTGACATCTGGTTGGTGTGGCACAGCACGGATTTTGACATTACTGGGATTTCGCCCACGAATATGTCCGCATACCTGTTGGTCTCAACGTTGTTGTATATCGGCATCATTTCCAGGAAAACCGGGGCCGCATACGTTATGTTCCTTATCCTAGCCTCGCTCGGGAATATGTTCCTGTACCCGCCCCTGACCTCGTAGAACCTCGGCTGCGAAAGCTTCACCTTCCCCAGCTTTATCTCAAAGCCCTCCACGTTGGTCTTTATCTGGCCGACGCTGTCCACAATCTCCTGGATGCCTTCCAGCGCGAACTTGTTGTAGGAGTCAAGCTGCTGCTTGACCAGCGAATTGGAGCTGAAATAGACTGGCATGATTTCTTTTACCATATTAACACCGTCACTCGAACGCAACCCTGTAGGAAAGGTACTCCCCAGGTGGGTCCTTCCTCCTGATTTCGACTACGTCGCCGGCCTTGAGCTTCAGCTCAACCGCGACAGGGTCGCCCATAAGGATTTTCGGAAGGCCTTCGTCCGTTATCCTGTACTTTGCAAGGACCGCCTTCTTCTCCTTTTCGTCAAGAACCCGGAATTGTGGGTTCAAAAAATAGTTTGCTGTCGATATGTTCTTCTTTTTCAATACGCTCAAGGAACCACCCGTGGACGAGGCATCAGTGACACTGCCCTTTTATAGGGAATTCCATAGCAACGTTTAAAAAGGTATATGTTTCCAAATGTGCTTTGCCGCTTTATTGTGCCCCTGATGGGCTTTTCCGTCTTAAATTCCCTGTCAGCCAATGCACCCGCTGAAGGCGTCCATGAACAAGCCGAATGTTTCCTTTCCCATGCCTTCATTGTGCGGCAAAGGCGTTAAAAATCAGGCAGCAATGCAGTCGCCGAATGGCTTCATGAACGCGTTTCCGGTTATGCCCGCAAGCCATTCCATGGATTTTAGGAATGCGGCCGTTCTCTTGTTGCCCCACCTTGCGGCCTCCATGAGCGCGGTCTTGCCGTCGTTGTCCTTTGCCTCGATGCTTGCGCCTTTTTCGAGCAATAAAGCGCAGGTTGGGATGCGTCCGTTGTATGCGGCACGCATGAGCGCGGTCCTGCCGTCATCGTCCTTTGC
>JBGQMY010000010.1:0-34787 GCA_041500865.1 Candidatus Micrarchaeia archaeon | reverse complement strand
GCAGTCCTCCAAGAAGGGAGATTCCCAATGACAAGCCTGAGCCAGAACGAGGGGCTTGCGCTGAAGGCGCTCAAAGACGGCAAGGAAAAGGGCATTCCCGCCATATGCAAAGAGACGGGGCTAAACGAGGACGGGGCAAGGAGGGGCGTTTTCTTCCTGAGCCAGAAAGGCCTCGCGTCAATGCGCGTTGAGGAGTCCAATGGCATAAGGGTTACGGAAAAGGGAAAGGCAGCATTGCAATCTTTCCCTGATTTGAAGCTCCTGGATTACGGAGGAAAGCCGGTAAAGGAGGTCCCTGCGGAGCTTGCCGCTTTCATGGGGCCAATGAAGTCTTATGGATACATCTCGCTCGAAAACGGAAAGATAAAGCCGATGGGCAAGAATCCTGCGTCATATCCGCTTGCAACGGCGCTCAAATCCCCTGAAAAGGCGGACAAAAACAGCGTCGCCGAGCTGAAAAGGAGGGGGTACGTTGAGGAGTTCTCGTCAAAGGCCATATCCGCGAAAATAACGGATGAAGGCAAGGCGTTTGAAACCAGCGAAGGCAGCGAAGGCGGCGCGAAGTCGCTGACACAGGAAATGGTGAAATCCGGAAGCTGGAAGGGCGCAAAATTCCCGGAGCTCAACATCGCGCCAGACACCGTCCCGGCGCAGGAATCCGGAAAGACGCATCCGCTGACAAATGCGATAAACAAAATAAGGGACATATTCATATCCATGGGCTTTGAGGAGATGGAAGGGGACTACGTGGAGGAGGCGTTCTGGAACTTCGACGCCCTTTTCCAGCCACAGGACCATCCGTCAAGGGAGCTTGCCGACACGTTCTACATAGACAGGGTCAGCAGCCTTGCCGACGTCCCGGACGACGTAATGGAAAGGGCGAAAGCCGTGCACGAGAAGGGCTGGCACTGCAAATGGGACATAAACGAGGCGAAAAAGACAATACTGAGGACACATACGACCGTGCTCAGCGCAAGGACCCTTGCAAAAAGGAAGAAGGGCAAGTTCTTCGCCATAGGCAGGGTATTCAGGAACGAGGCGATAGACTTCAAGCACCTTGCGGAGTTCCACCAGGTTGAGGGCATAATCGCTGACGAGAGCGTAACGTTCAGGCAACTCCTCGGCGTGCTGAAAACATTCTACTCAAGGCTCGGCTTCGAGAAGATAAGGTTCAGGCCGTCCTACTTTCCTTATACCGAGCCCAGCCTGGAGATAGAGGTGTTCTTTGAGCCAAGGCAGGAATGGATAGAGATTGGCGGGGCCGGCATCTTCCGCCCCGAAGTCTGCGAGATACTGGGCTGCACATATCCCGTGCTTGCATTCGGCCTGAGCCTTGAAAGGCCGCTGATGATGATTCTGGAGACGAATGACATAAGGGCGTTCTACAACAACGACCTGGATTTCCTGAAATCCACCAAAAGGGACTTCATTGGAGCGAAAGAATGAGCTCGTCAAGCGCCCTTCCCCGTTCCATCTCCTTGTAGGCGGCGCTCCCCTTTTCCAGATACGAGATTTTCATCGTCCTTCTTTCAAAATGCTTCGGCAGGGCGCCTGATGCGCAGGCTTTCCTCGCCTCTTCCACTGCCGCGGTCGCCTCCCTCTGGGCCATGCTCACAATCCTGCCTTCCCTGAAGAACGTCTTGTCTGTAATGAACCTTGCGACCCCTTCGGCCATCTCCAGCGGCGGGCCGTGCCTTATGAAGTTCTTTCCGACAAGGTCGTTGGCCACCCCTATCGCGCATGCGCTCACCGTCCCGTTGTCGTATGCCTGCGCAAGGATGACCTCAAAGCCCTTTGACTCAAGGTGCCTTGCGACCTTTGACGCCAGCCTGCCAAGCTCGCCGTACTTGGTCTCGTCTATTATCTTCGGGCTCCTGAACCTTATGCCTATGAGCCTCGGCATGTATTTCGCCTTTTTTGGCTTGGGGAAGAAAAGCATCTCATCCGGTTTCTTGGCATATGCCCTTGCCAGCAAAACCAGCCTTGAGAAGTTCTCTGCCGAAAGCGCAGATGCGACGTTCCTGTTCCTGTCAGTCGGGTCTATGAATATCAGCGGAGCGCCCTGGAACTTCTGCCTTGCCTTTTCCTTGTCCTTCCACCTTTCGTTTATTTCCACAACCTCCCCAAACCTCCATTTGGAGATTGCTTCCATGGCTTTTTCAAGGCCTCCATACCTTATTATCATCAGCTCGGCTAGGTATCCCGAGACACCCTTTGACTTCATGTCGGCCCCGTATATGCGGAAGGACTTCAGCATCTTCTTGAGCAAAAGCACGCCATCAACGACCTTCAGGTGCTTTTTGACGAAATTGACGTGGAACTTGCTCCTGTCAACGGCTGAGCCCATGTGCGCAACATGCGTTATGTTGTAGGCAGGCACGATGTCCGCCTTTATGCCATTGACGAATATCCTTGCGTATGGATGTTCGGCATACGCTATCTCGTAGTTGCGGAACTCCTTCTTGACGATGTCTATGACCAGCTTTCCCATGGCCTCCTTGTCAAACGTTTTCGGAAACAAAAGAAATAGGTCTATGTCGCCCTCGCCATGGAGAAAAGTTCCTTTTGCTATGGAGCCGGCCAGCAGCATCCTCACGCCTTTAGGCAGGTGCCTCTCCAGCCTTGATTTTATATGGGAAACAGTGTCGTTTATCTTTTTCTTTTCGTCCTTGGAGGGTTTTATTCTCTCAAGCACGCTTTTGAATAGGCTTTTGGCATCGCCCATGGATACAGTTTGCGTCCCGTTGTTTTTAAAGGTAATCATATTCCGGCGGTTATCTTCCGATGCATTCGCGGAAGCTGGACAAAAACCCGCCCAATGCAGGCAAGCCGACGATTTTCTGCATGGATTCCGCGTCTTTCAGCATTTGGAAAAGTTCGCTGTTTTCGTTTGTAACGTGCGTGAGCGCGGTTTGGTTGAGGCAATCGGTTGCGTTTGCGTCTGCCCCATGCTCCAGCAGGAATTCGGCAATGCGGGCATGGCGGTAGCTTGCGGCATCCAAGAGCGCGGTCATGCGATTTCCGCTCCTTGCATTCACCTTTGCGCCATGCTCAACCAGGAGCCTGACCGTTTCAATATTCTCCCTATGGTTATCCTTTATCGCCAGCATGAGCGCAGTTTCGCCTGCCCTGTTCCTTGCGTTGATTCTGGCCCCATGCTCCAGCAGCAGAAGAACCGTGTCTCTCAAGCCGGCTGCCGCAGCACGCATAAGAGGAGTGTCCTTATAGCTGTTCTTTCCGTCAACGTCCGCCCCTTTCTCAAGCAGCAATGAGCAGACGTCGGCACGCGCATACTCTGCGGCCTCCATAAGCGCGCTTTCGCCGCCATTTATCCGCGCATTGGGGTTGGCGCCCTTGTCCAGTAGGTTTTTGATTTTATCCGCATCTATCCAAACCATCCCCGCGCCTTGTATGAGCATCCAGTCCAGGAGCTTCTGGTTGTGCTTAATTGCGCCTGCCGCGTCGTCTGGCTCTGGCTTGAACTTAAGGGGGTTGTTGTGCCTTTCCCAGCGTTCAGGCCTTTTTTCCTGAATCTGCATGGTTTAATGTTAATAAGAGAGGTTAAAAATGATGTTGATTGGCATCAATCCGTTTTTCGCTGGAGCCTTTTTCCAAAAGGCTCTTTTTGCTGAAGCTTTTCCCTAAAAAGCTTCAGCGGAACAGCCCGCTGTTGAACACGAACGCAGCAAGCATGACTGTAACGACCAGCATAAGCAAACCTGCAACAAGGTGCATCTGCTTCACGTACTTGTCCCTCAATGTCAGTATGTCCCCCGGGTTCCTTATGCCGAATGCTACAATCGCGGTTATCGCCAGCAGCGGAACAATGAATATCGCATTGTAAAGCAGCAAATATCCCACTGCCTTGAAGAAAGCTGTTGTCCATATGTCGGTCATTGACAGCATGCTGAGTATCATCAGGTACGGGCCTGACGAGCACGGCAAAAGGAACAGCGAGCAGAACAGGGCAACGACAGCCACCATGGGCAGCGAGGTCGCCATCTGCATGACCTTCTGGAGCTGCGGCCTCAGGAACATCGGTATCTCTATGGACTCCATTCCAGGATGGTAGGCGAAATAGGCCCTTATCTCCAGGATGGTTATCACAGTGGAAATAATCAGCATCAGATAGAAGAAATATTTCTCTATGCTGATGTCGCCAACGACCTTCATGACGCCAAGCCCCATCAGGAAATAGCATATGAAGATGACGGTCACGAAAACGGCGCCGCTCATCAGCACGCTTTTCTTGCCTTTCTTCTCAAGCGTTATGGCAAGCAGCATGGCCATTATCGCCATAGTACAAGGATTTATGGAGTCTGCGACCGCAGCCGGCACCAGTATCATCAAAGGTATGTCTCCCGGATTCTTTGTTGGCGAGACGCTCGCATTGGCCGTCCGGTTCAGCTTAAGCTCCGTGTCGTAGCTGAAGTTGGCGTTCTGCTCTATGTTTTTTATCAGCTCGTCCATCTGCGCGCTCGTGTATGCGCCTACAGGGCACCTTGAGCTTTGGCATATGTTTATCAGCTTTATCGTTGAGTCCCTGGAAAGCTCCCCGACTATCATTATCCTGTCGTTGACTATCGTCGTGGGTATGCCGCCGTTCGCGGAGTCGTACCCGAACCTGTCGTACATGCTGAAAAGTTCCTTGTTGTTGTCCGGGTTATACCTCACCTCTTTGAGTATGAGGGTAAAATTGTACGTTTTCTGTATGTCGTTCAGCAGCGTTATGGTGTTCGTGCAGTGCGGGCAGCCTATGCCCTCGTAGACGACCATCGTCACGTTGATTGCGGTCCCGGTCCCGCCCGACTGGGCCCCGCCGATGCATCCCGGCATTGCCAAGAGCGCCAAAATGGCGAATGCAAAGAATATCCTAGACATGTCCATGGATGGAGATTTTTTTATAAACATTTTTAAATACCTTGCCTTTAGCCTAGCCCAGGGCCGGAACCGTGTCGTCATCAAAGGCGCCGGACGGGCACCTTCCGCTACCGCACATGTCAATCGTCTTTATCCAGTTCTTGACAGAGAGCTCGCCAATGACCATCATTTTCCCGCCTATAATCATGGTCGGCACGCCTGCCAGGCTCGTGTTTGCCCCGAATTTGCCGTACGCGGCAAGCATCTCGTTCTGGTTAGCGTCGTTGTGCCATGTCTCCTTAAGCGTCATGCTTATGTTGTAGGACTGGTTGAGCTCGTTCAGCAGCGATATGGTGTTCGCGCAGTGCGGGCAGCCTTCGCCATAATACATCAGTATGCCGACGCTGACGTTCTTCCTGTCCGTGCCGTTTAGCACCTTGTCCACTTCCTCGTTGCTCACCTGGCCCTGGCCAAGGCACCCATACAGCATTGCAAAAACGACCAAAACAGCGATTATCGTCTTATGCATCCTTCTTCATCTTCCTTCCCAAGCTTGCCAGCGTCCCGCTTATCCTCTTAATCCTTATCCTGCCCTTCGAGCAGAGCAGCGCGCCTGCCACGGCCCTTGCAGAGCCCCTTTCCACCCTTATTGTCTCCGAGCTGCCGCGCTTGCTTATCGGCTTGAACATCAGGGCGCCGAAACCGGACGTCCCGAAGAAGCCCAGCAGGTACGAGCCTATGTCAACCCTTCCGGCATTGTCAATCTCGATGTACCTGAAGTCAGGCCTGTGCGACGGCTTGTATGTTCTCATTTTAGGTATAGCCCCGTGCTCTGGTAATTGCCCAGGTATATTGTCGCCACCGTCCTTTCAAGATCCGAGAACAGGCCATTGCTTCCCTGCGATGACAGCGACACGATGCAGACGGTTGGCTTCTTGTCATACGTCATGTTTGCCAAATCCGCGGCCTTCCTTATTGCGTCATCCTTGTTCCCGAGCATGTCGGCAAGTCCGTATTTCACCGCCTGCCTTCCTGAAAATACCCTTCCGTCAGTAAGCATGGTGATGTTGCTGTTCGCTATCTTGCTTCCCCTGCTGTCCTTCAGCACGCCGACAAACTCCCCAAAAGTCTCGTTTATTATGCCCTGCATTATCGCGACCTCCTCGGGGTCTGATGCCTTGTACTCGCTGAGGAAGTCCTTGTGGCCTGCGCTCTTTATCGTGGATATGTTGACGCCCACCTTTTCCATGAGCCCGGTCAGGTCCATCGTCAGCGATATGACGCCTATGCTTCCGGTTATCGTGTCAGGCTCTGCAACTATGTAATCGGTCCCGAGCGCAATGTAATATCCTCCGCTTGCCGCCTCCTCATAAAGGTACGCGACCTTCGTCTTGTTGAGGCCCTTCAGCGCCTCGTATATCTGGCGGGATGCAATGACCCCGCCGCCAGGGCTGTTTATCTTAACTACGACGGCTTTCACGTCGCTTCTGTCATTGAGCGATGATATGGAATTCGCTATGTCCTCTGCGCCCGGAGAGCCGGAAGAAAGCAGCGTTGCAGGCGTCCCCTGCGACGATATCTCGCCGTCCACGTTGACAACGGCAACGCAGTCCTGGAACGGCAGCTGGAAAGCGCCCATGAACATCATTATGCCGATTGCGGCGAAAAGCCCTATCGCTATCACAATCGCTCCGAAGAAGACCAGCTTCCTTTGGTCTATGTTTCCAACCGAAAACGGCGCTGCATTCGCCCCCCTGCCGTAATTCCTCTGCCCCTGGCTTGTGTCAACCATGGCTTGGGATGGTTCGGAATTGTTTTTAAACTTATTGAGGCCATTTCATAATCAGCAGGATGATGACGTGAACAACCTCTGATTGGTGATGAGGCAAGACAGCGACTGACTGCTGAAGTCCTTTTTCTTCGCGAAGAAAAAGCACTTGGGGAAAAAGAAGGCATTTTGCGCCCTGCGGAGCCACGATATCACCGCGTCACAATAGGGCAAGGGCTCCCCGCTAAAACAGAAGCAGCTTCGCGTAGAGGATTGCGACGATCTCCCCTGCAAGCAGGAACGGCATGTACGGCGGCATGCCCTTCATGACTATGATTTTCCTTATGCCAAGCTTCTTCAGCCCCTTTATCGCGTCTGCCGTGACCAGCGGCGATAGCTTGAAGATTTCCCTTGCCTTTTCGTCAAGCTTTTTCATGTTGACGACCTCTTCCTCCGCCTTTTCAATCCCAACCTCGCCGCTCATCATCTCGTCCAGCTCCGGCTTGTACGTATAATAGAGGAAAGACATGAGGCCGAGGCTTATCACCACGGCAAGTATGGCCGGGTTGCCTATCGGCGTGCCCATGTACACGGCCGCGAAAATAACCGTCATGAGCGCCATGCTCGTGCCCTCGGCGTTGAGCTTCAGCTTTGCGCCCGACTTCGCAAGCCCGTACGCAAAGTACATGAAATTCGTGAGCGCGAACAGCATGCCGCTGAACAAAAGCGTGAACAGTATGAACGGGAAGTTCAGGAACACGGCGGACGCGACGGGCGGCACGGGCAGCAGCAGCGCGATTGCAGGCATGACGAACATCTCGGCGCCCCCCAGGCACCCCATCCTGTAGAAGACATAGCATGCCAGCGCAAGCAAACCGGCCTGCGCAAACTCCATCAGGAGAAGGCTCTGCGGCGCCGGCAGCGCAATTATTACTGCTATCGCTGCTGACGCATAAAGCACCTTGTCTGGTATGTTCTTGTCCTTGAAAAGGTCAAAATAGGTGCAGACCGCAAGTATGGCAAGAGAGACAAATATCCTCAGCGCCTCAAACGGCATTTCCGCGTATCCAAGTATGAATGACATGTCAATCATGGTTTCACCGTGTCAAGGAACCCGTCCTTTATTTCAGTCACGGTTAGGCTGTCGCACCTAACGTTCTTATTGGTTGCGGTTGAGAAGCTCGGCGTTGTCCTTCCGCCGTCCCCGCTAACCAGCTCCTTTATGTAGAGCCCGGCCTCGCAGCCTACGTCAACATAACGTCCCCTGCCGTCCTTTCCGGCCTTCAGCGAGTGGATTTTTCTTAGCCTTATGAGGTCCGCCCTCCTGTTGATTACGCGCGCCGGGGTCTGCTGGCTTATGCGTTTTCCTTCAAGCGCCATTATCTTTTTCAAATCGTTTTCATCCAGCTCCGGCTCTGACGATATGTACGCCCTGTACGTCTTGTCAAAATGCGAGTCCGACACAAGCGCGACGAATGACGGATTGGCGTAGCTTATCAGTTTTACCTTTACCCTCCTGTCCTCGTTTATCTCATTTTCCATCTTCTTAAGATTTGCATCCCTCACCTTCGCGCCCCTGAGCTCCATCACGAACGGCCTTCCCGCAGTGTTCGTGACGTCTATGTCCTCCCTTCCGGATGCATGCATCGTGAAAGAGTCCGCCTTTGCCGTTTCCTTCATTTTTTCTCCGATTATGCCTTCCAATGACGGAAACCTTTTGACTATCCATTCCTTTTGCGAAACGTTTGGCTCAAGCTTTTCATACCTTCCAAAGACGAACAGCGGCTCCATCCTGTGCGACATCTTCCCTGTGTTAAGGTCAAGGCTGAAGGAGACGTCCGGGCAATCGGGGCCGTATTCCCACCCCGTCTTTTTCTCTATCGTTTCGCGCATTATCCTGTTGAGCTGGCGCTTTATGGTCTCGCCAAGGCATACGTCAAAAACGTCCTCCTCCCACATCAGCGTTTTTTTGCCTATGGCGCTTGACACCGAGAACCTTTTCGCCCCGCTTGTTTCTATCGAGCTGAACCCGTATGCTGAAATGGTTTTTTCAATGCCGTCCATCCTGTTTCCGCAGACATGGCAGTCCCCAATCGGTAATTTTTTTGCAAACCTTTTGCTGCAGGCGCGGCACAGCCTCATCTTTTCGCACCTTTCATCAGCTTGAACATGTTCTCGACCTCAAGGGCCGTTGACGCCTCGTATATGCCCTTGTCCTCCCTGAGCTTGACAAACCTCGGGAACCTGAGCGCATATCCCCTGCCGTTCCTCTGCATGCAGGTGTGCTGGCTGCTTATTGTTATGCCGTCGAACGCTATCTCCGCGACGTGCTTGGGCTCCACCCATACGTCCGGCTTGAGGGCATGGCTGAGGTTTTCCGGCGGCTCCTTTGTCTTCTCGGGCCCAAGCATCTCCCTGAAGTTCGCCATCTCCTCCTCGGTGAACCCGCTTCCGACCTTGGCAATCGTTTCAAACGCGTCCCTGTCCTCGTTGTATACGGCGCAGAGCAGGCCCCCGAACCCGAACTTGGTCCTTGAGCCCTTGCCGAAATAGTATCCGACTATGGCCGCGTCTACCGTGTCTATCGCCTTGCCATAGCTTTTTTTCAGCTTTATCCACGCGAAATCCCTCTTGCCTGCGGTATACGGGGCCTCGAGGTTCTTCGCTATTATGCCTTCCAGCCTCTTTCCAAGCGCCTCGCTGAACGTACGCTCTATGTCATCGGAGCTTTTTGCCATCCTCCATTCGCTGAGCTTGAGGTTCTTGCCGAAAGGGAATATGCCCTCTATGGCCTTCCTCCTTTCCCTCATCTTCCTTTCCGTGTAGTCATCGCCGTCAAGGTACATGATGTCAAACACGTAGACGTGGAGGGGCCAGTCCCTGCTCGCCTGCTCCAGGCCGTATTTCCTCCTCCTGTGCATGGTCTCCTGGAAGCTGTAGAACCTGTCCTCCTTTTCGTTGTATGCGAGCGCCTCGCCCTCGAAAATCATCTCGTTGTGCGGAAGCTGCCTCACGCTTTCAACGACGTCGGGGAACATGTGCTCCATGGGCTCCATCTTCCTTGAGTATATCCTTATCTCCTTGCCCTTCTTGTGCACCTGCATCCTGAACCCGTCGTATTTGTATTCTACGGCGCACTTCTCCAGCTTTTCGAAGATGTCCTCTGCGCTGTTTAGTCTCTCTGCCAATGCCGGCCTGACCGGCATGAAGACCCTTATCTTGAATTTTGCTATCTTATCAGGGCCTTCAACGAACGTCTTTGCGACCAGGCCAAGGTCGGAGCACAGGTTGTACGCCCTTTCCAGCTTCTCCCTCAGCGTTTTGTCCCCCGTGCTGCTCCAGCTCAGCGCATCCAGTATCGTGGAATCGCCGACCTTGATTCTCAGCTTGTTGAGCACTATCCTTGCTATGTACTTGGCCTCTATCGGCGTCGTGCTGTTGAACATCTCGGAAAGGAACCTTATCTTCTGCGTCTGGCTTCCCGTGCCGCTGGCAAGCGCAATCCTCATGAATGAGTTGTAGATGTCCTCCAGCGTCAGCTCCCTTGAAGAAAGCGACTTCTGCTTCCTTCCTCCTGTAAGCTCCGATGCGGCTATGCCGATGTCGCCCTTCTTGACGTATAGCGCCGTTATCTCCTTTTCGGTGTATCCGGTCGCGTTGGCCAGCGCGGCTATGACGAATTTTTCGCCCACACCGAACTCAACGCCGTAATACTCCGCTTTCAGCTTGCCCTGCAGAAGGTAGCTTATCTTCTCTGCCTCGGAAGGGCCCATGCCTTTGTACATCTTGGCAAGTATGCTGGTTATCTCCAATCTTCCGCTCTTGCCCTCAATCTGCTGAAACACTTCGCAAATCTCCCTGAAGAGCATGAGGCCATTTGATTCGTTCGGTTTAAAAATGCTTTTTAGAGCCGGAATGGGGCATTTTTAATATGTTTTGCCCACGAATTGAAACATGCTCCAGAAATATGCGAAAAAGGAGTCCAAACCTGCAAACACAGCACTTAGGCTGGATGCAAAAAAGCCTGCTCCGGAGGCACGCCCCAAATTAAGCAAGGAAAACCAGCAAGTGCTGGACGAAAAGCTGCTGGCGGCGGTCGCCGTGAATGGCAGTACTAACCGGATTAAGCAACTATTGGATGCTGGCGCGGATGCGAACGCGGCATGGGAGGACGGCCAGAGCGCGCTCATGTATGCGGCGTACAATGCAAACGCAAAAACCTGTGGATTGCTTGTCCGCAGGGGCGCTGACGTTGATGCAAAAAACAAATTCAACGAAACCCCGCTATTAATCGCATCAAGGAATGCGGACGGATGCACGTGTGCTATATTGATTACCCACGATGCCGACATTGAGGCAGTTGATGAATCTGGCGACACCGCGTTCGATATCGCCTTAGCGGTAGGAAACAACGAAAATTTTGAATCTATGAGGGCTGTTGTCGCATTCCGCAACTCAATTGGCAGAAAGGCGCTGCAGTCGTTCCTCTCGGTTTTCGCAGAATGCATCGTCCAATAGCGTTTTAAACGTTTTGAGGCACATAATAGGCTTGTCGCCGGGATAGCGTAATGGTAGCGTGGAGGCCTGTGGAGCCTTAGGTCCGGGTTCAAATCCCGGTCCCGGCCAAAGTCCTTTTTCTTTGCGAAAGAAAAAGCACTTGGGGAAAAAGAAAGGGGCTTTTTCCTGATTTCCCCTGACTTTTGGGCGCCAATATTATAAACTCTTACTTCCATAAAAATGGGCATATGCGGCTCTTCAGGAAATCAGCCATTTCAAGGTCCAGGCGCCCTGCCTCAGGCTCTGCCTCAGGGTACGACAGCATGCTGATAGAGGGCGTGTGCTCGGGGGACATGCCCCGCGTAAAATCATCAATAAGGCATGGCGCAAGCGTCAATGCCTTCATGGGGTTAAGCGGCAACACTGCCATGTATGCTGCCGCCAACGACGGCCAGCTGCGCATCTGCCGGCTGCTTCTCAAGCTTGGCGCATCCCCAGATAACGCCGGCACGTTCGGAAGGATGCCGTTGATGGCAGCCGCCGCAGAAGGTCATTATGACGTTTGCAGGCTCCTGCTGTCCCGCAAGGCCAACCCCTCCAAAAAGGACAGCGACAGCTGGACGGCGCTTCACTTCGCCGCGCACGGGGGGCACACCCGAACCTGCATCCTGCTGATACAAAACGGCGCTGACGTGAACGCTAAAAACAACATAGGCAATAAGGCCTACGACAGCGCCTATAACTTCGGGAAGCTCCAGACCGCGCAGCTCCTTAAATCAATGGAATGGCTTGCCGACACTGTGGGAAAGAAAAACGCAATGGCGTTTCTTGCTTCATTCAGGGCGTGCGTCCAATAGCATTTCGTAAGGGAACCAAGGCCCCCTGAAGCCTTTTAGGAAAAGGCTTCAGCGAAAAACGACTTGACGCTCAACCTCCCTTCTGGTGGCGCTGCTGCGCTATTTTTCGTAAGGGAACCAAGGTTCCCTTGACGCTCAACCTTCCTTCTGGTGGCGCTGCTGCGCTATTTTTAACTCCTTTGCCCATAATGGGGATATGGGTGCACCGTCGGAAGCTATCCTAAGCCGTGCAGACGGGGCCCAGCGCCATTTAAAAACTGTTTTGTTGCAATAAATATACATTTATGTCAATAGAAAAACAGCATCGCGGCGCAGAAAGAAAGCAGGGCCCATACAGCACCCGCGCGGACATACTGGATGCAGGGAGCGACATCACGTCAAGGAAGGCAAGGGCGCTTGACAGGCTTGTGTCGTTGTACAAGCATGCCAGGCACACGACCGTAACAGACCTGAATTACGTGCTTGACAGGGAGCTTTCGGGCGCAATGGCGTTCTTCAGCGCTGACGCAGGGACGATTTACGTATACGAGAACCATAAGGAGATGGGCCGGATACTGCGCTTCGGATACATAAAGAACAGGGAGCTTGGGATTAACGACTTCAATTATAATTATTCCAACAAGGTCATTCCTGTCGACCGCTCGTCCATCGCGGGGTATGTCGCAGACACCAAGAACGTGCTCTGCATCCGGGATGCCTATGAGCTCAAGGGGCCCCCTTTCTTCAATAGCGACTTTGACAGGTCTTCGGGATACCGTTCCGTTTCAATGCTTGTCGCGCCGCTTTTCGGATATGTCGGGGATTTTGTGGGCGTGATACAGCTCATAAACAAGAAAGCGGGCAGGGAGGTTGTGCCGTTTTCGCATGAGGACAGGCTTTGCATAGAGATAATGGCGAGGCACGCCGGCGGCGCGCTGGACAAGGCGCTTACGGCAAGGAGCCATACCCTGAACATGATAAAGGTGGCAACGACGTTTGACCCTGGCGAAACAGGCGCCCATGCCCAGCGCGTGACGGACATCGGCATGGAACTCGCGATGCAGATGGGCGTGCCGCTTTACACGGACCTGCGCCTCAGGGAGCCGTTTGCGCACGGGCTTACGCTCCACGACATAGGCAAGATAGGCATTCCGGCAGCCATACTGCAGAAGCCCGGCAGGCTCACGAAAGAGGAATACAAGACAGTCAAGATGCATCCGCAGATAGGGCATGCGTATTTCTCGTGCATCGAGGCGCCGTTCAACACGATACCTGCCGAGATTGCCCTTACCCACCACGAGAAATGGGACGGCACGGGCTATCCCAATGGCATATCAGGCAGCAGCATACCCCTTTCAGGAAGGATTGCGGCGGTCGCTGACGTCGCAGAGGCGCTTTCCTCAACCCGGTCCTATAAGGATGGGTGGCCGTTTGAGAAGGTCTGCGACCTGATACGGGACGGGCACGGCAAGCAGTTTGACCCCGATGTCGTTGACGCGTTCTTTGCAGCAAGCGAAAAAATACGCAAGATACTGACCCGCGACACGCTGCAGCAGGCCGCCAAGGCAGGGGGTTAGCTCTTTAAACATTGTGCTTCAATCGCATAACGGTGCTAAAGCATATGGACAACCTTGTTCCCAGGAACGTATTTTTCGTGAAAGGCATGGGCAGGCACACTGAGCAGCTGCGCTCCTTTGAGGAGGCGCTGAGGGACGCTGGCATAGCCCAGTTCAACCTCGTCACTGTCTCAAGCATAATGCCGCCGCATTGCGGAATCGTCTCGCAGGCGGAAGGCCTCGTCTATCTAAGGCCAGGGGAGATAGTGTTCTGCGTCCTTGCAAGGAACGCGACAAACGAGGCCAACAGGCTTGTGGCCGCGTCCGTGGGCTGTGCGCTGCCTGCAGACAGGAACAACTACGGATACCTTAGCGAGCACCACTCCTTCGGGGAGCCGGAAAAGAAGGCCGGGGACTATGCCGAGGACCTTGCGGCGTCCATGCTCGCGTCAACGCTAGGCGTGGAATTCAACCCGAAGACGGAATGGGACGAAAAGGAGGACCTGTTCAAGATAAGCGGCAAAATCGTCAAAACCACGAATTGCACGCAGACGTCCATAGGCAAGGACGACACATGGACAACGGTGATAGCGGCAGCCGTCTTCGTCATGCCGCACCATCTTGCCCGGAAGCCGGAATTGAAAAAGAAATATCCAATCGTTTAAATATTTAATCCTTCATTTCAGTTTGGGTGCGAACATGGGAAAGACAAAAAGGGACCTTTTGAAGATGAAAGCAAACCTTAAGGCCAGGCTCGAGAAGCTTGAGGAGGAGGCAAAGAGGGATCCGCTGAAGAAGAACTTCAGGCTGCATCAGGAGCTGGAACAGGTAAGGAAGCAGCTACAGGAGTGACGCGCCCATGATAATAGTCATAGAGGGCATAGACGGCTGCGGAAAGACCACGCAGTCCTTCCTGCTCTCTGCGGATTTGGACATCAGCCAGCTCAGGTTCCCGGACTACAACACCATGCCGCAGATAAGGGACTTCCTTGAAGGGAAAATCCAGCTGAACCCGAAATCGCTTTTTCTGATGTATCTGGCGGACATCTGCCAGGGCATATACAATTCCGGGTTTGAGGCAAAGCCGGTGCTGCTTGACAGGTACATATATTCAACAGTGGCGTACGCGCGCACGATGGACCGCAAAACGGCAATGGACGTCGTAAAAAACATCGCCCCGCCGGTTCCCGACATCGTGTTCTGGATGGACATATCCGCGGAAAAGGGCCTGGAAAGGAAGAAAAACCACAAGGAGCCTGACAGGTACGAAAAGGATTTGGAGTTCATGAACGAGGTAAAATCCGTTTATGAAGCGATGTACAAGTCCCGCTTTTACGCAAAGGAATGGGTAAGGATAGACGCATCAAAAAACGTCGAGGAAATCCACGACGGGATAATGGCAAGGCTTAAAGGCCTGGTCCCTGAGAGACGGTAAGCAAATGCTTCTTTGGGCCGAGCTTTCATTGCTTGCTGCGGTCATATGGGCGATAGTCAGCATACTTGACAAGTATATCATCGACAAGCTTGCCAAAAACCCCAACGTTTCGCTGATATTCTGGATATCGTTCGGGCTGCTCGCAAGCGCTGTGATATGCGCCTTCCACGGCCTTATGCCCATTTCATACATGAATGCGGGGCTTTCCATGATATCCGGCATCTTCCTGGTCCTTGGAAGCCAGCTCTATTTCAAGGCTGTAAAGATAGAGGAAATATCCCGCGTCGTGCCCATGAACTACCTCATACCGCTGTTCGTGCTTGTGCTTGCGGCCATATTCCTGGGCGAGATATTCGCGCCGCTAACATACCTTGGCATTTTGCTGCTTGTTGCGGGGGCAGTCATGGTATCCATGAAGAAGGCGGAATTCAGGGTCGGGAAGGCATTTGAGCTGATGATAGCCTCGTCGCTGGCGTTCGCCGTGACCGGAATAATCTCAAAATACCTCCTGGGCATTGTGGACTTCTGGACTGTGTTCTCATACACGCGCATGGGCACAATAGTCCCGCTGATACCGTTAATCTATCTGAATTACAGGGACGTATTGCTTGTTTTCAGGGAACACGGCGCAAAGGCCTTTGCGCTCATGTCTTCGGCTGAGATTTTGGACGCATCTGCCTCGCTAATCTTTGCCTCTGCCGTGTCAATGGGCTTTGTTACGCTTGCAAATGCGCTTATCTCATTGCAGTCCTTCTTTGTCTTCCTGATAGCGATAGCGCTGAGCCTCTTCTGGCCAAAAATACTGAAGGAGGAGATAGGCAGCTCAACGCTGATTGCCAAGTTCGTCGCAATAGCGCTCATGTTCATGGGCGCACTGCTCATAACCTAAGGATGTTCCTTGAACTGGATGAAGTCAGTCCCAACGTAGTCAACAAGAACCTTCGGTATCTTCAGCCCGTCCTTTTCCTGGAAGTTCTCCATCACCGCTATTAGCGTCCTTCCGACCGCAAGCCCGGAGCCGTTCAGCGTGTGCGGAAGCAGCAGCTCGCCCTTCCTCCTGAACCTCGTCTTCATCCTCCTGCTCTGGAAGTCGGTGCAGTTGCTGACCGAGCTTATCTCGCGGTACCTGTCCTGGCTTGGAATCCATGCCTCTATGTCATACGTCTTGGCGGCCGCGAACCCCATGTCGCCGGTGCAAAGCGTTATCACCCTGTAAGGGAGCCCAAGCAGCTGAAGTATCCTCTCGGCGTCCGCGAGCATGGACTCATGCTCCTTCCAGCTTGTTTCAGGGGTTGTTGTCTTGACAAGCTCCACCTTGTCGAACTGGTGCTGCCTCAGTATGCCCTTTATGTCCTTGCCGTACGAGCCTGCCTCCTTCCTGAAGCACGGGCTATAGGCGACATACTTTTTAGGCAGCTCAATCTCTTCCAAAATTTCGCCGTTATGCAGGTTGGCCAGCGGAACCTCCGCAGTCGGGATTAGGCACAGGCTGCTCCCCTCGTTTTCAGTGGTGTAAAACTCCTCCCTGAACTTCGGGAGCTGCCCGGTCCCCACCATCATCTCCTCTTTAACCATGTAAGGGACCCACATCTCCCTGTAGCCGTTTCCTGTATGCACGTCAAGCATGAAATTGATGAGCGACCTTTCAAGCCTGTTTGCCCAGCCGCCCATGACAGTGAACCTGTGGCCGCCCAGCTTCGCTCCCCTGTCAAAATCCAGCACGCCTTCCCTTATGCCCAAGTCGTAGTGCGCAAGAACGTCGCCGCTTTCCTTGCTTATTTTTCCCCATTTTTTAATCTCTTTGTTCTCGGTTTCGTCCTTTCCGATTGGGACGCTCCTGTCCGGCATATTTGGCATCATGAGCCATAGCCTTTCCCTTTCCGCAGCAACGTCCTTCTCCCTTTTTTCAAGCTCTTCCATGTTTTTCGTTATCTTCTTGGATTCTTCCAGTATGGGCTTTATGTCCTTTCCCGCCTTCTTTGCGTCGCTTATTTTTGACGTTGCCTGGTTCTTGCCTGCCCTTAGCGCGTCAAGCTCGGCCTTTATGCCCTTCCATCTGTCATCCAGCTTTTTCAGGTTGCCCGCCATCTCGGGGTCCATCTGCCTGTCCTTCAATGCGCCTGCCACGGTTCTGGCGTCTTTCCTGATAAGCTCGATGTCAATCATGGTTCCAGCATTGGCGCAAATCGTTTAAATACCTGCCTTTTGCAAAGCGCCTGCGCTGCCCGCTTTTTTAAATATTGCTCTGCCGTCCATGCCATGACTGCTGCCTATGCCAGCCGCCGCGGGCTGCTTTACCAGGAGTTGGATTCAACGCCGTCATTTGCCCTGTTTTTATGGTGCTGCGCGCCGGCTTTGCTGCCTGCCTTTTTCGCATTCTTTGCTGCGCCCTTTTTCTGGTGCATCGTGCCGGAGCCTGCTGCGGAATCCTTGGTTTCCGGAGAAGACAGGCTGTCTGCCATGGCACTCCAGATTGATGCATCCGGCTCTGCTGTTGCGGGCCTGGCATGCACGGCAGACTGCTCTGCTTTGGCATGCTGGCGGGCCGAATGCAGGCTCACTACGCCTATGGCAGCTCCGGCAACGACAAGGCCTGCGCTTATGGCTAGAAGTATCTTCCCTATGTGGCTGCTGCGATGCGCGCCGCTGTCCCAATTCTGGTACATGAAGCTGGCATCCGCGACTGTCGTGTCGTCTTTTGTTTTTTTGGGCGGTTCTTCCCGTATACCAAGAGGCTTTCTGTCTTCCTTTTCCATCCCGTGGACTGCGGCAGGCGTTTTGCCGCGGTTGGCATTGCGCCGCTTCTTGTCGTCCCAGTTGCAGCTGCGGAGGGCTTCTGCGAATTCCTTCATGGTCTGGAACCTCTTGTCGGGGTCTCTTTCAAGGGCCTTTAGGATTATCTTATCTATCCTGCCCGGTATGCCAAGGTCGGGGCGGCGCTTGCTTGGAGCAGGCGCATCGCCCATCGCTATGCTTTTGAGCAGGGCAGTGCCATGCATGTCGAATGGCGTGGTCTTGGTAATCAATTCGTACATAACGGCGCCAAGGCTGTATATGTCAGAGCGGCAGTCGGCCTTCCTGCTGTCATCAAGCTGCTCAGGTGACATGTAGCGGAAGCTGCCCACTATCGCGCCCGTCTGGGTGCCTGCCGTTGCCTCCGGCACTTTAACAGTGCCGAAGTCTATGAGCTTGACATTTCCATTTTTCTGTATGATGATGTTGGACGGCTTGACGTCCCTGTTTATGATGTTCTGCGCATGGGCCTCAGCCATGGCGCCGCATACCTGCAAAAGCATGGACTTGGCCCTGGACCATGGCACCATTTTCCTGTCAGCAAGGGTGTCGGACAGCGGCACGCCCTTTACGTATTCCATGACCATGAACTTCCTGTTCATGTACTTGCCGGCGTCAATCAGCTTTATTATGTTGGGGTGGTCAAGGCGTCCCAGGGCCTCTATCTCAAGCCCTAAGCGTACGTTGTCCTGTTCTGTTATTTCGCTGAAGTCCTTGCCGACGAATTTTACTGCCACCCTTTCGTCGGTTTTAGTGTTTGAGGCAGAGTAGACAGTGCTTGTGCCGCCTGAGCCTATCTTCCTGAGGATAGTGTACGTGTCGCCTGTTGCGCCGCTTATCTTTTCGCCGATGTAGCTCTTGAAAAGGGGCGCACTGTCCGCCAGTGGGTCGGCATTTCTTATGCTAGGGTCTGCTGCCTGCCCGCCCTGCATGAACTGGCGGTTCCTGGCATTCCTGGCTTCCTGGCTCGGGCCACCCTGGGAGAACTGGGGAGGCCCTAGGTCTTTGGCTTGCATGTTGTAATTTGTGTTACAAAGGGGTTTTAAATGTATTGATAATATAATGCCCTTTTAAGGCACTCCTGCCCTCTGGTTCGGCCCGCCCCTGGCTGCCTGTCCATAAGGCAGGCAGGAGGCCGCATGCAAACCGTTTAAAAAGCATGGCCCAATGGCTATCCATGCCTGAAAAGCAGCTCATCATGCTGATGAAGAGGAAGGACTCCCAAAGGGTGCGCAAGCCCCATCTGCACAAGTTCAAGGAGGCGCTGCACCTGCTTGAGATGAGGATAGACGGAAGCATGGAAGCCGCCTTTGGCCCCCATTTGGACCTTTTCGGGGGCAGTTCCGAACCGATGGAACTGAAAAGCCGGCATCCAAGGCCAGCCGCCAAGGCTCGCTTAACAATTTAAATGTTGCCTTCTTAATCAAAACATGCCAAGCATAATCGGCTATGCGGGGGACATGGAGCACCTCAAGCACTTCGGCAAGAAGGAGGAGCGGCGCGGCATACACGTCTACAGCCTGAAAGAGGATTCCAAATACCTGACAGTGCTTTGCCCGTATGACTGGCACAACAGGCCCGAGACGCTGGCGCAGGTCTTTTCAACTGCTGACGTGCTTGTAATAGCCGCGACCGGCAACCTGCAGGAGATGGCGAACATCGTCATCGCAGCGCACCTTTCTGGAAAAAAGGGATTCGTGCTGGGAGAGCCGTCGCTGATTGAGCAGATAACAAAAGGCACGGCAGTGGAAAAATACGAGCCTGTTTCAGACCCCCTTGAGCTCAGGGAAAGGCTGCTCTTGGTTGAGCCGCCTGCCGAAGCAAGGACCCTTGCCTTGGTAGACGACGTTTTCAAGGTCAAGGGCATAGGCGTTGTCGCGCTCGGTTTCGTGATATCCGGCTCGCTCAAGAGGCACCAGGCCCTCAAGGTCCCCCAGAGGGGATTGTCAATCGAGCTAAAGAGCCTGCAGCTGCACGACGAGGACGTGGCCGAGATAGGGGCGGGAAACCGCTTCGGCGCATCGCTGAAGAACGTGGACGAGACGCAGGTCGACAGGGGGGATTACCTTTGCGACTACGACATGGCGGTCGGAACGAAAGTGTCTAACATAAGCACGCTGCATTTCCTGGAAAAAAGGCTTTCGGAGGGCACGCAATACATGGTGGTCCAGTCCATGCAGGACTCGCCGTTCCTGCTCGGCCAAAACACCGTGCAAAAGCCGTTCGCGTCAAGGGGCGAGAAGGCGCTTGTCGTGGACAAGACAAGGGAGCCGTTCATAATAGCGAGCGCGGTAGTGGGCAAATGATAACGCTGATAAGCAGGCGCGAGTCGCCAAACCCCGACTTCACGTGGTCAGCCGGCTTTGACTTGGACCACGCAATCCTGCTAGACCGGGGCGGCAAAAAGGGGCTCCATGTTTCCAAGATGAACTTCAATTATGCAAGCCGCAAATGGAAAGGCGCGCTTTTTGCGCTTGACATGGAGTCGCTTGGAAAGACGATAAACAAGAAGGACGTAGGCATAAGCTTTGCCAACGAGAGTGCGTCCTTCTATTCATTTTTGAAAAAACATGCGCGAAAAGTAATAGACATCGGAAGCGACATTGCGGCCAAACGCAGCATCAAGCGCGAGAACGAGGTTGCGCTGGTGAAAAAGGCCGCAAGGAAGTCGCTTGAGATGATAAGGGGCATCCATTATTCAAAAGACAAGACCGAGCTGCAGATAGCCAAGGAGCTTAAAATGGCCGCCTTGGGGCAGGGCCTTGAGCTTTCCTATGAGCCGATTGTCGCAACAGGCGCGAACTCGTCATTCCCGCACAGCGTCCCGACCAAGAAGAGGCTCGGCCCGCACGTTCTGGTTGATTTTGGCGTCAAGGTTGAAGGATATTGCGGGGACATCACTGAAGTCATCTTCCTTGAAAAAGGAGGAAAGGCGGAATTGGCATACGGCAAGCTGAATCAGGCATTCCGCGAAATCATTGACAAAATTCCTGATGCAAAAACAGGAAAGGACGTTGATGCCTTGGCTAAGAACGTTTTCAGCAGGCTTGGCCTGCCTGAGATGCCGCATTCCATAGGCCACGGCATCGGGCTTGAGGTCCATGAGCTGCCAAGGCTCAAGGCCAAATCCGGCGATAGGATAAGGGGCGCAACGATGGCAATAGAGCCAGCAGTTTACGTGAAAAACCGCTTTGGCGTAAGGTTTGAGCGGGATATCCTTGTCAGCAAGCGTGGAAACGTGGAGATATTCTGATTATATTTATAAACCAAGCGTCAGAAAGAGCAATACAAGGTGAAATAATCTATGGCAAATCCAAACCCTCAGCCTGTTGCTGAGAAAAAGGACCCTGGAATAGCGGCGCTTATCAGCCTTGTTTGCATGCTGGTGCTCAGCGCCCCTTCTGCAGGATACATGTACCTCGGGAATGTCAGGAAAGGCATTGTCTACCTGGTTGCGACATGGGGCGTGATAATCATCACGGCAATAGTCTACACAATCATTACCTTGGTGTCAATGGGTGTGGGCGCGCTTTGCTTCCCGATATTCGTAATCCCGCTGGCATTTGACCTGTACGTCGTTTGGGACGTGTACTGCGTTGCCAAGGGAGAAAAGTCAAAGCTTCCGGACTTCTGAAGCCCGGAAGCTTTCTTTATTTTATTATTTCAATAATCCAGCCTAAGGCTACACATCCAGTTCCTTTACTTCGAGCGCATGCTCCTCTATGTACTTGCGCCTAGGCTCCACTTCCTCGCCCATGAGTATGTTGAACAGCGTGTCGGCGTAAGCCGCGTCCTGTATGCTGATTTTCTTCAGTTTCCTGGTTGCGGGGTCCATGGTCGTGCCCCACAGCTGGTCAGGGTTCATTTCGCCAAGGCCCTTGTACCTCTGCACGTCCGTCCCCTCGCCGAGCTCCTTGAGCAGCCTGTCCTTCTCCTCGTCGCTGTATGCGTACTTTTCAACCCTGCCCTTCTTGAGCTTGTACAATGGCGGCATCGCAACATAGATGTATCCGCCCTCTATGAGGGGCCTGAAATACCTGAAGAACAGCGTGAGCAGCAGCGTCATTATGTGGCTTCCGTCCACGTCGGCGTCCGTCATCGTGATTATCTTGTGGTACCTTAGCTTTTTTACGTCAAATTCGTCGCTGAAGCCCGTGCCTAGCGCAAGTATGATGTTCTTGATTTCCGCATTGTTCAGCAGCTTCTGGAGCGTAGCCTTCTCTATATTCAATATTTTTCCCTTGAGCGGCAGTATGGCCTGGAACTCCCTGTCACGGCCCTGCTTTGCGGAGTTATGGACAAAAATTCCGGCTGCAAGCGCGAAATTATGCGTTCCCTCGACTTCCAGGTCATAGACATCCATCTTTTCATCCAATCTCTCAATGATTGCTATCTTATGGTTGAAATTCTTGACGGCTTCCAGCATTGCGCCCTCGTCATCATCGAAGAACCTTTCAACAAAAGTCCCTTTTTTAAGCAGGTTCCTATTTCCCGACTTTGCCCTTTCCTTGTCATAGGATTCAAGATTGCCGTATTTCTCCAGTATCTGCTTCATGAACCCTATCGTGGCATTGAAATACGTCCTGTCATATGCCTGTTTTCTATTTTTCCTGAACTCGGAAGTCCACTGCTCCTTGGTCTTGTTGCTTCTCCATTTTTTCAGCTGAGGATTATCCCATTGCTTTTTTGACAATTCGCTTAGTATGTGTCGGGCTTCAGGGTGCTCTTCAAAGTATTTCATGACTATCCCTGATTGGAGCTTCCTGTTTTCTTCCTTGGACCAGTAGTCCTTTTGCGCCTTGTCAAGCCTTTTTATGGTTTCTTCCCTGTATTCCGCATTGTTCTCATAAAAATTTATGAATTTTTTGACCATGTATTCCTTATATTCTTGGCTGTCCCATTGCTTTTTCGCCCTTTCTGAAAGCATTTTCCTCATTTCTGGCGTAGACATTATTTTGGATATGTTCTCCCTGTATTCCGGATTCTTGTGCGCTTCCCTTGCCTTCTGCTTATTATCTTCCCTAAGCAGCGTCTTCTCAGCTATCTTTGCATGCAGGCCAAGATGACCTTCCTTGGACAGCCTTATGATATTTTCAGGGCTGTTGTTCAGCTTATTGAAATCCACATGGTGTTTATGGGCCCCCAAAAGGCAACTGTATTTGTCATTATTGACATTATATCTGTCTGCAAGAACATGGGTGAATATCCACTTGCTCTTTTTTGGGTCGTAGACCATTTCATAGCCCTTTATCGTTATCCTTCCTTCCATCTTTGACAGTTTTCTGTTCAATGGCATAAGGCTTATGCCATTATTCAGGCTGTCTGCCCTTGTATATGAGCCATCCCTTAGCATGAATCTGTGGTCAAGGGTGCAAATGACGCTTTCGCCATTGTCAAGCGTTATTTTCATGACTTCTGCATTTGTTTTTGTCTTTCTGGGATTCTTTATCAGGCCAATGCCAACAGTCCCATCTGCATTGATTGTATAGCAATAGTTTGCCTTGCCTTTTTTGTCCTCGTCTATTAGCTCCTTAAAGCTAAGGCTTCTTCCATCTGCCAATGCTACCTCAATATCTCCCGCAAAACATCCGCCAGCAGATTCTCCCTCGACAATGAAAAGCTCGGCCTCCTCGGCCTTCTTTGTTGCGCAATCGGCGAGCTTGCCCGGAAGCACGGACGTCTCAAACACGCTCTTGCGCCTCACCAGCTCCTTCGCCTTCTTCGCTGCCTCCCTTGCCTCCATGGCGGAGATTATCTTATGGGATATCCGCTTGCCGTCTTCTGGATGCATCTCCATCCATTCCTTCAGCGTGTCGTAGACGATGCTGTCCACTATGCCCTTTATCTCGTTGTTGCCCAATTTGGTTTTTGTCTGGCCCTCGAACTGCGGAGAAGGCAGCCTTACGTGTATGGCTGCAGTCAGGCCCTCCCTTATGTCGTCCCCGGTTATCTTATCCTCTCCCTTCAGCAGGTTGAGCCTTTTTATGAAGTCGTTGATGACTCTCGTCAGCGCGGACCTGAAGCCTACGAGGTGCGTTCCGCCCTCCTCGTTCTTTATGCTGTTCGCGAACGCGTAGATGTTCTCGGAATACGAGTTGACGTACTGCAGCGCGAAGTCAACCTGGACGCTGCCCTCGCTCTTGCTTCCAGTAAGGACCGGAGACACCGCAGGCTTGTCCTTGTCCAGCGCTTCCACGAAGTCGGCAAGCCCCCTTTCCGAATAGAACGTTTCCTCCTTTTTGGAGGCCTCGTCATTGAATATTATTTTTACCTTCGGGTTCAGGAACGCCTCTTCCCTGAGTCGGGCCAGGATGCCTTCAGGCTCGAATGCCTGCTCCCCGAAAATCTTTGTGTCAGGCTTGAAACGGACCGCGGTTCCCCTTATGCCCGTGGTTCCGGTGACCTTCACGTCGTGCGACGGCACGCCCCTTTCATACCTTTGCATGTGCACATGGCCGTTCCTGTGCACTTCAACAGTCATCCACTCGCTCAGCGCATTCACCACGCTGATGCCGACCCCGTGCAGGCCTCCGCTGACCTTGTAGTTCTTGTTGTCGAACTTTCCGCCGGCATGCAGTATCGTTGTAACGACCTCAAGCGCGCTCTTGCCGGTGTCAGGATGGATGTCCACCGGAATGCCCCTTCCGTTGTCAACCACTTCGGCCGAGCCGTCCGCCTTGAGCGTCATCCTTATCTCTGTGCAGTGCCCTGCCAGCGCCTCGTCTATGGAGTTGTCAAGCACCTCATACAGGAGATGGTGGTATCCCCTGGAGTATGTGTCGCCGATGTACATTGCAGGCCTCTTCCTCACGGCCTCAAGCCCTTCCAGTATCTTGATTGACGAAGCGGTGTATTCCTCGTTCTTTTCTGCCATTGCAATCATTGCCTCATTTGCCGACCATCCTTATGGCCTTGTCAGCCATCCCGTCAACAGCGTCGTCTATCCTCTTGTCGCTTATCAGCATGACGCTTATCCCGTTCCTCTCCCTCACGTATATGTTGTACGCCTTTCCGTAGCTGGAGAAGGAGACATCCTTGGTCTTGTCCACCATCTGCCCCAAAGACAATAAAAACCTTATTATCCTGTTGCTCAAAGCGAGGTTTACGCTTTCCTTGCCGAACCCGAAATACCCTCCAGCGTATACGGTCCTGTTGAACACCGCGCCGCTGGTTATCCTGCCCTCCTTTGCCAGGGTGTGCATCAGCGCGGCTATCCTGTCGGATTCAGGCAGTTCGCTCTTCTTCAGCGTATTGCCGTCCAATACCCAGCCCTCTTCCTTGTTGTCGTCTATGAACTTCCTGACGACCCACAGCCTCCATTCGGCCGGGATTTCTATGAGCGTGTCCACGTTGACCTTGTCGCCTTCGGACGCCTTCAGCTCGTCCTTGAGCATGCCCATCCATTTGTCGTGGTTTATCATTGCCGTCTTTTCCTTGTTCTTCACGATGAGGATGCTTTCCTTTATCGTCTTGTCGTATTCCTCCAGTGCCCTGTACGCCTCCCTGAGGTCGCCTTTCCTGAACAGCGCATCCAGGCTTTCAAGCGATATCGCCGCTATGCTCTTGTACTCGTCGTTGGTGTTGATTCCCCTGTCAGAATAGCCGCCTATCTCCTGGAACGCCTTCTTTATTTTTTCCTTGAGGCCCTTTATGCCTTTCTCAATCTCGGCCGCGGAGTACTTTATTATGTTCCTTGAATAGTACTTTCCGCCGGCTATCGCCTTGAGCCTGTCCAGCAGCACGTCAACTGCAAGGTAGGAGGCGAACAGATATAGCGTTATTCCTAGCAGCGCCGCCATGTCGTCCATTGGAACGACGTCGTAAATGTTCCTGCTGTCGAGCGCTGCTACGGAGAGCTTGGCTGCGGAACCGGATTCCATGTAGATGCCGGCCGCAAAGAGCACCGCGCAGGCAACCGCGGTTTCCAGCCATGCCGGATTGGCCGAGCCCAGCGACTCCAGCGCAGCCGTTACCGCGTCCCTCCTTGTCCTGATTGCGGATGCGGTCGCATACGCGGAACCCAGCACCTGAAGCGCAACCAGGAGCAGCAGGAAGATTGTCGCTATGGAAAGCACCAGGGAGAGCCTTGGCATCTTCGTTGCCGCATTGATGGGGATGAATAGCGAATTCAGCGCAGACAGCGGGCCTTCGATGTCAATGCCCGCGCTTGTGAAGAACGCAACGTCCATCTTTCCCTTGTTCATCGCAACGTAAGTCAGCTGGCTGTTCTCTGCCGTTGAGTCCATCGCGTAAGCAAGGTATTCCGACCCGGAGTCGTTTATCTCCAACTCGTTGAACTTGACCTGTATGTTGGGCTCTGTTGCGTATCTTGCAGAGTCAAGAACGTCCCTTAGGCTCACCTTGTTGGAGAACTCCGCGGGTATGCTGTCCTGCAGCGTTACCGCGGCGCCCCTCTGCAGCGCGGAGCCTATGACATCGTATATTACGATTATGCTGAACTTCGTAGTGTTTATGGCGAACGGCTGCATCCCGGTTTCCGTTGGCTGGACCTTGGGGCATATCCCCAGCGCCGCTATTGCCGGATGCGTGTTTATCGCCGCATCGATGATTTCCGCGCGCACGAACAGCCTGGCGGCCCTGTCAGTCGCGTTTTCGCCGCTGTAGCCGGCCAGCTCCTTCTTCAAATCGCTGGTTACGGATTGCTTCTGCCTTATTAGGCCGGCAAGGTCCTCCATCACGTACCCGATGTCGTTGAGCTTCGCGCTCTTGCATGCCGCCAGGCCGCAATTGGCCTTGCAGCTTGCAGGCGTAATGCATGCGTCCACGTCCATCTTGCACTTGCCAGGCAAGCCGTCCAGGTATGCGGAGCTTGCGTTGGCATATGCAACCAGGTCTGAGCTCTTTATCGGCCCGCTGAACGCTATGTCATATTGGGTAGGGTATGCAAACATGTACTTTTTTACCAGGATGGAGCCTGCCGTCGGGTCAGAAGGAACGACGTTCAGCGGCGCGAACTCGTACAGCGAGGCCTCGTCGTTTCCGTTGCCGTCGACGTTCACTCCGTTTATGGAGCCCACCCTCATCTTGTCCCCTATGTCTATGGAGTTCTTTTCCGTGCAGCCGGAAAGGAGCAAGATTGCCGCTAAAATGGCAAGGGCGAACCGCCTGTTCATGGGAGACTTTTGATGCACACGCCTTTTAAACCTTCATCCACTTTCCGCTCTCGGTAACGGCCATTTCCCGTTTTGGCATGAAAACATAGCCTTTTTAACCACATTTGCCCACAATATATCCATGCAAAAGCAGGTTCCGAAGCCTAGGGACAAGGGCGCCGCAACGAACTGGTACTTAGAAAGCCAAAAGCCGCTTATAGAAAAATGGTATTCCGGCACAAGGAAGCAGGCGTGGCTCAACAGCAGATTCTTAAGGGCTGCGAAAACGGGCGACATCCCCAGGATAAAACGCTTCATTGAGGCAGGCGCAAATGTTGACGCGGAGGACAAGAGGTGCAGGACGGCTCTGTACAATGCCGCAAACAAGGGACAGACCAGAATCTGTGCCCTGCTTTTGGACGCATATGCACAAGCAGGCGTGGACATAAAAGAGGTAATCACTTTCAAGAACCCTAACGATATATCATTATCATGCTGGAGCGTCCTGGACTATGCTGCATGGAATGGGAACACCAAAACCTGCGCCCTGATAATGCAGAGATATGCAGAAGCCGGCGGAGACGTAAGAGACCTTATCTCCGGAAATAGGAGTGGCGGCTGGACGATGCTCTTTTCCGCACAGCGCGGAAACACAAAAACATACAAACTGCTTTTAGACGCATATGCAAAGGCCGGCGGAAGCATGATAGAGCTAATCCTCTCAGATAACGAGAAATACTGGACAGCCCTGCACGGGGCCTCAGTCAATGGACGCACTGGGATATGCGCCCTGATAATGCAAAGATATGCAGAAGCTGGCAGAGACGTAAAAGAGCTAATTGCCGCAAAGGACAAGGACGGCAAGACCGCGCTCATGGATGCTGCAATATACGGATACAACCAAATCTGCGCCATGCTAATAAGAGAATACGCAAAAGCCGGCGGAAACGTAAGGACGCTCATCTCTGCAAAGAACGGTAACGGTATGACAGCCCTGCGCATTGCCGCACAAAACGGACATACAGAAACCTGCGCCCTGCTCATAAGAAAATACGCAGAAGCCGGAGGAAACGTAACGGGGCTAATCTCCCTAGAAGACAAGAGATGGTGCAAAACAGCCCTGGAGTCTGCCATAAGTGAGAAGAATATCGAAACCGCGCAGTTCCTTTCAGTCAAATTGATAGAGGCAGCGTTTGGAGTCGGAAACAAAACGGCAGCTGCCTTCATCGCATCCTTCAATGAATGCCTTGCCGCCTAAAAACATAGCCTTTTTAACCACATTTGCCCACAAAATAGGCATGCAGAAGCAAGCCCTAGCGCCTAAGGATAACGGTGCCGCAAGGAAACCGTACTTAGAATGCCAAAACCCGCTACTGGAGAAAAGGATTCTGAGCAAGGAGGAGCAGGCGCAGCTCAACAACAGGTTTTTTGGGGCTGCAAAAATGGGCAACAACGTACTGATAAATCATTTTCTTAACGCAGGCGCAAACATAAACGCAAAAGGCGCGGCTGAATGGAGCGCCCTGCACTTTGCAATAATGAATCTGAATTCCGACACCTGCAAGCTCCTTATTGAAAAGGGCGCGGACGTGAACGCAAAAGAAAAAAACAGAAATACTGTGCTCATGTATGCCGCCGCGCTGGGGAGCATGCAAACCTGCATCCTGCTTTTGGAAAACGGCGCGGATGTTGGTGCAAAGAACGTTGAAGGCAGGCCCGCGTCCGCAATGGCGGAAATAAACAACAAGGATGAAACGGTCGCGTTCCTCAGGTCAATGGAAATGATTCAGGCATCCATTGGCAGGGACAGCTTCAAGGCGTTCATGGCATCCTTCAGTGACTGCACTGCAGGATGACTTTTTATTCCCTTCGCCGCACAATAAGCCCATGGCCCAGCGCCAAAGGGAAAAGGAGCCAAGCCGTTTCAGGAAAAGCACAATGCGTTTATTAGAGTTAAGCAAAACGTCAGCAAAAAGGATGCTGATGCTTCCAAGGAAGCGCAAAGAACTGGACAGCATGCTCTTGGATGCCGCCAAGGAAGGAGACGATGAGAAAATCAGGAAATGCCTCAAGGCAGGCGCAAGCATCGAGGCAAAGGACAATGGCGGCTGGACTGCGCTCATGTATGCCGCAGCCAACGGACACGCCCAAACCTGCGAATTCCTGCTTGAAAAAGGCGCAACCATCGAGGCAAAGGACGATGACGGCGGTACTGCGCTCATGTATGCCGCAATGTATGGACGCACCCCAACCTGCGCTTTACTGCTTGAAAAAGGCGCAAGCATCGACGCAAAGGACAATGACGGCAGGACTGCGCTCATGTGGGCAGCAACGAACGGATGCACCCAAACATGCGCTTTCCTGCTTGAAAAAGGCGCAGACATAGAGGCAAAGAACAACAACGGCAGGACCCCGCTCATGCATGCCGCATGGAACGGATGCACCCAAACATGCGCTTTACTGCTTGAACACAACGCAAGCATCGAGGCAAAGGACAACTACGACAGGACCGCGTCCTATTCAATAGCCGAAAATGGCAACGAAAATAAAGCGGTCGCGTTCCTCAGGTCAATGGACGCCATTCAGGAATTCATGGGCAACAACACATTCAGGTCTTTCCTGTCTGGTTTCTGGGACTGCGTCTCATCGGCATAGCCCACCGCATACCTTTTTAATACCTTTTTATGAACATCCAAGTGTTTTATGGTGCAATAAATGCCTCTTGACTTCAAGGACACAAGCACGATATCCGTTCCGGGCAAGCTCGTAGACCAGATAATAGGCCAGCAGAAGGCGGTTGACATCGTCAAGACGGCTGCAAGGCAGAAGAGGCACATCCTGCTCATCGGACCGCCAGGCACGGGAAAGAGCCTGCTGGCGCAGGCCATGGCCGAGCTCCTGCCGCTGGAGACGCTGGAAGACGTTTTGGCCTATCCGAACAACATAATGGAGAACGAGCCCCTCATAAAGACGGTAAGGACGTATCCGGACGTCAAATACCTGCAAGAGCACAGGGAATACCTGCGCCACTACTCGCCTGAGGAAATCACGAAGATAAAGGCGCTTTCCGAAAAGGGCAGCTACGAGAAGCTTGTGGATGCGCTGAAAGTCGGGCTCGGCAGGAGAATCGTAATGAAGATGGACTACTCTTCCCCCATGCTGGGCCAGCAGAAGCAGGATTCCTTCCTGACCCCGCTCACGACGGTCTTGATAATAATCTTGATAGGGGCCGCGCTGCTCTTTGTTGACATACCGGAATACATGAAGTGGTTCCTGCTTTCGCTGCTCATAGGGGCCGGAATAGTCTACAGCATGCTTTCCTTCTTCGCCGCCATGCCGAAAGGCGGGATGCTGAAGGACTCGGTCCCAAAGCTGATAGTGGACAACACGGGCAGGAAGCTCGCGCCGTTCGTGGACGGGACCGGGGCAAAGGCAGGCGCATTGCTGGGCGACGTGAAGCACGACCCGCTCCAGTCCGGAGGATTGGGGACGCCGGCGCACCTCAGGGTTGAGGCCGGGGCAATCCACAAGTCAAACAGGGGCGTGCTGTTCATAGACGAGATAGCCAGCATGAAAGTCAACTGGCAGCAGGAAATCCTCACTGCGATGCAGGAGAAGCGCTATTCAATCACGGGCCAGAGCGAGCTTTCGTCCGGGGCGCTGGTGAAGACGCAGGCAGCCCCATGCGACTTCGTCCTGGTCGCGGCAGGCAACATAATTGACATGGGAGGGCTGCACCCCGCATTCAGGAGCAGGATAAGGGGCAGCGGCTACGAGGTCTACATGGAATCGGACATGGAAGACAACGAAAAGGACCAGGAGGACCTTGCGCGCTTCATAGCCCAGGAAGTCAAGAAGGACGGAAAAATACCGCACTTTTCAAAGGAGGCCGCGCTTGAGATAATAGACGAGGCCAGGAAGGCGGCAGGGAGGAAGGGCAAGCTGAGCCTGAACCTCAGGGAACTTGGCGGCCTTGTGAGAGCCTCAGGTGACATCGCTCTGGAAAAGGGAAGCAGACTGGTTGAAAGGGAGCACGTGCTTGCGGCAAGAAAGACGTTTTTGACCATCGAGGTCCAGCTTGCAGACCAGATAATCCAGAAGAAGAAGGAGTACGAGGTCATAAAGACAGAGGGCTTCGACGTCGGAAGGGTGAACGGCCTTGCCGTGCTCGGCGACTCCAACAAGGGCATGATGCTTCCCATAGTCGCGGAGGTCGCGCCTGCGACAAGCGAAGTGGAAGGGAGGATAATAGCGACGGGCAAGCTCGGAAAGATAGCCAGGGAGGCAGTAAGGAACGTTTCTGCCATAATAAAAAAGAGCATAGGCACCGACATATCAAAGAAGGACATTCACATCCAGTTCCTCCAAACTTATGAGGGCGTTGAGGGGGACTCAGCCAGCATAAGCGTTGCTGTTGCAGTGTTCTCTGCTTTGCAGGACCTGCCTGTCAGCCAGGCGGTTGCCATGACAGGCTCATTGGACGTAAGGGGCAACGTTCTGCCAGTAGGCGGCGTTTCAGGAAAGATAAAGGCGGCTTACGACGCAGGCATAAGGAAGGTCATAATCCCGGCCTCCAACCTAAAGGACGTTTACCTTGACAAGGAGATAATGGATGAAATCAGCATAGTCGGCGTAAAGAGGATTGAGGAAGTCATAAAGGAAGCCTTCAAGGCCTCCAAGGAAACGGCCAAATTAGTCCTCACACTTTCCGGAAAGAAGTGACTCCATCGCCTCATCCGCTTCCTTTTCCTTCAGCATCCTGTAAAGGCTTGAAGGCCTTGTTTTCATCTTTCCCTTCAGCTCGCTGTCCAGCATCTCCTCTATCCTTTCAATGAGCGGCTTTTTTGACTTTCCAAGCTCCTTTATGAGCCTGATTTTCTCCTTTATGTCCTCGCCGACAACGTCTGAAATGTCCACAACTGCGTCCGGATATTCCCTTACGCTTATGTCCTTCCGCTCAAAGCCCTCCTTGAGCGCGCCCCTTGCCTTGATTTTCGCGATGATGCCAATGCCCCTGTTTTCCTCCTTTATTTTATTGTAAGCGGCGTCTATCGTCTCGCCTGCCTTTCCCGGCGCCTGCCCGCCCACATCAATAACAGCGTAAATGCCCTTTTTCTGTTTTAGCTCGATAGGCTCGGCCTTTTTTGTTGCAGTGTCGTAGATGAATATGGCCCTTGGCTCTGAAAGCTCAGTTTCGTCCAGCTTTGCGGCAACGGTTGAGCCAGGCATGATAACCTTTCCGCTTTCAGAAACGTACCTCTTGTGGATGTGGCCGTCTATTACAACGTCCACGTTCAGCGAATCAAGGTATGCCAATGTCAAGGCGTTGTCCCCGAACGGCATGAATTCCTCTATGCTCTGGTGCAGGACCAGCACCTTCAGCCCGTCCTTTATGTTTGCCAGGTTCCTTTCCAATACGTCATCTATTGCTTTCCTTGCCTGGCTGTCCGGTATATGGCCTATTGAGATAATATTGACCTTTTCGCCGTTTTCAACGAACGTCAGGGTTTCGCCGTGCGCATAGTGCGCCATGCCGCCGTTTGAGAAAACGTTGAGGGGCGTTGCCATGCCCCTTATCCTCCTTTCATGGTTTCCGTGTATGAGGACCGGCTTCTTGCCGTTCTCGTTGCTTGCCCTGAACGCCTCGGCAGCGCACACCATGTCCTCCATGCTTGGCGAATCTGTGTCAAACACGTCCCCGGTCTGAATAACGACATCGGCGTTCTTTGACGCCAGGTGCATGGCCTCCTTTGCCTGCATGCACGCATCCTGCCTGAACCTTCCCTTGTGCATCCGCATGCCTATGTGCAAATCGCCGACTATGCCTATCTTCATGGTTTCAGCTTCCTATGCATTCCAAAAACGCCAATTTGAACAGGCGCCTGTTTCCTATCCATGCCGATTTTTTATCCATTAGGATTTCTACCCCTGCCAGCAGCTTGGATACGGGCCCGTCGCGATGGTAAAACTGTGCATTGAATATCGGGGCCCTGTCCCCGAATGACGGGTCTGCGCCTGCCCTAATCAGCCTTTTCGCCCTTCCCAAATTCCCGTTCTTTGCTGCGTCAATCAGCCATCTGCCGAGGTTTTCCAGCTTTTTGGCCCTTGACTGCTTGGTGTAACGTCTAGATATAACGTCATAATTCTCCGCCATATACGGCGGAAGCAAATCTTTCGGCATAGTCCGTTTTCGCAAGAAAGGGTTTAAATCACTATTTGGGCCTCTTTGCCAGCGCCTTTGATGTTCCGCTTCGCTCCATGCAATCAGGAAACATCTTTCCCAGCTCTTTCCTGTTTTTTGAATAAAACCTGTCAACGCCTGAACCATACTGCAATGCCTTTTTCTTCCTTTCTATTGCGGCTATTGGCACGCCAAGCAAAGACGCGGCCTTCCTTAGCATCGGCTTCTTTAATCCATCATTGCTGAAATGCTCTTTAATGTCCATATTGAAATGCGCAATCCTCTCAATCCGTTCGTCGTAAAGCGGAAAGCAGACCTCGCATCCTGCCTTTTCCGCCATTGCCCTTATTGCACTGATGTCTCCCCCATTGCCCAGTTTTCTGTATTCGTCGTTCAAGTTTTTCCTTATCTCCTCCCAATCTTTGCCTACCCATTCATAGTGCCTCCTGTATCCGGCAAACAGCTCTTCAGCGGCCGAGCCAAGTAGCAGTGTGCGTTTTTCTGCTGCAGCCAGCTTCAAGAGTTTCAGAATAGGCGCAAGTATCTCTGTTTTAAGGTATCCTGCGTTCATCATCATGCACGTCTCGCCGAACAATGACATGAGCTCGTTGCCGTCCAGAATATGTATCTCCGGCTCAATTCCGAGTTCTTTGCCGATTTCCCGCGCAGAGGCAATGTCCTCGCCTGTTTCAGTCCCGACAGTAATCAGCTTCATGGATTTTGCGTATTTCTTCCCTATGTGCGCTATCAGCGTGCTGTCTATGCCCCCTGAGAAGGCGACCGCGACGTCCTTGCCTTCGGTGCTTTCGCGTATGCACTGCTCCAGCGCCGCTGCTAACTCCGAGGTTTTGTCCATTGGCTGGCTATGGAATCAAATGGTTTAAAGCCCCTGCGGAAGAGAACTATTTTTGGGCGCTGCTGCGCTGTTTTTAATCCCTTTGCCGCATAATTGGAGCATGGAGCAGCGACATAAGGAAAAAAAGCCACATCCCCTTAGGAAAAAGGCAATGCACTTGCTTGAATCAGGTAAATGGTCAGCGAAAAGAATGCTATTGTCAAAAAAGAAGCGCAAGGAGCTTGATAATGCGCTCCTAACCGCAGCACTGCTTGGCGACAATGATAAGATATTGCGGCTCATCAAGCGTGGCGCTGACATCACCGCAAAGGATGATAATGGCTGGACGCCCTTACACTATGCCTCAAGCAAAGGCAACACCCAAACCTGTACAATGCTTATGGAGGAATACGCAAAAACAGGAGAGAATGTACAGAATCTAATTACCGCGAAGGACGCATATGGAGATACAGCTCTGCATCGGGCCGTGGAAGGAGCGCACACCCAAACCTGCATTCTGCTTATATATAAGTATGCCGAATCGGGCGGAGACATAGAAAAAGCTATAAACATGGAGAATAGAGAGTGGACGGCTCTGATGATGGTCGCAAACAGAAGGCTATCGCAAACAGTAAAATTCCTTAGATCTATGTTACCATTGCGCGATTTGATTGGAAATGAAATATTGATTTCGTTCATGAAATCCTTTGGCGAGTGCATTGCCGTTTAATTCAGTATAAGAAAATGAAAAAAGAAGGATAAAAAATAAAAAATTAATCGTGCTGGACAAGAAATCCCCGGATTTCAATCCGGGAATGAATTGACCCATCGTCGTTGCCGCAGCAAAGCCTAATTTTTTTCGGCGCGCGCCTTCGCGCCAATCACAACGTTTTTATATTCAGAGAATGATATT
>JBGQMY010000009.1:0-40976 GCA_041500865.1 Candidatus Micrarchaeia archaeon | reverse complement strand
CACGGGTATACCCGGTCAACCGGCA
The DNA here is from genome assembly GCA_041500865.1 of Candidatus Micrarchaeia archaeon. GTDB lineage: Archaea > Micrarchaeota > Micrarchaeia > Anstonellales > J096 > JAPLWW01. The sequence goes on along the minus strand of JBGQMY010000009.1, from coordinate 40,951 downwards.
GGCCATATCGTTAACATAGAGGTAGCGCATCGAGGCCCGATCAATGAGATAAATCATATCCCGCGATACATCCATGGCGGAGCGAAGCAGCGTCAGGTCTTCTTCGCCGTCCACCAATACGGCCCCGCCTTTTTCCATTGCTTCCTTTGCGGCCTCCATCGCCTCCTCTGTCAAGGTGCCTGGCGGATTCTCAGCTTTCAGCGGATTGGGGAAACTCCTGAGTATCAGCTCTTTGCCCTCCTTGCGTATCGGCGCTCTCCTTGTCCTGAGGTCAAAGGCCGCGGCAAAGGGCGTTATACTCTTTTTCAGCAGGCCGAGCACCACGATGTCGCCGACGGCGATTATGCGCCTGCCTGCCGGGAACGCTGGCATTGAGGGATAAACGGGCCCCATGGGGGCCCTTAGCTGGGTTTTTAGCCCTTCGCCGAATACGTAAGGCATGGTTTACGGTCATTGCAACGCTATAAATGCCTTTGCATGCGCGCAAATGGAAAACTGTGACATCCTATCAGCACTAAAGCCGTCCAATGTTTATATCCTAGCAAGCTTATACTTTTCAATCCTTATTCTTGGTATGCTTTACCGTTAGAAGACGCTGGTTTTGCTGCTGCAACGGCGGTGCGTCAATTTATTTCCAAATTAAAACTCAGAATTTCTTGTCCAGCAAGTTTAAAAAGGTTAGCACAATAGAGACACCCAGAAGGTGCCTAAAATGCCTGGAAAGAAGGACGAGGACAAGGACAAGAACAAAGATAAAGACAAGGACAAGGGGGAAGGAGACGACGAAGACTTCGACGAGGAAGACTTCGACGAGGACTTCGAAGATGAAGACGACGAAGATTACAATGAAGAAGACGAGGATGAAGAGTAATCCTCCCTTCTTTTTTATTACTGGCTAAGTTGTATCTTAATTCTCATCCGGACCGCATAGCAACCGTTTTAATCCTTTGCCGCAGTAAATAGCCTCTAGGCAGGGGTCGCCAAGCCTGGTCAAAGGCGCCAGATTCAGGGTCTGGTCCTCTCTGAGGTTCGAGGGTTCAAATCCCTCCCCCTGCACAAGCCCCTTTCTTTTAGAAAAAGAAAGCTCCTGCGGAAAGAAAACTATTTTTGCAAAAAAGCCCAGGGAAAAACCGACGATGGCGAATCCCTCAGAAAAAGTTAGATGCATGGGAAGCAGGGCTAGAGATATTGCATCAATTTCCCTTAACCACGCTATTCTTATTATTTATGGTTTATACTTACACACGTAGGTATGACAAATGAAGCTTGGATTAATCGTTTTATTTTTAGCAATTGCTTTGTTTCTCAGCGGTTGTGTCGAGCCAGCAAAATCCGGCGACAACAATCCGGCAATGGACTCCAATACTGGATGCCCTCCAGATACCGAGTTGTACTGCAGCGGATGGATACTGTCTCCAAGCTGCAACATCAAGTCCTGCAGCTGTTTCTACAGCGATTCGACCCGCGATGCGGTTGCGTCTTTTTACCTCACCTCGGATGACCAGTATTTCCAATGTTCCGGCGAAGGTCAGGCAATCTCGTGTGAAGCTGCTGCCCAGCAAGTCGGACAAGTCTGCGGTCAGCAGCCCCAATGAAAAGAGTCCAGGCAGGCGGTTTCTTCCCCTGCACAGTCCCTTTCTTTCCTAAGGGAACCAAGGTTCCCTTGAGGCTCAACCTTCCTTTTTCATGGCTTCTGCGGAAAGAAAAACTACTTTAGAAAAAAGCCCAGGGAAAAACCGACGCCGACAAATTTCAGAGAAGAAAAAGTCTTCACCCCAAAAGAAGCTATTTTTGGGCTCTGCTGAGCCAAAAGCGTTTCTTTTCGTTAAACCATTTTCTTTTTGAAAGAAAAGGGTTGCGGAAAGAAAACTATTTTTGCACCCAAAAAAAGCTATGCTAGGCGCCTGCTGGCGCAAAAATAAAAACTGTTCGAAAGATACGAAAGCATGGGAACTGTCAATATCGTGGATTTTGTCCATGGAACGACCACAGACAACGAAAAGGACTTGGCTACTGGCTGGTCGCCAGGCGAACTGTCCGAACTTGGCATTAAACAGTCTAAAGAATTAGGCGAAGCCGTTGCTGACAAGCATTTTGACGCTGTTTTTTGCTCAGACTTGAAGAGAGCGGTTGATTCGGCGGAGCTTTCCTTTGGAAAAAACCATAAAATTATCAAGGACAAAAGGCTGCGGGAATGCAACTATGGCGGCTTGACCGGAAAATCCGCGGAAGAATTCAAGGACAGGATGTCCGATTTCGTGGAGAATCCTTTTCCGAACGGAGAAAGTTTCATGGATGTGGAAAAAAGGATTGCCGATTTCCTTGGTTCCCTAAGGAAAGAGCACTGCGGGGAACGCGTCGCCATCATGGCACACCAAGCCCCGCAATTGGCATTGGACGTCTTGGTCAGGGACAGGACATGGGAGCAGGCGATTGACGAGGACTGGAGAAAAAGGAAGGCCTGGCAGCCGGGCTGGGAATATAAAATTGAATGCTAAACTACAGCCTCTTCGAAACATACGGCAGCTCCGGCTTATATCCCCTCTTGTAATAATAGTCCCTTGCCCCGACTCCAGGCATTATTACCATCCTTTCCATGCCAAACTCCTTGCTTGCTATCTCTTCTGCCTCTTTCAGCAGCCTTGCCCCCAGGCCCCTGTGCTGGATTTTTCCAGGATTCCCGATTTCGGCCTCAGGGCCATAGACGTGCAATTCACGGATTAGTGCAGTTGAATTGTCTATCTGCCCCATGAACGGCGCATGCGGAATCCTCAGCCTCACGAAGCCGTATATTGTGTCCCTGTTGCTGGACTCAAAAGAAAGGAACGACTCCCTGCCATTGCTTGCCGCGTAATCCTCCCTGAATAACCTGGGCTTCCTGCGCATTGCCGCTGACCTGGGCTCCCTGAACCTTATCTCCCTTATCTCAATGCCCTTTTCAAGCGCCATGGCCTCGACCATCTGCCTAAGGTTGCTGTTCTGGACTCCGGATGAGATGGCATCCGTCGGTATGTCGCGCTGTATCCTCATCACGCGCGCATAATAGGGGATGCGCCTGTACATCTCGGATATCGTGTCTGCTGCCTCTTCGGTTGAGTAAGGCGAATATTCGCCTTTTTCCTGCATCTTGAAAAGTTTTGTGCCGCTCATCACGAGCGTCGGGTATATCTTCAGCATGTCAGGCCTGAAGCGCGGGTCTGAGAATATCTTCCTTGCCATTAAGGCATCCTTGGCAGGGCTTGAGCCAGGAAGGCCGGGCATCAGATGGTATGCGACTTTCAGCGCGCTGTCCTTCAGTTTTGCAGTGGCGCTAACGACGTCATCAACGGTGTGGCCCCTGTTGATTCTCATGTATATTGAGTCATCCGGGTTCTGCACGCCGAGCTCAACGCGCGTTGCCCCGAAAAGCAGCATTTCCCTTATGTCGTCCAAAGAGCAGACGTCGGGCCTTGTCTCAAACGTAAAACCAACCACCCTATGCCTTGAGCGCCCGTTTATGCGCTGCGCGTCTGCGATGTTTTTTGACTTCCTGCCGTTCAGCGCATCATAAATGCCCTTGACAAACGAATGTTTATAGGGTTCGGGCATGCGCAGGAACGTGCCGCCCATGGCGATGATTTCGCACTTGTCTGCAGGATGGCCCTGTATCCTGTACTGCATGAGCCTTGTCTTGACCTGTTTTTTCGGGTCAAATGATGAGGCCCTTGCGCGCCTTGCCGCAGGCTCAAGGCCCGTATAGCTTTTTGGGGCAATGGAGCTTGTCGGGCAGTATATGCAGGAAAACTTGCAGCTGCCTGAAGGCCGCACCATGACGGCGATGGGCGTTACGCCCGAGGCTGTGCGTATGGGCTTGCGGAAAAGCAGCGTACGCACGCCTTTTGCGGAACCTTTGGGCAGCAGCGGCATTATCTCGGAGTTCTTTGCCGTTTTGCCAAGCGAAAAAAGGCCTGCAGCCTCGTTCTTGAGGGCCGGAAGGTCGCGCCTGCCTGCGGCAAGCCGGTCTATGATAAAGCGGATTGCCTTGCGCCTGGACAACGGATTACCCAAGCAGATAGGACAGGAGGTGCCCAAGGGCATAGCTGCCGTGCTCAAAAAGCGGGAATATGACCACGCCGTAGCCCATGGAGCTGAGGTCCGCCTGCAAAGTGTTCCTTATCATGACTGGATATGAAAGCGACTTCCTCACCCTTGCCGGGCTGTTCTTGGAATATGCGGTGAAGTTGACTGTCTGCGGGCCCGAGCCCTGGTAAACGAACTCAAACGGAACAAGAGTTTCGCTTTCCGGGGCTACGTAAATCTCCCTGACTATCCTCTGCTTGAACGAAACGCCCTCTATCACGAATATGTCGCCTGCGTTGCCCCTGTTTTCCAGCTTCATGGTGAAGCGGACCGGCTGGTTCTCCCCTGCATAGGACGTGCCTGAAACCCTGCCAAGGCCCAGGACGTTGTCGTCTATGTGTATGGAAGCAAGGAACATCCTGTCCCCAAGGCCCTCGCTGTTGTTCCCGCTATCATTCTCATAGAAGATTGCGGGATAATCATATACCTTTATGGGTATTGTATAATTCCCGTTGGCTGCGTCCGCCCCGGAAATGATGACTATCTGCAACGGGTTCCCGTATATTTGGGAAGGCGTCATGTTCCAGCCTGCCGGAAGGTCGGTTGCGTTGGCATAGTCAAAATACCCGCCAGTGCCGAACTTGCCTCCGGTCGTTTCAGTCCTTGAAATCAGCACGCTCATCGCCTGGCCGGGCCCCATGCTTCCGAGGTCATATGATGCGCCGTCAACTATCGCGGCGTTTATGGGCTTTATTATGTTTATCGCTGAAACAAGGCCGCAAACAATGGCGGCGAACACAAGAACGGACGCAAGGCTCTTCATGGTTTGACTTTGCGGCGCCGGACTTTTAAATGTTGACTCGGCATCCTGCAAAGCATTAAAAAGGCTATCCAGGCTAATCCCATACGCAAAGTGATGCTTTATGGATCAATATCACGAGAATTACAGGGGAAAGGTATCAAAGGGCACGGGCGGCAAGAAGGTCAAGTTTTCCGACAAGAGGCTTGTGCATGCCGGGGGCACGTTCACTGCCACGAAGCTTAGCGAGAAGGAGGAGCTCAAGAAGACGAGGACAGGCGGCGGAAACTCAAAGGTCAGGATAAGAAAAACGCAGTTCGTCAACGTCCCGTCGGAGAAGGGCGCAAAAAGGGTCAGGATAACCAACGTGATTAAGGGCAACACCCCGGACTTCACGAGGCAGAACATCATGACAAAGGGCGCCATAGTCCAGACGGAAATGGGCAAGGTCAGGATAACAAGCAGGCCAGGCCAGCACGGCGTGCTAAGCGGCGTGCTTGTGAAGGAATGACTTTTTAACTCCTTCACGCAATAATCTGATTATGTTAAAGAGTAGGCTGAATGGCAAGACAGCCGCCAAGCCAAGGCGCCCCCAATTCACGGACGCGCAAACGCTGTTGGAAGGCATGTTCAAGGACCGGGGCTTTGACACGCTAAAGAAGGCCATCAGGGAGGGCTTCGACATTAACATTTACCTAAAGCATGGAAGGACGGCATTGATGCATGCGGCAGCCTGGGACAGGCCTGACATGTGCCGCTTCCTTCTTAGGCATGGGGCAAGGCCCGATGCAAAGGACAAGCAAGGCAAGACCGCGTACTCTCTTGCAAAGGAGTTCTGCAACAGGGAGGTATGCAAGGTCCTTCTTGAAGAAAGCAAAAGGACGTTAGCCAAGCTGGCAGGAAGAAAGGCGACAGATGCCGTCCTTAAGGCAATCGACTCAGTAAAATGAACAAGCCGTGGCAAGGGGGCGGCGAAACCATTAAATATGTCAATAGCCATATGAAACCATGAAGCTTGACATGCATAACCACACTGTTTACTCCGACAGCACCGCAACGCCGGAGCAGCTCATAGCAAAAGGAAAGAAAATGGGGATTGTGCCTTTCATAACCGACCACAACACGATGGCAGCGGAAAAAGAGGCTAAGGAGGCCTCAAGGAAGCATGGCTGGCCCTTTGTGATTGGCGAGGAAATACTTACATCAAAGGGCGAGGTTTCGGGCCTTATGCTGACTGAGGGGATACCGAAAGGACTTTCCCCGGAAGAGACAATGGACAGGATAGGGGAGCAGGGCGCGGTGTCATACGTCCCGCACCCGTACTCGCTTACCAGGCATGGGCTGGGGGCATACGAGCCCGCGATGGGGATGTGCGACATAATAGAGGTCTTTAATCCAAGGAGCATGTTCGTCAGCGACGGCAGGGCGCGCGACTTTGCCGAAAGGAACAAAAAACTGATGGGGGCAGGCAGCGACTCGCACTGGCTGGAGGGGTTTGGCTGCGCCTACGTGGAAACCGCGGATATCGACATATCCTCCCCAAAAGGCCTGCTTAGGGCGGTATCCAGGGGAAAGCCGGTGCTCGTCAAGAGGATAAACAAATTTGAGAGGATGTATCACCGGATGATAAAGAAAGCCAAAAGGCTGCTGGGAGGCACACATGGTAAAGCCGCCCGTGAGCATTGAGCGCCACAAGGAGTGGCTGCGCTCCTCGTTCCTGCTAAGCGAGACCGAGCAGTACAAGGAGGAGCTCAAGGCCATAATCAGCGACGACATATACGGGAAAGGCTGCGACTTCTTCGTTTCGTCATACGATTTTCCAAACATAAGCTTTGGGCCTGCCGTAGCAATGAGGGAGTTCACGCCGATACACAGGCTCTTCGGCCACGGATATTCGGACTTGATAAAAAGCAGAGTAAGCGAGGTTATGGGAAGGAAGTTTGCAACGTCGCAGAAGCCGTCCAACATAGAGCAGATACAGGCGATTGCGATGGCAGAGAGGCCGCACTACATGGAGATGCTGCTTTCAAAGAAGCCGAGCGTCAACATAACGCTGAGCGCCGTGGTGCAGCCCATGGGCCCTTCCGCGCCCCTGAAGAGGATAATAGAAACGGAAGACATAAGCAGCATCCCAAGGAAAGTTTATTCTTTATACAGCGAGAAGGCAAAGACCAACATAGGGCTGAAGGAGCTGTATGTCAGGGACTTTGACCCATATTATATAACGAGGATTTTTTCAGCAGGCGTCCTTGGCGAGGACAAGAAGATAGTGCCCACGCGCTGGAGCATAACTGCAGTGGACGACACCATAGGGAAATTCAACATAGGCAGGCTGAAGGGCTTTGAAAGCGTGGACAAGGTCATGCTTTTTGAAAGCTCCTACCTTTTCAACGACTTTCATGTCCTTCTCATGCCCGGCGCCTGGAGGTTCGAGAACTTTGAGGCATGGGCGCCCAAGACGAGCTGGGGCGCGGGCGGCAGCTACTTCGTCAGCGAGGAGTATGAGGGATGGGATGGAAGGACCAGCTATGCGGATTCGCAGGCAGGCGGATACTACGCCTCAAGGTTCGCGGTCGCCGAGGCGTTGAAGGGCATGAGGCGCCAGGCCTCAGTCGTCGTCATAAGGGAGGTCCATGAAGGGTTCAACATCCCGGTCGGCGTGTGGCAGGTGCGCGAGAACGTGAGGAACGCCATGAAGCAGAGGCCCTTGGTTTTTGAGGACGTCAAGGACGCCCTGTCCTATCTCAAGACAAGGCTAACTATTGGAATCACGGATTACGTTTACAAAAGCAGGATTTTGAGGCAAAAAACGCTGATGGACTTCAGCCAAGGAACCTGACCATTGACTTCGCGAACTCTTTCTCCATGTCTGTCATCTCCCCTGGCACGATGAACGAGAACAGGGGCTTCCCAAGCTCCGCCTTTTCAAGCCTTTCCAGCGTCCCGGACGTTATTCTTTCGTCGCTGAAGCCAATGCGGCTCAGCACAAGCATTTCCTTAATGATGCTTTTTCCAATCGCCTTTTCCATGTCCCTTATCTGCCTTATTGCAAGCTTCGCGTCCATCGGCCCCAAATCCTCGGCCACGTCAAGCAGCACAAGCGTGTGCAGGCCAATGCTCCTGTTTTTTTCAATGAACTCAAGCGGGCTAACTGGTTTGTATTTTTCCCTCCAGTATGAAAGCGTCACGGTCCTTCCGAACTTGTAGGGGCTCAGCCCTGTTTTACCGGCTGCGTTGAAGATGCCGGCGTTGCTGACTATGCGCGTCTCAATCCCTAGCTTTTTTGCGTCGTTGATGAGCGAGATGTGGGTAGTCGCGAACATCGGGTCGCCTATGACAAGCAGGCACACCTTCCTTGACTTTGCCTCTTTCAATATTGCCCCTTCCTCAATCATCTTCCTGTCAGCGACCTTGACCTTGGCGCCGATTGATTTCTCAACAAGCGCCTTCATGTTCTTGGCAACAGGGCTCGTGTATCCGTCAAGGTAAACCTCATCGGCTGCCTTTATCGCCTCCATCCCCCTGAGCGTGGGGTCGATTGAGCATCCGAGGCCGACCAATGAAAGGCTGCCCTTTCCTGTTTTTGGCATAACTGTGTCTTGGGCGAAGAGATTAAAAATCAGGATGAAACGCAGGCGCGGAAAGACGAGATGAATGCCTCTTCGTTTTTCCTTCCGACAAGGGCGCCGGCCATCCCATCGGCAATAATACGCATAATCTCAGAGCGGCCCCATTTAGCGGCCACCTGCAGCGGCGTGTGCCCCGAATCGCCAGTTGCGAATAAATCTGCGCCTTTTTTTATGAGGAAAGCGCAGGCTTTGCCTTGATTGTGGATTACGGTCGTATGCAAAAGCGTATTCCAGACGCCCTCTTCTGAACTCATGTTTATGTCTGCGCCGCCTTCCAGGGCACGCTTCATTCCGGCAATATTTCCTTTAATCGCAGAGTTATACAGCCCTGCATTAAGCACATGCTGCTCCACTTCAGAACGCTTCTCGCTTGGCAGTATCTCGTGTAGAATCCGCTTTGCGCCTTGTCGCTTCCGGGGCTTCCGGGCATTTAGCTGCCTCATGTTTCCATTAGTGGCGCAAGCTGTTTATAAAAGCCGCATGGCCGGTCCAGCCAAGATTTAAAAACAAATACCGGCAAATACCCACTATGCCATCAAAAGGGATGAAAGGACAGGCCTCGCTTGAGTACCTTCTTACATACGGATGGGCAATCCTGATAATAGCCGCAGTCATCGCAATAATAATCGGAAGCGGCATATTCTCTCCAAAGAATTCCGCTGCCAACTATGCCATATCGCCGCCCCAGATGCCGGTAAGCAGCTTCCTGATGGCGGGAACGGATGGCAACACCGTCCTTGCACTCAACCTGTCCAACAACTTCGGGTACAAAGTCGAGATAACCGGGATAACGCTGAGCTATAGGGACGCAACCCATACCTTTACCGAATACGACACGCTCAGGCAGGGCGAAAGCAAGGTCTACAGGTTCAACCTCAACCAGATGAGCGGCCCAAGTGGGGTAACATATCCCGGCAAGGGAACTACGGCAAAAGTGGATATGCAAGTGGATTTCACAAACTGTTACGAACCGATAAATTCGGGCTGTTTGCTAACTATGCAGGACGGCACCAGCACAACCAGCATCATACCCATATACATAGTCGGGTATGTTGAGTCAAGCGATTAGATCATCCTTATTTTGCAAGTGCAAGGCATGTGAAACAATGAAAATCAGGAGAATACAGAAAAAAGACCTTAGGAAACTCGCAAGGCTCAATGCCAAGATATTCGGCGACAGCGAAAAACAGGTGCTTGCTGCATTCGGCTTTTTTCTTGATAATGGAATTCCAGGCGCGTCATTGGTTGCCGAGGAAAAAGGAAAGCCAATCGGCGCAGTGTTTGGGACAAGGATGATTACATTTGTCCCAAATGCAGCCAGAATCCAGTCCTTTTTCATGGCAAAGGAATGGCGCGGCAAGGGAATCGGCAAGCAATTGGTGAAAGGATGCGTCACCGCGATGAAAAAGCGCGGCGTGAAAAGCATTTCGCTCACGGTTGACAGGAAAAACAGGATTGCAAACAGGATATACAAAAAATTGGGATTCGGGTATTACAGGACGATGCTGATAAGGGAATTTTAGGGCGCCTCGAACTTCGGCGCGTCCCCTTTCGCGGCTTCCAGTTCCTTTATCTTTCCTGTTTTCTTGATATCCTCAATGAAGTCGCCCAGCTCAACAGGCGAAAATGCCCTTGCCTTTGCGATTTCCTCTTTCATTGAAAGCTGCTTGCCTGCCTTGTGCTCCCTTACTTGCCTCATTATCTCGTTGGCTGATTTTGCCGTCTCCTCGGCCTTTTTGTCCTCAAACGAAAGCGATGGCCACGTCGTTTTCTGTATTGAAACGCCATCAGGCGATTTTAGCACTTCCCTGTAAACCTCTTCAGTTATGTGCGGGAATATCGGGAAGAACAGCTTGCCGCAATTGTAAAGCACCGTGCGGAGGACATACTGGCACTTCTCTTTCTCAACGTTTTCGTAAATCCTGTATTTGGAGTATTCCAGGTAATAGTCGCAGAACTCGCCCCAGAAGAACCCCATCAGAGCGGATATTGCGGCCCTGAAGTCATAAGCATCGTAAGCCTCGGTGACCTGCTTCGTGACTGCCGAAAGCCTTGACAGCATCCATCTGTCAACTGTCCTCAGCTCGTCCATCCTGAACGCCTTTCCGTCATATCCCTCAAGTGCGGTCATGACAAGCTTTGACGCATTCCAGTACTTGTTCAGGAACTGCTTTGCGTACTTTATGTCCTCAAAGCTGAAGGGCCTGTCCTTTGCCATAGCCCCGCTCATCGCCGCCCATCCCCTGATTGCGTCAGCCGGGTATTCCTTCATCAGGTCGCTGGGATCTATGATGTTGCCGAGCGACTTGGACATCTTCTTGCCGTCCGGAGCCAGAACATTGCCATTCAGCAGTATGTCGTTCCACGGCTTTTTGCCTGTGAGCGCGACGCCTGACCTGTAGATTGTGTAAAACGCCCAGGTGCGCACTATCTCAACGCCCTGTGGCCTAAGCGATGTCGGGTATGCGACCTTGAAAAGCTCCGGGTCCCTTTTCCATCCCGACACTATGAGCGGCGTTATGCTGGAGTCTATCCACACGTCAAAGACCTTGGGCTCCGGCTTCATCGCGGCCCCGCACTTGGGGCACTTCATGCCCTTCGCCTTGTCAGGATCAAACGGAATCTCGGCATCAGGGACCGGCTCGGTCGCCCCGCACTTGTCGCAAACGTAGAACGGGATGGGCGTGCCGAAAACCCTGTCCCTGCTGATGACCCAGTCCCAGTCTATGGTGTCCAGCCAGTCAGTCAGATAGTGTATGCCAAAACCAGGGAACCATTTTATCTCTGCCGCCATCTTCCGTATCTCGTCGCCCTTTTCCTTCACGTTGGCGAACCATTCCTTGGAAAGCAGCATCTCTACTGCATGGCCGCACCTGTCATGCACCTTGACCGTGTGCTTCAGCGTCTCGGTCTTTTTCAGCATGCCCTTCTGCTCCAAATATTCAATGGCCTTCTTCCTTGCCTCCTTGACGTTTAGCCCGTCGTAAAGCGGGCTGCCCACCATCCTGCCGTCCTCGCTTATTGCCCTTATCACAGGAAGGCTGTACCTCTTCTGCCACATCACGTCCTGCTTGTCCCCGTACGTGCAAAGCATGACCGCGCCTGTGCCGAAGGACATGTCAACCTCGCTGTCCTCTATGACTGGAACGTCCTTGCCGAAAGGCGTCTTGACGGCCTTTCCTGCCATGCCCCTGTGCCTTTCGTCTTTCGGATGCACCATTAGCGCGACGCAGGCATGGAGGTATTCGGGCCTTGTGGAAGCTACGATTACTTCCCTATTGTTGAACATGAACGGGAAATGGTAAAGCGCAGTTTCCTCGTCCTTTTCGTTGGTCTCTGACTTCGCGATTGCGGACCTGCAGTGCGTGCACCAGAGGACCGGGTGGTCTGCCCTGTAGACCTCGCCCTTTTTGTACATCTCTATGACTGAGCGCTGGACGGCTGCATGGTATTCCGGCGTCATCGTTACATACTCTAAAGACCAGTCAGGCGAGAAGCCGACGCTCTTCATCTGCGCCCTCATCTTGCCTATCATCTCCCAGCTGAACTCAACGCATTTCTTCCTGAACTCTTCCCTTGGCAGCCTGCCGAACTTCTTTTCCACCTTGACCTCCGTCGGGAAGCCCTGGGAGTCCCAGCCCTGGGGATAAAGGACCTCAAAGCCGTTCATCCTCTTGTAGCGCGCGACTATGTCGAAATAGGTGTAGCTGAGAACGTGGCCCATGTGCATTGTGCCGCTTGTGAACGGAGGGGGCGTGTCTATTGAGTAAATTGGCTTTTTTCCGCTGACCGCTGCCTCCCTGTCAAACCTGTAAATGCTGTTTTCTTCCCAGAGCCGCTGGATTTTTTCTTCCGTTTCGCGGCCGAAGTGCTTTTCCATGAGACGCTTTTCGTCTATCTGTTTTATAAAATATGCCCATGCTGCGGCGATGTTTTCGCTGGCCGGGATTCTGCGCGGCCTGATTATGGTAAATGGAAGGGTGGATGTGTTTCTCATACGGCAAGGCCCAGCGCCTTGCAGGATGGCAATGTTTTAAAACATGGCAAGCATAATCAAGGCATGGGAAGATTGCCTGTCGTTGCCATTCTCTCGCTGCTTATCATGGCTCTTGCTTTTGCGGACGCCCCGCCGCCCATGCAGCCAAGCGTCCACATCAGCCTTGCCAACAACGGCCAGCCTTATGCCGGCGAGGCGAAATTAACCTATCTTTGCTCATTGGCTGGAAACCACACTATCACGAATTTAAGCGACACAAAGCCCGGCAACATCGCAATCAACTGCAGCAATGGGATATGCGCAGCCAGCGAATGGTTCGAATGGTACTCTTATTCGAACCCCTGCTTCTACTCAACTGGCATGTTCATGGTGCAGGCCGAGAACGGGACGTTGACGAGCCAGGAAATTTCGCTTGAGAAGGGCGGATATTACAAGTTTACGCTTGACATAGCGACCGGGGCGCTGAACGCATCAGAGGAAAATCCCCATCCAAGCCCTCCGCCGAGCCCGCTTTGCCCTTCGCTTGCCATACTGGGGTTCGTGGCAATAGTGGCGCTTGCAAGGGGAAGATGAATGCCCCTGGATTTCGCGTCTGCGTATATTGTCACTGTTGCGGTTGAGACTGTTTTGCTGTTCCTGCTGTTGCACAAAAGATATCCGGCCTGGCTAATCGCCCGGAATTCAATAACCGCGAACTCGCTCACGCTGCCGTTCGTCTGGTTTGCGTTTCCGGCATTTGGTTTTGGCTGGCTTATTGGAACATCAATTGCGGAGCTGTTTGCCTTTGGTGTAGAAGCAGCCGTTTACCGCTGGCTGTTTGGAAAGATAGGGTGGGAAGATGCCATATTGGCCAGCTTAGTGTGCAATGCGGCGTCGCTTGCCGTTGGGCTCATTTAGAGGTGGGGTTTTTCATGAACTCGTCCATGAGCTTAGGCAGCTCCCTCTTGTCCCTTGAGTAAAGCTTGTATATGCCTTTCAGCAAATCCGGCAGGTCCGATTCCTCGAAATCCATGTGGACGGAATACCTTTTGCCCTTGAAATACCCCCTGTTTAGCGGGGATATGCTTCCATTCTTGTCTTCCCTCAAGAAACACAGTTTGCCGCCCTTAACATAGGCTAAATTCAGGAACGCCTCATCGCTGATGCCGGACATAACGCCCAGGGGCATGCGGTCTACATCTTTTCCCTCAATCAAAATAGGGTAATCGACCAGAAATTCCAGATGTAAGTGGTCGCCTCCAAACAATGCCTCTGCAGTCGCAGGAACGGAACCGCCAAGCCCTTTTTCTATCTCTTTCCAATCGGTTATCTCGGGAATCCTCCCTTTCCCGATTGCCTCGGCGTACCTGAGGACGCACATCAGGATGCTGCTCCAGTTCTGGAATGATGTGAGGTATTCCGTATAATCCCCTGTGTCTTTCCATGTGTCAAAATCCTCCTCAGTCCCGAATAAGGTGTCAAACGTCCGGTGGTAGCCGGACACTTCTACCTGGCTTAAGGAGAGGTCGCCATGCGGGGCATTGCAGAACATGTTTTTGTATTGCCGATTTCTCCAGACATACCTTTCTCCATGGGCATAGCCAAGGTTCCAGTGTTCCCCGATGCAGAAGCTTGCTATTGACTCCTCAAGCTGACGCCTTGACTTGAAGCCGTATTTTTGCGGGTTGAGGATATCCTTGCCCAGAATCGCATATGCCAGTAACGTAGGGTGTTTTATCAGCAACTCGCTTTTGTCTATGCAAAAATAATCAAGCCTTTCCATTATCTGGTCAAATTCAAGAATATCCAAATAGATTTTCTTGAGCATCATGTCTATTTTTGACAAGTCCTTGATGTCCTTGAGGTATTTTTTGGCTTTGTCAATTATCCTCCACTCTGTTCCGCCAAGGCCACATCCTATTAGAACGTCCCCCCATTTGTCCTTTTTCCTGATGATTCTGCTGTGAAGCGCCTTGTTTTTTGTAATTTTTTCATATGCAAACTTAGGGCATTCCACATTCATGTCTGACCATCCAAACCGGCAACATGGCTATTGTGTATAAAAAGGATTTAAAATGTGGTATGCTCCGGCGGTTATACGCCAAATGCAATCCTGAGCAGGTCCCTCAAGCCCGGCGCAATGTTTTTAAAATGTATGCGCATGCTATATGCATATGGTAAAGGTCATAAGCATATCCGAGGAGGCGTACAGGCGCATGAGGCTGCTGAAAAAGGAGGGCATGAGCTTCAGCGACGTGATAATTTCCAGTGTGGAAACCGGAAATGAGGAAAAAACCGAGGGATGGGCGGAACTGCTGAAATGGATTGGCGGGCTTCCCGGACGCAGCAGGAAAAAGGAAAGGATAAGCGAAAACGTGGACAGGATAGCCTACGGTGTTTCCAGATGATTGCGGACACGTCTTTCCTTGTTGCCCTTTTCCTGGCCAATGACGAGCATCATGAAAAAGCTGTTGAAATGTCGCTTGAAAGCGGCAAAGAGGAGATAATCGCCCTGGACAGGGTGCTGGAAGAAACATTTACGGTTCTTGTATACAAGAAGGGCACTGGATTCGCCATTGAATGCATCGGAAAACTTAAAGCAAACCGCAGAATCCTGGTATATTCCCTGGACAAGTCCGAAGAAGAGGAAACATTCGAAATGGCAGAAAATACCGGACAAAGAATGAGCTATGTGGATTACGCAATATTGCTCGTATCAAAAAAGCATGGGCAGAAGGCGCTCACATTTGACAGGCAGCTGGAAAAAGAGATTAAACGCCAAACGCAATCCTGAGCAGGTCCCTCAAGCCCGGCGCAAGGCCGAAAACCATGGCAATGACGAGCAGGTAGCGCTTGTCAAAACTGTCCATCTTCTCCTTGTCAACCAGGTAAACGAAGGCTGTGGCCAGTGCCACTTTTAGCAGGTAGAAAGCAAAGAAGCCGAAGTTCTGGCCTATGAAATTGGAGAAGACGTGCTGCTCAAAATAGCCGCCCTTCAGGTCAAGGGCCGTGAAGGTCGCCCCTCCGTCCAATGCCTGGGAAAATATCACGAATGGCATCAGCTTGTCCTTGAAATACGGATAGAGCGCGGCAAACGGAATGGCGGCGAGCACGCCTATCATCCCGAAATAGAACAGGTTTATGCGGTAAAGCAGCGAAAGAAGGACCAGGAGATGGGCCAAGAATAAGGCTACTCCTATCCAGAGGGCGACCTTCCTTTTTGTAAAATAATCAATGGCAACTGAAATCAAAAAAAGGCCTCCGACAAAGACGTAGATGCCGGGCGTCACGTTGAAGGCGTTGTACGAAAGCAGGCTGTTTACCAGCGGATTGAACTGCATGCCTGAGTCTATCGCGTCTGTTATGACTCTCTTGGTAGAGCCGAAAAGCACGAACGCGATGACAGTGTAAATGAAGTAGTTGTCAATCTCAACCTTGCGGGACCTCAGGAACTGCCTTATTAGGTATAGCGCAGCGAGCGCTATGACGACATAAACGGCCGTGTTGACCATGTTGTATCCTGCGTGCTCGTTGATTGGGTTGATGAAATATTGGTTGATAAACTCAAGCATCACATTACCTTTGCAAGCGCCTTGTCAACCAGCTCCCTGCCGGTCCCCTTCATCAATCCGATGTCGCCGTTCCATTCCTTGACAAAGTCTATGGACAGGCATCCGGGCTTCTCATGCAGGTTCTGCGTCTTGATTATGCTGTTGACAAAGTCCATGTCTATGTGCTTCATCCTCATGTCCAGCGTCTCGCATTCAGTCGCTATGCTGTTCTTGTATGCCGCGGAGACCGCGCAGTGCATGGACACCCATGCGTCAGACATGGACATGCAGGCCTTCCTTGCGGCCTCCTCGTCCCTGGTTATGCCGACTATGGAGTTGCCGACGCCGAGGTATGAGCAGACCGATATAATGGGAAGGTTCCTATTTATCATCTCGTTGAGGTTGAATGCCCGCACAAACGCGTTGAACATCGCGGTCTTCTTCGCGTCTGACAGCTCCCTGTCCTTTATCTCCGCATTGACCGGCTCAAAGTCGTAGCCGAACCTCTCCAGCACGCCCCTGTAATACGGGTCTGAAACAAGCATGAAGTCTGCCATGTTTAACTACCTTTGGGAATATGTTATAAGACAAAGAATATAAAACTAACTAAATATTAGCGGAAGTGCGACCCCTGTTCAAGGTTTGAAGCCGGCATTTTTAAACGGGCAATGGCAAGCAATTGCCGTAAACTCCGCAAGCCGGCCGCTGGCAACGGGGTCTGGGATGCAATAAAAAGCGGCATTAGGAGGATTAACGATGGCAGACCTTGAGGGATATGTCCCGCAGTTTGAGCAGTTCTTCACGTCCTTTTACCAGAAGGAGGTTGAACGCATACTCAAAGACTATCCCAAGAACAGGAGCATTGAGGTTGACTTCAAGGACCTGCTTGGATTTGACGTGGACTTGGCCAACGCGCTCAACGACAGCCCTGACGACCTCATAAAGGCGGCCGAGACAGCCGTTGAGGGGCTGAAGATAGCCACGCCGTCCGGGGATGCTTTCAAGCCCCATGTTAGGTTCTTCGGCATACCGGACAGGAACCTGCTGGTCGAGCAGATAGGCTCAAGGCACCTGAACAAGTTCTTCTCGTTCAAAGGGCTGATTGGCAGGAGGGGCGACGTGCTGAACAAGGCGCACAAGCTCGTGTACAAGTGCGGCTCGTGCAGCGAGAGGTTCGAGCTTGTCGTAATCAAGGATTTCACCCCGCCTTCAAAGTGCCCGATATGCAAGAAGGGCTTCCTCAAGGAAATGCTGGATGAAAGCAAGTTTTTGGACATGCAGAGGATAGAGGTCCAGGACATGCTGGAAAGGGTGAGGTCCGGAAGCCCCACGTCCAAGGTGATATGCAACCTGGAGGACGATTTGGTCAACAAAATCATACCCGGCGACAACGTCGAGGTGAGCGGCATACTGAGGATAAGCCCGAACCAGGGCAAGAACAAGTCGCACACCGTCTTCTCAAAGCACGTGGACATCGTGCACATAAGGAAGCTGAAGAAGGACTTTGAGGACATACCGCTAACGAAGGAGGACGAGGCTGAGATACTCAAGCTTGCGGCAAGGGAAGACCTTGAGGACATGATAACGAACTCCATCGCCCCGGACATATGGGGCTACAGGGAAATCAAGAAGGCCTTGGCGCTCCAGCTTTTCGGCGGGACAAAGGACAAGATAACGAGCGGCGGCTCAAAGATAAGGGACGACATACACGTGCTGCTTGTCGGGGACCCGGGCATCGCAAAGACGAGGTTCCTCCAGCAGACAGTAGCCATAGCGCTGAAGAGCATATACGTGAGCGGAAAGAGCGTTTCCGGAGTTGGGTTGACAGCAAGCGCGGAAAAGGACGAGCTGTCTGGGGAAGGTTGGACGCTAAAGGCAGGCGCACTGGTGCTGGCAAGCGGCGGCATAGCGGCGATAGACGAGTTCGACAAGATAGACGACGAGGACAGGGGCTCGCTTCACGAAGTGATGGAGAGCCAAAGCTACCACTTCAACACAAAAATCATGCTTTCAGACGGCATTGAGATGAGGATTGGCGAACTGGTCGAGGGATTGATGGCAGCGAATCGCGACAAGATAATGGCCGGAAAAGACTGCCTTATCCTGAGGGAAGGGATCGGGGGCATCAGGCTCCTTACTACGGATTTCAGCAAGATAAGCGAAACCGCGCCGTACCAAATCAGCAAGCACAAGGCCCCGGAATATTTCATAAAGGTGGTGATGCAGACCGGGCGCGAAGTCCTGGTCACGCCGGAGCACCCGTTCTGGGTGGTGGAAAACGGGGAAGTCATGACAAAGCCGGCGGAAGAACTGACAGCAAAGGATTATACGCTTATGCCGCGCCGCCTTCCGCTTTCGCAATCCAGGGAAGAATTCAGGCCTGAACTGCTAAAGGTCACCGGATATCATATAACAGACGGCGGCTATGAGCTAAACCGCGGTTGCAAGAACGGGATAAACTTCTACAACAAGGACGATGACCTGATAGATGATTACAGCGTGGCGGCGACGGCCTCTTTCGGGGTTGCGCCATATTTTACGGAAAGGGCGGGAACTGGGGTAAAGGCTGTGCGCATGATTTCCATGGGTGCGCTGAGGCAGATGGAGCTGCTCCATCCTTCGCTTGTCGGCAAGGGCGCAGACAAGATAGTGCCGCCCCAGTTCATGTCTGCCAAGCCAGAGCATGTGTCGGCAATGCTGCGCGCAATGTTTGATTCTGACGGGACTTTCTCAGAGCATTACATAGGCCTAGTCGGGGAAAACAGGTTCTTCATCGAGCAGGTGCAGACGCTTCTTCTGAGGTTCGGCATAAGGAGCCATATGTTTGCCGATGGAAACGTCTTCCGCCTGACAATAACAGGGAGAGACAACATCCAAAGGTACCGCGACTCCATAGGTTTTCTGGGAAAGAAGAAAAGGCAGAGGCTTGACGAATACCTGAAAAAGGAAACGAGGAACATGAGCACCACCGACGTGGTCCCAGGATGCGCAAAAACCGTGCTCAGCCTTCTCAAAAAACTCAAGATAGATGAAAATTCCGTTCTTGGCTACGGCCTTTACAGCCAAAGAAGGGGATTCTGCTTTACACGCAGGAACTTTGAAAAGGTATGCGCAACGATGAGAAAGAAGGTTGATGCCTTGCGCGCCGCGATGGGAAGCGCTGACAATTGCGGCTATGATGAGCTGATAATGCTCCGCAGGAAGCTAAACCTGTCCCAATACGACATTGAGGCATTTTCCGGGATAAAAAGGGCGACTGTCTCATACTGGGAATGCAGGAAAATATTCCTTGGAAGGTATCGCTCTGCCATCAAGGCCATGCTTGCAAAAATGCTGGAAAATGAAGGCCAGTTCAGGCTCATTGAGAGGTTTGCGACAGGGGACATCGGCTTTGTGGCAATAAGGAAAACCGAGAAGGTAAGGAATGAAAACGAGGCATGGGTTTACGATGTTACTGTTAGGCCAACTCAGGCATTCATATCCGAATGCGCCGTACTGCACAACACCGTATCTATAGCCAAGGCTGGCATCGTGGCAACGCTAAGGGCGAAAACGGCGATAGTGGCTGCGGCAAACCCGAAATTCGGGAGGTTCCAGCAGAACAAGCACATAAGCGAGCAGTTTGACATACCGCCGTCCCTGCTTTCAAGGTTTGACCTGATATTCCCGATACTGGACATACTGGACGTGCAAAGGGACGAGAGGCTGGCCGACCACATACTCGGAACGCACCTCAATGCCCTGGATTCGCGCGAGGAGCGGGATGAAAAAACCGAAAAGAGGGAGGACATAATAAGCACCGACGTCCTCAGGAAATACATCGCGTACGCAAAGAAGAACATCAATCCCAGGCTCACGGCAGAGGCGGCAAAGGCAATAAAGGAGTTTTACCTGAGCCTGAGGAGCCTGGGGCAGAGGACCGGCTCTGTCCCCATAACGCCAAGGTACCTTGAGGGCTTGGTCCGTTTGGCTGAGGCGAACGCGAAGCTGAGGCTGAGCGACACTGTCCAGGAAAGGGACGCCAAGGTTGCGGTGGATATCATGAACTACGTCATGAAGGCGATAATGACTGACCAGGAGACTGGACGTATTGACGTTGACATCATAAGCACGGGCAGGAGCCAGAGCGAAAGGGAGAAGATTATCCAAGTTATGGACATAGTCAAGGAGCTGTCCTCGCAGTATGACGCGGTTGAGGTTGAGATGATAATCCAGGAGGCGAAGGGCGTGAACATAGAGGAGGGCAAGACAAGGCGCATAATAGACGAGCTGATGAGGAACGGGGAAATCTATTTCCCGAAGCACGGGTTCGTGAAAGTGGTTACTAGAGACTAGCGCCAACGCTATTTTTATTCTCTTTGGCGCATGATGCGGTTATGCAGGAAAAAATGCTCCGGAAGAATGCGCAAACGGATAAGCCGGCAAAACCCAAATCCGACATCCTGCCAAGCGATAATCCTAAGCTAATTTCAGAAAATCAGGAGAATCTCAATGCCGAGCTTCGCAAATGCGCATATTATGGCTGGGGCATGGACATGAAAAGGATACCTCAGCTCATCAAAGAAGGCGCCGATATCATGTCAAAGGATGGCGAAGACATGACAGCATTGCATCGGGCTGCCCAGACTGGAAATGCCCAAGTCTGCATGATGCTTCTGGAAGAATGCGCAAAAAAAGGCAAGAATATAAGGAAGCTGCTTGCCGCAGAGAATATGAATAACGAAACAGCCAGGCAAATTGGCAATTATAAAAGTAGGCCATTCATCGCATTTGCGGATTTTATGGATGATGCGTTCGCCCCGTTCATGGCATCTTTTAGGGATTGCCTTGCCTCCTGATTTTTAACACCTTTTGTGCCAGATAAAGGCATGCAGGAAAAGAAACCCCTCCTCAAGCGGATGCTTGAAAAGTTAAGAATAAAGCCAAAGCATGACATAGCGCCAAGCGGGAAGCTTGGATTGCCGGATGAAAAGCAGAAGAATCTCAACGATGCTCTTATTGATGCAGCAATATACGAGAACGACAAAGAGATAGAGCGGCTTATCAAGGCAGGAGCTGACATTACTGCAAAAGACAAAGACGGCTGGACTGTTATGCACTGGGCTGCAAGCTTCGGACAAACCAAAAACTGCATGGTTCTGATGAAAGAATGCGCAAAAGCCGGCGGAGACATAAAGAAGCTTGTTGCAATGGTTGACAATGACCTATGGACCGCATCGATGGTTGCCGGAAGGCGCGGCCATGGCCGGACCTCTAGGATGCTTGAGTCAATAGACTTTTTTGGATTGATTGGAAGCGCGTTCATCATGCCGTTCAGCGATTGCATCGGCATCTGATTTTTAACCCCTTTGCCGCACATGCGAGTCATGGACCTGAGGCTTGAGCTGTTCTTCATCTACGCATACACCGTGCTGTTCTCGACCATGCTGGGCGCGATGATGCTGACAACGGCGCCCATCGGAATCGCGGAGCTGCAGGGCGTCTCGCCGACGGGGGGCGGGCCCATCGTGGACGCGCTGGCCATCTTCGCCTACATCGTCATCGGCGCAATCGGATTCCTGCTAATCAACAGGCTAGGGCTCATAAAATACGCGATGAGGCTGGTCGAAATCATATCCATATTCTTCTGCTTCGCATTGGCATCCGCCATAGTCATGCAGTATGCCGGAGTGAATGCTGACTATGCCGAGATGGCGGGATATTTCATAGGCGCCGTTGTCTCTGTGCGCCGTTTGCTGTTCCCCATGGAACGGAACAATGTCTATGGCATGATTGTTTCAGCGGTGCTGGGAGCGCTGTTCGGCATGATGCTGGGCATGGAAGCAGTGCTGCTGTTCGGCGCCCTGATGGTGGCGTATGACTTCATTGCGGTGTTCATGACAAGGCACATGATGGAGATAGCAAAGGCCGTAATAACGAACAACATCTCCATGGTCGTCACTGTTGCCAGGCCTGGGGCAGAGGCGGATTTCTCTGAAAACAAGGAGATAGAGAAGTCCAAGAGGCTTGATTTGGGGACTGGAGACCTGTTCATGGCGTCCATGATGGTTGTCTGCTCGATGAAATACGGGGCCATGCTTTGGTTTGCGCTGCTGTTTGCCTTCTTGGGGTTCTTTGCGACCATGGAGGCGCTCAGGCGCCTGAGGAGGCCGATACCGGCCCTTCCCACGATAGTCGGCTCCATAGTGGTTGGGATTGGGCTATACACTGCTGTTGGGATGCTGCTCCCTGGTATTGTATAACTGATTCGTAGCCGTCAGGCGGGCCAGAAACGACCATTTAAAAAGCTTTTCACTAAGAATGACCTATACCAAATTCAATAAACACCGGTGATGAAGAATGAGCATAAGGCCAGCAAGATCAATAAGGGACGCCAACAAGGTAGCATGGACGCGGTTCAGCAGGAGGAGGCCCAGGAAAAGCTTCGTGAAATCCATGCCGCACGCGGACCTGCACCAGTTCATAATGGGGGTAAAGAAGCCGGATTACGACCGCAGGTACGAGTTGGTAGCGACTGAGAAGATGTACCACAGGGACAATGCCATAGAGGCTGCGCGCCAGTCCATGAACAAGGTGCTGGAAAAGGAGCTGCTTGACAGGTTTTTCGCGAAAGTCCGCGTGTATCCGCACCACATAATAAGGGAAAACAAGATGGTCGCGGGCGCAGGGGCGGACAGGATCCAGAAGGGGATGAGGGGCGCCTTCGGGAAGCCCATTGACAGGGCAGCGCTCGTCGCAAAGGGCCAGACGCTTTTTGAGATAGACACGTACGGCCAGCACGACCTGGTGGCCAGGAAGGCGCTGGAAAGGGCTGCAAGGAAGCTCAGCGGCACGTGGAAAGTCAAGGTGGGGGAAAAGCGCGATGGATGACATCGTAATAAACACCGAGATAGACAGGCTTATAGACCTGCTCAGCCAGAAAAAGAGGATTGAGCTGGACGAGCTTGCCAAACAGGTTGGGATTGACAAGAAGAAGATAAAGAAATGGCTGCTTGTACTTGAGGACGAGGGCTACTTAAAATTGGAATACAAGCTGACCAAGATTTTTGCGGTGTGGCTTCTTGACCTGGGCGGCAGCAAGGCTGCTGGCCTGCCGTATGTCAGCGAAGGGCAGGCAAAGGAGACCGCGGAAGAGGCGATAGCAGAGGTGGAAATGCCTGCTGCCAGGGAAGAGGAGCGCAGGCACGAGAGGGGAAGGGCGCACGAGATATCCCAGGACAACAGGATGCCAAAGAGGGCGCAGCATGATGAGGGAGCGCCTGCGCCGGCAAAGGAATCAAAGGCAGAGGCCTCATTCGCGAAGATAAGGGAGAAGATGGCGGAATACGCTGAAGAGGCGGAAACGCTGGGCAACGGCATAAAGGAGCTTGAGGCCAAGCAGGGCAAGCTCAACGCCGAACTGCCGCAGCTTGAAAGGTACGGCGAAGAAAAAGTCAATGGCATAGTGGAAAAGGTCGCTGCCCTGCAAAAGAGGATAAACGGGCTCAGGAAGGACCTGAAGGGCGCAGAGGAGATAGCGTCGCACGTGAGCCAGAGGGGCAGGATGGCGAAGGAGCTTGTGGACGAGGCAAGCGGCGCGTACATGAAGCTGGATTCCGTGCTTAGGGGGCTCAAGGACGAGACCAGGAAAAAGAACAGGGACATGGAAAAGGGCATAACCGAGCTTGAGGCCGAGCTTATGCAGGACCAGGAAAGGCTTTCGGCGCTTGAAGACACGTATTCGCTCGTTGAGAAGGCAAGGAAGGACACTGAAAGGAAGGCGGAATCCATCAAGGAAAGCGCAGCAGCAATCAACAAACAGCTTGAGGATGCGCTTTCTGCGGTAAACGCCATAAACGGAAAGAGGGACGAGTTCCTCACAGGGGTTTCAAAGGCAAGGAAGGCCGTTTCAGGGAAAAAAGCTGAAGTGGAGTCATTGAAAAAGGAGATAGAGGAGACCGGGAAGCTTGAGGCCAAGCTGGACAGGTACCTTGAGTCCTACATGAAGGAAACGGACGACATAAGGCGGCTTGTCACAAAGGCGGAATCCGAGATAAGGGACATAGACGAGAAGGCCAGCGCAAGGGCCATAGAGTCGTACCTCGGGGAGCTTGAGAGGACGTCAACCAAGATAGACCAACGGCTATCTGAGATTGCCGAAGGCGAGGCGAAGATAGGGGAAGAAATCGCCCAGAAGAAGTCGCGGCTGAAGAAGATAGCCAGCGAGTCAAAGGAGATGGCCGGCAAGCTGAAAGGCCATAACCACAAGAAATGAATTACAGCCGTCTTTGCTTTTCCTGCTCAGTTGAGCTCCTTGCGTCGTCAACCAACGCAAGCCAGCTTTCCCCTATCTTTGAAAAATAGTTTCCGAATGTCTTGCTCAGCGAAATCCTCATCTTCCTCCTTTTCTTGGTCGCCTTCAAATCGCTTTCAATCTCGCGCTCCAGCTTTATCATGCCCACGCGCCTGAGCCTGGGCAGTATCCTGTTGTAGAATGTTGCCTTGGACACGCCGCTTTCCTTCACGAACCCGGTTATGCCCTCTGAGTCCAGCTCCAGCTTGCTTATGACCTTTGACATGAACTTCAGCGCAATATCGTTGTATACCCTCTGGTATTTGGACGGGAAGACAAAATTTACAATCTCTGCCAGCTGCCAGACGTTCCTTGTCCCGTTCTCGTTGTCGTCCTGGAAGCGCCTTACCTCCGGGCTGTTGTGCGCCGGAAGGTAGATGGACTCTTTGGACGGTATGCCTCTCGAAGCAATCTTCCTTGTTTCCTGTTCTTCTGTCACGATATTCTAATTATCCCAAAGGGATTTAAAGCTAAGGCTGATGAAATCAATTGATGGGATTTATTGAGGAAAACCAAAAAGAGAGACTAAAGTTCGTTGACCTATGGTCCAAATATGTCCTTAGCCACAGCGACAGGGAATGGTCAAGGCAGCAGAATGTCATAATAAATTCCTGCATAAGAGGCGCAAAAATGACAAAAAAGGAATATCTGGGCATGAAGGCATAGCCGCCATCAGCCGAATATCGACCCGAAGCCGCTTATGGCGTTGCTCTGCTCCTCGTCTATCTTGGCCTTTACGCCTTCAAGCTCCTTGCCTTCAACGACATCCGCCATGCCCTTGAGCTTGGCATCCGCCTTTTTTATGAACGCCTCGTCGCTGTCCACGTAAATGTAGTAGCCGGATGCCTTGAAGCCGTAGTCCTTGGCGTCCTTGAGCGTGTATCCCGCATGCGCGAAGCTGTCCTCTGCATAAGGATTCTCCTCCAGCAGCTTTTTCGCGTCCTTGAACTTCTCTGAAGCTATGTAGTAAATCCTTATCATGGTTGCTAGTTGCGCTGAAAACTTAATAAACATTAGGGTTTTGCGCTTTTGACGAAATCATCAACAAGGTAGCACCTTCCGATGCCTGCGCGCCTGCCAGCCTCCATGTCAACGTCTTCCCTGTCCCCGACCATGACGCACTGCGAAAGGTCAAGGCCGTACTTGTCCCTCGCCTCAAAAATCATGCCAGGGCTTGGCTTGCGCCTTGGGTCGTTGTCCTTGTCCGTTGAGAAGCAGAAGAGCACGTCGTCCAGCTCCAGGCCCTTCTCGGCCAGCAGCTCGTCCATCCTTTGCATGACCGCGTCATGCTGCTCCTTTGTTATCAGGCCTTTTTTTATCCCGCTCTGGTTGGAGACCATGATAACCATGTAGCCCGCATCACGGAACGCTTTGAGCTTTTCAACGACAAGCTCCCTGATGACAACCCTGTCCGGGTCGTTGATGTAGTGAACATGCTCCATTATCGTCCCGTCCCTGTCTATCAGCACTGCCTTCCTTTTGCCCTTTTCCTTCATGAAGTTCCTGAACAGCTCAAGCCGCTCGGGCCTGCCTATGTCAAACAGCTTGCCTTTCCCCCTGAAGCCGTAAAGCCCGCCTTGTGACGCGATTTTTGAAAGGACGTCCTTCTCGAGCTCCAGCTTGCCTTTGCCGAACCCCTTCAGTGCATCCCTAGAGAAGGAGAAAAGCCCTGCATTGACCCAGTCCCTGCCTGTGTCGCTCCTGGTGAAGCCGGTTATCCTGCCATTTTCCAGTCTCGGGACATCCTTGTCGAACGCGTCCTCGTACGTCATGTACATGGAGGCCGGCTTGTCCATTGAGAATGCCACGAATTCCGCCATATCCGGCGCCATGAGGTAGGTGTCGCCGTTTGCCAGCCAGAACCTGCTTTCCAGCTGGCCAAGGGCGTTTAGCACCGCGCCGCCTGTGCCAAGGGGCTCTGGCTCAACCACCATCGATGTGTCCGCCGACTCGTAACCTTTGAGCTGGTCTGCAAGGTACCCTGCAAGAAGCACGAACCTGGTGAAGCCGGCTGCCCTGTATCTTTCGAATATCAAATCAAGGAAGGGCCTGCCGTTGATGCCCATCAGGGCCTTTGGGACGCCCTTGGACAGGCCGCCGAGCCTCGTAGCCAATCCGCCGCAAAGTATCGCAAGCTGCATATACTTCAGTTAAGAAGTTGGGTTTAAAAAACGCTATTCGCAGTAGAAGTCCTCCTCGTAGAACGAGTTCAGCTTTATCGCATAATCAGGCCTTATTGAATGCACTACTTCCTGAAGCCTAGTCTTATATTTGCCATTATAGTGGTATGCTGCAAAAGACAATATTGGTTTGAATTTCTTGATAGTCTCTTTTGCCCCGATGAGCGCTTTTTCCTCATCTCCTTCTATATCCATCTTCAGGAAATCAATCCTTTCTCCATCTAGGAAAGTGTCTAATGCTATACAATCAACATCCACTGGACTTGTAGCGGAGCCAATGTTGACTTTCCCATTCTCTGATCCGACCGCATTTTGGAATGGGATTATGATATCTTCTAATCCATTCAGCTTTATATTCTGCTGCAAAATCTTGAAATCCTTTTCTATTGGCTCAAAGGCATAGACTTTCTTTGCCCCATAGCAGGCACAAAGTATTGAAAAATCTCCTAATTGGCTGCCAGCGTCAACTACAATCTTGCCCATTACGTTCTTTTCGCTTACATTATACTGGTTTTCAGTGAATACCTGGTGGATGGTGTTGAAGATGAAGCCGGGATTTTGGGAAAATTGGATTCTCCTGCCCCTGAAGAGCAGCTCAAAATGGTGAATCCCGGACAGCCTCTCAAAGAGCTGGTCTCGCTCGGTAGTGATTTCGGCGCCAGCCATTTTTTTCATGAGAAACTTGGAAAGCACGAACAGCGAGACAGCGTCCATCCTTACCAAAGATTTCGCTATGATGTATTTCAGGCAGCGCCTTGCGTTCCCCCACAGGTTGACCAGGAAATAGTATTCTTCCATGCTTTCCAGCTCCCGCGCGTTGCCGCCATTGTCAAACAGGGTTATCCCCAGCTTTTCGCCGGTCCTGGACATTATGGTTTTCATGGGAAACGCCAGGATGCTACATCATTTTTAATGCCTAAACGCTGCGCCTTGAGCTGATGGAACATTGAAAATAGCGATGGCAGCCCGAATTTAAAAAGCATCCGGTTGTCGGGTTTAAAACGCTTATTCTTGGCTATTGCCCCGGTTTTCTGCAGTAAACGACAATCTCGCCAAGAATCGGATTTATGAAGAATGAAGGGGGCCTCTTCCCAAAAACGGAAAACGGAAAAACTATAAATGAATTTATGGAAAACGACATGGCTGCGCATATGGCATACGCCACAAAGCGGATTGTCTTGTGTTTGAGAAGTTTGGACTGGATGTCAAGGTATGCTGTCTTAACCGCCCTTGGAACTGACCTGGAATGGCAGAACAGCCTTTTTGAGAATGGGATTAGGGGGACGAACAGCGTCTTCCAGCCCTCAACCGCAAAGCCGCTGTTGTCAAGGACCGTGAAAATGTTCGGCAGGCCCCAATTCTGTATATGGCCGTTCTCGTCTATTACAAAACCGCCGAAATCAATCTTTGGGAACTCGACGGGCACCACCAGAATAAGCTGCCCGCCATCCTTCAGTTTCCTGCGGATCGTGTCCAATGTCATGTTATAGTTCTTTATGTGCTCCAAAACATGGGAGCAATAGACCATGTCCAGCGAATTGTCCTGTATGCCCTCGATATTGCCGATACATAGTATTTTTTCATTCTTCATCCATTCTATTGAGCCCTTGTCAATCTCAAATACAACAATATCGCGTATTTTTCTCGTCCTTTCCCCTATCCTGCCGCCGAAGTCGATGCACTTGCCGAAATCTGCAGCGCTGTTGAAATGAAGCCTGAAGGCCCGTTCTGATTCATAAAAGACGTTTTCTTCCAAAAGGGCGCTGCCAAGCGTTCCGCTCGAATATCCTTGATAGTTTTTCTCTTCCCAGGTCATAACGGCATACCGTGCGGGAAATATAAAAAACTATGCTTTGGTTTGGGAGCTGGGTTTAACGCTATTCGCTAATGCCATAACGTCCTTAAATCCATTCTTTCCGCACTGCATTGAGGTATCTTATCCATCCCCAAACGCCTTTTCTTTCAATGGAATTGAAGCAATCCCTGCATATAATGTCCTCATTTGGGTTTGAAAGTCCGCTTTTTACCCTTTTGTATTCTTTGGACTGGAACAACGAGACATAATCGTCTGTCAGCAGGTTGCCAATAACGTGTTTCATGCCATAGTCCATGCAGCACAGTACAACGTCGCCGTTTGGAAGAAGGATATTGTGGTCTAACTTGTTTCCGCAGGAATAGCAGGTTATGACGCCTTTTTTCCTTTCCTGTTTTGAAACAGAATTGAATCCAACCAATTTATCCTCGCTTAATGTTCCGGCCCTGTCATGAAGCGTTGCCTTGTCTTTCAGGTAAGCCCCCCCCCCCCACGATTCCTTTAATCCTGTCGTCCAGTTCGCCAAAATAGACAAATTCCAGCGGCTTGATGCGCTCGCATGCGCTTTCAAGGTTATTGAGGTATTTGCCGTCAACAACTATCTTCGTGTCATTCTGCCTGCTTGGAAGATGCACGACAAGCCCGACAAGGTTTTTCATCAAAGAAATTTTATGCATGTCTGATGGATGCATGCCCATAAGCGTGGTATAAATATGAATTGGGTATCCTGCCTTATCCGCATATTCTGCCATTTCCATGCAGTCTGGGTTCAGGAACGGCTCGGCAAAGCCGGTAAAGTGTATATGCACGTTTTTTGGCACTTTGCCTATGCAGGTTTTGAAGTCCTCAAATGACATTACATATTTGTCTGCCTCTGCGTTCCTTAATGCATAACTATCCAAAAGAAGCTTCTGCGGGCAATACACGCACATATTGCTGCATCCTATCCGGGTTGTTATCTCCAATGTTGCCATATTATCCATCTTCTGCCATTTTCAATCAGTATCCGTAGAAACTGACCAGATTCTTTATCCCTGTTTCAAGGCTAATCTTGGCTTCAAATCCAAGCTTTTCTTTGCACAGCGAGGCATCCGCAAGCGTTTCATGAATATAATTGAAAGCCTTGTTCTCTACATATCTCGGAGCTATGCTCTTCCTCATGCTCTTGTTCAGCATCCCCGCCATCTCATTCAGGCTGTAGCTCTTTCCGGTTCCGACGTTGAAAAAACCATAATTCAGATTTCTCTTCTCCATCGACATGATGTTTGCCTTGACAACGTCATCAACATTGATGAAATCCCGCCTTTGGCTTCCGTCCCCGTATATCACCGGCCTCTTTCCCTTTGCCATGCCCAGCATAAACTGGGTAATCAGGTTTGCATACTCGCCCTTTGCCTTTTCGTGTGGCCCATAAACGCTGAAGTATCTCAGCGCAATTACCTTTATCCCATATATGTCGGAGTAGAGCTTGCCTATCCTCTCCATCGGATATCTGGCTTCTGTATAGAAATCCCTTACCAGCGGAAGCATGTCTTCCCTGTGCGGTGGCTTAAATCCATTGTATATCGAAGAGGTTGACGCGAAAGTAACCCCTATGTCCTTGGCTCTCGCGAACTCCATCAGCTCTATGAATTCCGAAACGGCCTTGCCGGTAAGCCTCTTATCTTCCCTGTACATCGGAGATGAGGAATATATCCCCTCATGAAAGATATAATCCACATCGCCCATCCCGAGCTTGCCGATGTTTCCGACATTTTCCTTGTACAGCTTCTTTATGCCGACTCCGCCTAGGTTCCCGGGCGAGCCGGTGTGCATATTGTCAACAACTGAAACTTCATCGCCTCTTTGGATGAGTTTCCTGGCGATATTGCTTCCTATGAATCCCGCTCCGCCGGTGACTACAACATGCGATAAGTTGTCCATAATAATACATGCGCGCTAAGCTTTTAAAGGCTGGCACCAGGAGTCTTTATACGGATTGCTGCTCACTATAATACCGCCTCCAGATATGCGGCAAATTCCTTTATGCCGTTCTTTAGACTCCAGGATGGAACAAATCCAAGCTTGTGCGCGCATAAGTCCAGGCTGGCCTCGACATTGTATTGGTAATTGCTGGGGGATGGATTCGGCTTGTATATCGGGCCTGTTTCTTCCATTCCAAGCTCTTCCTCTATCAGCCTATAAAGATCATTGAAAGATGTTGATTTTCCGCTGCCCACGTTGACTATGAAGCTTTCCTTGGCTGAAATGGCCAGCTCGTTCGCATTGAGGATATCCTCTATGTATATGAAATCGCGCCTCTGTTTGCCGTCCCCGAAAATCACCGGGCGGTCCCCTGAAAGGAAGCTTTTCAGGAAATGGAATACGATTGACGATGGCTTGCCCTTGAACTCCTCGCCAGGGCCATATATGTTGAAGTATCTCAGGCCGTTTATCCTGTTTCCGTCCTTCATCTTTTTTATGGCATAATGGTCCAGCTTAAGCTTGGACATGGCATAGGCATTATGCGGCTTCTCGTCCATGAATTCAACGTTCGGTGTCTTGGTATTTCCATATACGGCAGATGAGGAAGCATATATGAAACGTATCCCAAGGCCGCAGCAGCGGTCCATGAACGCAGACGCATCCTGGAAGTTGGTCTCCATTATCTCAGTCTCTGACTTGAAAGTGGGATCGGATATCGCAGCCTCATGGAAAACGGCATTCACTCCGGCCAAATCATCGTCTGTTATCGATGAGAAATCCTTGGAAAACACCTTCCCTTTGAATCCCTTAAGCGTTTTGTGCGACCCGAAGCGGAAGTTGTCGCATGCTATCACCTCATGGCCTCTTGACTCGAAATGCTTGCAGAGCCTGGAGCCGACGAATCCAGCTGCACCAGTTATTAATACTTTCATGTCATGGCCTCGCAGACCCCCTTAGCCAATTCACATACCTTTTCAGGCCGTCCTTGAACGGCACTTGCGGCGAGAAGCCGAGTTCCTTTATTTTTGAGGTGTCCAGAAGCATCCTTGTCACATCCCCCTTCCATGCCTCGCCGCCGGCGCACCGGATTTTCGGCTCAATCCCCATTTCTTCTGCCATCATCTTGGCTACCTCATATGCGGTGGTTGTCGATTCGCTGCCAATATTGAAGACCTCCAGCTGGCTCTGCTGTTTTTTGAATGCAAGCAGGGTGGCATTGACGCAATCCGAGACATGGAGATATGATTTTGCCTGTTTTCCGTCCCCAAGCACCTCCAGCGAAGACGGATCCTTGCTTAGTTTAAGGAAGAGATCGTACATTATGCCATGCCTGGATCTTTCGCCGAATATGTTTGCATATCTCACTATTGTCGATTTTATTCCGTGGCAATATGAATATGCGGATATCATCGCCTCGCACGCGAGCTTGGATGCCGCGTACACGCTTATGGGCGCGCATGGGGCAGTTTCCGGGGTCGGAATCTTGGCTATCCCATAGGCTGCGGAAGTCGATGTGAACAAAAGCCTCTTCGGGCCGCCGTCCCTCATCGCCTCGAGCAGGCCAAAGGTCGCTACTGCGTTGTTTTTGAACGATCTTTCCGGATTTGAGAAGCTTGTCCTCACGTCCGGGTCCGCCGCAAGATGGAAAACCGCATCATAATCCTTGATTACCGTTGCAAGCTTCGGGTCCATCAGGTCCATTATGATGAGCCGGGCACCCTTATTGACATTTTCCTCTCTCCCTGTGGAAAGGTCGTCCAGGACAAGCACATCGTTTTGCTCCAACACAAGCCTGTCCACCAAATGCGAGCCTATGAAGCCCGCCCCTCCTGTAACTACAATCTTCATTTTTGCCTCACCCTGTTGAATTCTTCCTCAAGCTGCGCGCATACCGCGTGCCATTCAAAATTGGTTTCTATGTGCTTTGCTATCCCGGCGGACATTTCTTTGAGCCTGTCGCCGCCCTTCATCAGCGCTGCCAGCTTGGAAGCGAAGCATTTCACGTCGTCTATCGGGCATGTGTCGCCAAACTCATCATTGTTGTTTATTTGGTTCTTCATTGAGTTCATTGCCGATCCCAGAAGCACGGTCCCGAAGTAGCCGGCTTCCAATGCCGCTGCCGGCAATCCCTCGCTCCTGGACGGCGCGAACAGTATCTTTGACTTCGCGTATGTCCTGAAAAGCTCCTCTTTCGGCACTTTGCCGAGATTTGACACCCTCTTGGATGTTTCCGGCGCAAATCCTGGGCCATCCTTATTCATCGGGCCGACAATCACAAGGCGCCATTCCGGGAAATCGCCGCATATCCTTGAGAATGCCTCAATGGCGACATCGGTCGCCTTCTGCCAGTTGCCTATCCTGCCGACATGCAGGACAATGTTCTCCTTCTGCCCAAACGGTATCCTGAATTCGGAAAGCCTCATTGCGTCGACGCCGTTCTGCTGGTATATGATGCTATCCTTGTATTTCTGGAGCTTTGGGTTGTTATGCAGGAGCTTCGCGGCCTCCTGCGACTCGACGCTGATGACATCGAAGTGCGCGAATTTTGAGAAGAACACGAAGTCGTCTATGCCAATGCCGTTTGGATTTGCACATATATATTCAGCGGATTTATCCGTCTTTATGTATACAATCCCTTTTTGGGTTGAGTTTCTTGTAGAGTGCGCCGCAGAGCAGGCTGGGAACTGAGAACTGCATGACCTGCAGCACGTCAATTTTTCCGGCATTTTTCAAAATGTATATAAGGCGGTCAAAAAATCGGATGCCTGTGCAGTCTATGAAATCCATTTTCAGGCCTGGCGTTTCTGTTGCCAGCGACGGATATTCGCCGTTCCTATTGCAAGCCACAATGCCGTCGTATCCGAAATCCCGGCCCATGACATAAGCTATCATGCAGGAGTCTTTGGCAACGTGCTGGTCCTCGCAGGCTGGAAAAAGGCTGACAAAGACCTTCCTGCCCCTTTTGGCAACGCCTGGAACTGTCATCGCAACACCACTAAGGACTTCATTTTCCCTCAAACTCCACAAGCGTGTATATCTTGTGCGGCTTCAGCTTTTCCTTTCCGCCAAGCTCCGGCAAGTCCACGACAAAGGCAAAGGAGTCTATTTCCCCGCCCAGCCGCTCCACAAGCTTCGCGACCGCTGCCGCGGTCCCGCCTGTCGCAATCAAATCGTCAACTATTGCAACGCGTTCGCCTTTCCTTATCGCGTCAACATGCATCTCAATCCTGTCCCTGCCGTACTCAAGCTCATACTCATGCGATATCTTCTCTGCGGGCAGCTTGTTCGGCTTCCTTGCAAGCACCACCCCTGCGCCCAGCTTGTACGCCAAAACCGAAGCTATGATGAAGCCGCGCGACTCTATGCCGACAATCTTGTCTATCTTCTTGTCCTTGTAGATGCCAAGCAGCCTGTCTATCATCAGCTTGAACCCGGCCTTGTCCTTGAAAAGCGTCGTAACATCGCGGAACATGACGCCCTGCTTAGGAAAATTTGGGATTGTCCTGATATATGAAGATAAATCGCTTTTTCCGCCGGGTTGCGGCGAAGCCGGCCCTTCAAGCTGGCTTTTCATCGCAGGATGCATCCCTGCCGCGCAGCCGCAATCGGTGTCCTTTATTTCCGGGATGATGGCCCGCAAAAAGGAGGTGCCTGTTTGGGCGTTCTTTGCCATCTGGTCCATTATCATGTCGAACGTAACTGCCTTCTCATGCTCCTTCCAGCAGTCGTAGTCGGTAACCATCGCGATTGGCAGGTAGCAGATGCCTGCCTCCCGGGCGAGCTGGGCCTCCGGCACGCCGGACATGTTGATCACGTCCGCGCCAAGCATCCTGTATACGTTGCTTTCGGCGCGCGTTGAGAACCTCGGGCCCTCTATCACGATAAGCGTCTTGTCGCTGTGGTGCCGGATTTTGAGCCCTGCTGCGGCCTTTGCCGCAAGCTGCCGCAGCGCGGGGCAGTACGGCTCTGAGAGCGGGGTGTGGACAACGGCATTTTCATGGAATGTCAGCGCGCGCTGGCTGGTCCAGTCTATGAACTGGCTCGGAAAGACCAGGTCGCCGGGCCTGATTTCCTCGCGGAGGGACCCGACCGCAGTCATCGCAAGTATATGCGTCACGTCCAGCTTTTTCAGGGCAAAGACATTGGCCCTGTAGTTAATCCAGGTCGCTGCTGTTTCATGCTTGGCCCCATGGCGGGCAAGCAGCACTACGGAGACGCCGTCCAAGACCCCCTCCCTGACAGTAACGGGCCCGTACATTGTGTGCACTGCCACCTCCTTTTCGCTTTTCAGGATGTCCGGGTTGTCAAGCCCAGAGCCGCCTATTACCGCAATCTTCGCCATGCCATGCGCCCCTGCAACATCGGCGGTTCCGCGCCCGGGGATAAGGATTGCCCTGGCGCAGCCGCCTGCCGCCATCTGATAATCAAAGATGATATAATTTTTAAATACCGCGCTGGAACAGCAGTATATGGACCATGACATAACGATAAAGGCGCGCTCGCCTTCCAGGATAGGCATAGGCGGGGGCGGCAGCGACCTGCCGAGCTTCTTCCATGAACATGGGGGGGCAGTCCTGAACGTCGGCATAAACCTCTACTCATACACGGCATTCTCCAAGACAAACGAGAAAAACACAAGGGTAATATCCCATGACTGGGACATTGACAAGAAGATAGAGGACCTGGGCCTTGAGTTTGATAAAAACAGGGAAACAAACGTGGACATAGTCAAGGCGGTCATGGAATACGCAAAGCTGGACCCAAAGGACGGGTACAGGCTGATAGTCCATTCCGCAGCGCCCAAGAACTCCGGACTGGCAGGCTCATCCGGCCTCGTGGTCTCGCTCATGGCTGCCATATTCAACGCAGCCGGCAAGCCGCTCATGGACAGGGACAAGCTTGCAAAGACCGCATACCATATAGAAAGGGAGGTGCTCAAGAGGGCGGGCGGGTACCAGGACCAGTATGCGGCCGTATTCGGGGGATTCAACTTCATTGAGTTCAGGAAGGAAAGGATAAGGATGTTCCCGCTAAGGCTGGAATCTGACCTTGTTTCAGAGCTGCATTCGTCAATGCTGCTTTTTGAGACGCCTACGCCAAGGGCCGAGACCGCGTCCAAGGTGGAGGAAATGAAGGACAGGGACATAAGGAAGGGCGGCGAAAGCATAGAATATTTAAAAAAGATAAGGGACTGCGCCTATGGGATGAAGGACGCCATCATAAACGGGGATGTCAAGACGATGGGCGGGCTGCTGAATGAAAGCTGGATTGAAAAGAGAAAGCTTCCCGGCGTCACCTATCCGGAGATAGACAGGATGTACAAGGCAGGCATGGATGCCGGCGCATACGGCGGAAAGCTGTGCGGCGCGGGCGGGGGCGGGTTCCTGTTCTTCATGAGCGACATAGCTGAACGCAAGAAGATAATAAACGCCATGGCCAGGGAAGGCGCAAGGCTCGTGAACTTTGACTTTGACTTCAACGGCATGGTCACCTGGAGGACGGAAAATTAGGCCTTTGCCATCTCTTCCTCTATCACATAGCAGAGGTTGTGGACAATGAAGATGTGGCATTCCTGTATCCTCGGGGTCTCGTCAAGGCCTACTTTTATGGCGATGTCGGCGTAGGCCTCTGCTGTTCCTTTTTTGCCGCCTTCAAGCAGCACGGTCGTTATGCCAATCTCCTTACATTTCTTGAAAGCCTCGATGATGTTTTTAGAGTTGCCGCTGGTCGTTATGCCAAGGAAAACATCCCCTTTTTTCCCAAGCGCCTCTATCTGCCTGGCAAAGACCGTGTCATAGCCAACGTCGTTCGCCCATGCCGTGATTACGCTGGCATTGGCGTTGAGCGCAATGGCCGGATAGCCCTTCCTGTCCTTAAGGAACTTGCAGACCAGCTCGCCTGCAAGGTGCTGGGCATCAGCAGCAGAGCCGCCGTTGCCTGCAACAAGGAGCTTGTTTCCTGCCTTCATCGCATGCGCCACTATTTTTCCGACGCTGTATATCTGCTTGTAGTCCACGCTTGAAAGGCCTTGGATGGTCTTTTTGGCGTTTTCGGATATTATATCCATAATTGCACCTTTTGTTATGCATTAGACAACATTTTAAAAAAGATTGCAAGTTAATGAAAACCAAGGCAGAAAAGAGGGTTTTTGCGATGGATTTTGACGGTAACACGGAAAAAAGGCTAAGGGAGATGGCAAAAAGCAGCAGGATACTCATGACAGGCGGCGCAGGCTACCTTGGCTCGGTGCTCTGCGAGATGCTTGTGGAAAGGGGGTTCCATATAACGGTGATTGACAATCTCAGCTATGCGCAGAACACGCTGTTCAACCTCTTCCACAGCGGGAACATCAGGTTCGTGTACGGCGACGTGACGAACGAGAACTTCATGAAGGGCGTTTTGGAAAAGGAAGAGTACGAGTTCATAATCCCGCTGGCCGCGGTCGTCGGATTCCCGGTGTCGGAACAGAAACCGGAGATAACCTGGATGATAAACCACGGGGCGATAAAGACAATCCTCAAATACAGGAAAAAAGGCTCCAGGATAATATTCCCGACAACGAATTCCGGATACGGCATCACTGACGGGAAGTCCGCATGCACCGAGGAAAGCCCGCTCAACCCCATATCAACGTACGGCAGGAGCAAGGCTGCTGCCGAGCAGGAGATAACGAAAGCCGGGGACTACGTCTGCTTCAGGCTGGCCACGCTGTTCGGCTTCTCGCCGAGGATGAGGACCGACCCGCTGGTCAACGATTTCGTTTACAGGGCGTTCAAGGACAAGACGCTCGTGCTTTTTGAGAAAACGTTCAAAAGGAACTTTGCGCATGTGAGGGACGCAGGCAGGGCGTTCCTGTGGACGATTGCGAACTGGGACAAGATGAAGAACAGGATATACAATGTCGGGCATCCGGACTACAACATAACAAAGGAGGAGCTTGCCCTCGCCATAAAGAAATTCATACCTGACCTGAACATATTCTACGGGGACATAGGGAGCGACCCTGACAAGAGAAACTACGTGGTCTCAAACGACAGGATGCTTGCAACCGGGTTCACGTTCAAGTATCCGCTTGAGCAGGGCATACAGGAGCTCGTGAAGGGCTACGAGGCCTTCCGCGATTACAGGTTCAGGAACTACTGAGGCGCATGAAATGGACAGGGGTATGAACGCAAAGGACTATTCGCATTTTTTTGAAGATAACGTTCTGGGCGACATCAAAAAGAATGGCGGCAGCGTGGAAGATTACGTCGCCCAGGAGAGCGAGTACGCCTTCCTTTTCCATTTTGGCAAAAAGGGCGACTGGGGGGAGCGCGTGCTGGATTTTGGGGGCAGAATCGGGGAAAAGACCCGAAAGCTGCAAAACGTCACTGTTGTCGAGGTTGACACGGGCGCCCTTCATTACATGCAAGACAACGGGATTGGCTGCGTCAACGACATAGATTCAATTGGCGACGGCAAAGCGAGCGCGATATACTGTTCGCACGTGCTTGAGCACGTGGAAGACCCGTTTTCCAAATTAAAAAAGTTTTACAGCAAGCTCATGGCCGGGGGAGCGGTTATCATGGTTTTGCCGGCCGAGGTGCAAACCTTTGAGCCTTCCAATAATCCAGTAAACGAGCTGGGGCACCTGCAGGGCTGGAACCTTGAGCTGCTTTCCGATTCATTGCAGCGTTCCGGTTTCACGCCGGTCCTCAAAAGATTCTACTGGGTACCGCGGCTGCCATTTGAGCCCCGCATCCGCAGGCTGTTTTCAGGCAGCAAACCGCTTCTTTCTTTTTTCAACAACGCCAAATTGTCCTATTTCAGATTCATGTACGCGGTGTCAGGGATTGCCTTTTTCAGGTATCTCCTGTTCTCCGCATCCTACGCAAAAATCCATCTCATAAACGTCCTGAGATTTTTTAAATCGGCCATCCTGAGGCGGCCTGTCCGTTACGCCACCTGCATGGGCGAAATTTTGATTGTTGCTGAGAAGAAATGATAAAATGAAATGAAAAAGGCGGGACTATGAAAATCGGGATAATCGGATATAACGGGTTCTTGGGCTCGGCGATATACGCATACTTCTGGACAAAATACCCTTACGGCGTTATTGGCATATCAAAGGAAAACTATGCAGAGACGCCAAAGGATTTTGACATCCTCATAAATGCCAACGGAAACTCCATAAAGAGGCTCGCTGACTCCGACCCAAAGGCGGACTTTGGCATGAACGTAAGCTCAGTCATGGACACGCTTTCGGATTTTACGTTCCGTAAATACGTCTATGTGTCCAGCATCGCGGTTTACAACGACCATGAGGACCAGGACAGGAACAGGGAGGACGCGGAGATAGAGGGGAAATACCTCTCAAACTACGGCTTCGACAAGTGCATGGCCGAGAGGCTTGTCAAAAGGTATGCAAAAAACTATCTAATATTCAGGCTCGGCAACATGGTCGGGCCCAACCTGAAGAAAAACCTGGTTTATGACATAGTGCATACAGGCAAGACGTTCGTTTCCCCGCTTTCCAAATACCAGTACATCGACACCCCGTCCGTGGCAAGGGTCATGGAAGACATGCTGGCGGGCCAGGGCACTGAGAACGAGACGTTCAACCTGTGCGGCGACGGAACGGTCAGCGGCGAGGAAATAGCGGAAATGGCAGGAAAGAGCCTCGAGATGGCGCTGTACGAGCAGCCGCGCGAAACGTATGATGCCAACATATCCAAGGTCTGCAGGTTCACGGCTGTCCCAAAAAGCAGGGACGCCATAAGGAAATACATGGAGTTTGTCAAGACGGGCAGCTGGGGCGAGGAGCAAAATCCGGCCTAAGCAAACTTTTAAATGCTATGCGCACCAGTTATTGGCAATGGAATGCAGGATTTGCTCTTCTCGCAACCTAGAGCCGGTGATAGACCTTGGCAGCCAGCCATGGGGCAACAATTTTTTGGCAAAGGAGCAGGTTGGGAAGGAGCCGTTCTACCCTCTCCGCGTGGTCTACTGCAGGGACTGCAGGGCAGCGCAGCTTGACTACACCGTGAAAAAGGAGGTGATGTTCTCCGACCACACCTACCTGTCGGGGATGACAAAGACCCTTGGCGACCATTTCAGGAGGCTCGCAGACGAGGTTGATGGCAGGTTTTTCAGCGGAAAGAAGGAAAAGTCGGTATTGGACATAGGCTCAAACGACGGGACGCAGCTGAAGCATTACAAGGCGCTCGGCTATGACGTGCTGGGCGTGGAGTCATCCAAAAGGGTTGCGGAGATGGCGAACAATGCCGGAATAACGACTATGCATGCGTTTTTCAACCTGGAAACAGGAAGAAAAATAGGCAAAAAGTTTGACGTAATAAACGCATCAGGCATATTCTTCCATCTGGAGGAGCTTCATTCCGTATCTGAGGCTATATCCGAGGCGCTCAAGGATGACGGCGTTTTTGTCGTGCAGTTCATATACATGAAGAACGTCATTGAAAATTTGGCATTTGACCAGATATACCACGAGCATCTGCTCTATTATACGCTTGAGACGCTAGAGAACCTGCTTAACAGGCACAGCCTGTCCCTGTTTGACGCTTACGTGGCGCCCATCCATGGCGGCTCTGTCATGGGATTCGCCTCGCACACCGGCAAGAGGCCAAAGTCTGGAAGGCTGCTGGAGCTTGTCCGCAAGGAGCGCGAGGCAAAAACCAATGAGATTGAAACTTATAGGGCCTTTGCAGAAAAGATAAAGGAGGCAAAGCGCAAGAACATAGCGTACCTTGACGACGCAAAAAAGAATGGAAAGACGATATACGGCATGGGCGCCCCTGTGAAGGGCAACACACTGCTCAACTACTTCGGCATAGGCACGCAGTACCTGGACTGCCTTGTGGAGATAAACCCGCTCAGGGAAGGCCTATACTCGCCTGGCATGCACATACCGATAGTGCTTGAAAAGAACCTGGAAAGGCAGCCGGACATATACTACGTGCTGGCATGGAATTTCAAAAAGGAGATACTGGCCAAGAACCGGGAACTGGTAGAAAAGGGCGTTGAGTTTTATTTTCCCGTAGACCCGAAGGAGGAGAGCTGACATGAAAATCCTTGTGACTGGCGCAACGGGTTTCCTTGGAACGCCACTGTGCTCCAAGCTGGAGAAGGATGGTCACAGCATCGAGAAGATAAGCTCAAAGACATGCGACCTGACAAAGCAGGGCTCCATAGAGTCCGCGTTCGGGAAGCAGAAAGGAAAGTTCGACATGATATACCATCTGGCGGCATGGACCCAGGCAGGCGATTTCTGCCTGTATCACAGCGGGGAGCAGTGGGTCATAAACCAGAGGATAAACACCAACATTCTGGACTATTGGGCAAGGGAGCAGCCGCAGGCAAAGCTTGTTGCGATGGGCACAAGCTGCTCATACGACCCGTCATATGAGCTAAAGGAGGAAAACTACCTGAAAGGAATCCCGATAGAGAGCCTGTTCACCTATGCGATGACAAAGAGGATGCTGTATGCCGGCCTGATTGCCCTCAACAAGCAATATGGGCTGAAATACATGCAGTTCATCCCTTCAACGCTTTATGGGCCCCATTACCACACTGACGGAAGGCAGATGCACTTCATATTTGACCTGATAAGGAAGATAATC
This sequence comes from Candidatus Micrarchaeia archaeon, assembly GCA_041500865.1. Lineage (GTDB taxonomy): Archaea > Micrarchaeota > Micrarchaeia > Anstonellales > J096 > JAPLWW01. Next base: position 28 of record JBGQMY010000009.1, on the reverse strand, counting down.
CGCGGCAAAAGGCATGGCGAGCCTGTTG